>NZ_JBASZT010000300.1:0-9923 GCF_049661145.1 Microbacterium sp.
GCGTCGTCGAGAGCCGCGGGCGCGCCAGCAGCTGCCACAGGTCGTTCGTGCCGCCGCCGATGTCGCCGCCGACGAGGGCGGCATCCCACGCCTCCAGCGCCGCCGGCGTCCAGACGTGCCGCGCCAGGATGCGGTCGCGAAACCCGGGTGCGAAGTGCTCGATGCGTGACTCGATGAGGGCGGTGGCGTCGCCGGTCCACCCGTTCGGCACGTGAATGTACGCCCACCCGGTGTGCTTGCCGGCCGGAGCTCGCGACGGGTCGGCGACGGTGGCCTGCACGAGCAGGACGTACGGCTCGGACGATACTCTCCCGCCCGCAACGGCCGCCTCGGAGGCGATGACCTCCGCGGCCGCGCCGCCGAGATGGACGGTGCCGGCGTCTGCGAGCGCCGGGTCGGCCCAGGGGATCGGCCCGTCCAGCGCCCAGTCGACCTTGTACGCGGCTGGACCGTACCGCCACCGCTGCAGCCGTCGTCGGTACCGCGAGGGCAGTCGGTCGCCTGCGATACGCGCGAACTGCCCGGCATCCACGTCGAGGATCGTGATCTCCGCGC
This sequence comes from Microbacterium sp., assembly GCF_049661145.1. Lineage (GTDB taxonomy): Bacteria > Actinomycetota > Actinomycetes > Actinomycetales > Microbacteriaceae > Microbacterium. Next base: position 556 of record NZ_JBASZT010000300.1, read on the forward strand.
TCGGGAGTTCGGCGAGGTCGGTGACCCGCATGCCGGTGACGACCTCAGCCCCGAGCGCGCGGAGGCGCGCGACGAGCTCATCGACGAGCCGACCCGATCCGCCCTCGACGACGGGCCAACCGACGCCGTGCGCGAGAGCGCCGAGCACGACGCCGAACGCCGCCGATCCCGGTGCGGTCAGCGGCCGGAACGAGTGGGCCGCGAGGCCGGCGAACAGTGCGCGCGCGGGCTCCTCCTGAAAGACGACGCGGGCCAGCAGCGCCGCCGGCGGCGCGCCATACAGCCCGAATCGCGCCAGGGTGAGAGGGGCTCTCGGCGGCAGATGGGTCACGTCGAGCACGGATGCGGCAAGGTCGGGCCAGTGAGCGCCGAAACTGCCGACGGTGCGTGACCAGCGGGCACCGTCGCGACCGAGGTCGGTCGCGGTGTGCCGGTGCGACCGGTGCAGGAGCACGGACGCCCCCGGGTTGACGGCATGACCGAGCGGCATGGACGGATGGACGAAGCGCGCGGTTTCGGTGCTTCCGGAGGACTTCCGTAGCGCTCGCAGCGCGGGCGAGGCGAGCCCGAGGGCGTGCACGGTGGCGCCGATGTCGTGGATGAAGCCAGGCAGCGTGCACTCCTCGGAGCGCAGAGCGCCGCCGGGGCGTGCCGCCGCCTCGACGACCGTCACTCGAAGCCCGGCGCCGGCGAGCACAAGCGCCGCGACCAGGCCGTTGAGCCCCGCGCCCACCACGACGGCATCCGTGTCGTTCATCCGTTCGCCTCCGCCCAGAACTCCCCGATGAGCGCGGCAGAAGCCTCCGGCGCCTCGAACGGCGTCAAGTGACGGGTGTACGACACCGTGACAGTGCGGCTTCCTGGCAGGGCCGCCGTCACCGCGGCTGACTGCGCCGGGGTCCAGAACTCGTCGTCGTCGGCGTTCACCCACAGCGAGGGCGCGGCGATGCGCGGCAGCATCGGTTCCAGGTCGGGGCGCCGTAGCGATACCGCCCCGATCGCGCGAGCGACGCCCGTGCGATCGGCCCGCACGAGGCAGTCGTCGAGGTACGCCCGGGCCGCGGGGTCGGCGCGTGAGGCCGGCGACAGCAGCTTCTCGGCAATCACCCGCCGGATCGGCGGCAGCGGACCGACCACCCGGAATGCACCGCGCAGGGCCGCCATCATCACGCGCTCCTTCGGGGCGAGTGGCCGCAACGGCGCGTTGCACACGACGAGGCTGCGCACGCGCTCGGGATGCGTTGCCGCAAAGAGGATGCCGACGTGCCCGCCCCACGCCGAGCCCACCCAGTCGACGGGCCCGCGTACATCGCTCTCGTCCAGGGTGCGCAGTGCGAGGGCGACGCAGTCGCCGAGCGAGAGGTGCCGGGATGCCGGAGGTCCGCCGACGTGCCCCGGACCGCTGATCCGCACGAGCCGGCGGGTGGCGGCCAGGTGCGGTGCAACCCCGTCCCACATCCGGTCGTCGACCAGCAGGGAGTGCCACAGCACGGCGACACCCTCGGCATCCGGCTCTGGAAAAGTCATGGTGTCGTCCTCGTCCACACACCGACGCTCGTGGGCTGCAGGGTGCGGTCGATCGACTCCAGCAGCTCGGGTGCGGCGCGGCCGGGGTCGGCGTCGGAGCGCACGTGCTCGCCGAATGCCTCGACCACGCGTTGCGCGTCGTAGCGCTCGCGGTCGAAGGCGCGGTCGAGGCGGTGCTGCACCCACCGCAGCGCGGGCAGGAAGGCGGCTGCCGCCGCGAGTGTTGCGAGCGCGACCGGCAGCGCGGGCTGGTGAGGGAGCAGCAGCGAGATCGACGTCACGACGCTCGCATACACCGCGACGGCGAGGGCCGTGACGACGACGTACGATACCGTGCGCGAGACGACGCGTCCGATCTCGTAGAGCCCGTACCTCGTGATCGCGATGCCGATTGTGACGGGGATCGCGTTCACCGTGGTGGAGAACAGGATGTTGACGATCAGCGGCAGCTGGTCGCCCGGAAGAACTTGGCCGATCGCCAGTGCTGCTGCGGCGATGCCGACGCCGAAGGCGAACCACCGGAACTGAAGGCGTTCAGCACCGTCCGCGCGGCGCCAACGCCCCCCGAGCTCGAGGAGAGAAACCACCAGCAGCAGCGGAATGACCAGGAAACCGTTGCCGCGAAGCAGCAGATCTGCCAGCGGTTGCAGTGCCGAGACCGCCCAGGGGCTGACCTGACCGGTGAGCTCGTCGGGCGCCGGGTCGATGACCGTCAGGGTGATGACTGCGACGAAGACGGCTGCAGTTGCAGAGGCGATGATGCGTCCGGCGCGCGTCTCGATGCGTCCGCGCGGGAAGACGAGCACGAGGAGCGGGATGAGGGGCCAGACCGTCATCCCCACGAGTTTCGTCACGACGGTCATGCTCGGAGGTGCGGAGCTGCCCGCTTGGCTGACATACACGAACAGCCCGCAGTACAACCCCCACAGCATGCCCACGGCGAGGAGCACACGCCCGACCCCGTTGCGCGGGCGTGCGGTGAGAATGACCGCGCCCACGATCGGGAATCCGCTCCACGCGGTGAGGACCCAGTACCAGTTCGAGCCCGCCGCCACCAAGATCGGCAGGCTGGCGAGCACGAAGAACAGCGCGACGAGTGTCCAGATAAGGATGCGGCGGATCATTGCACGCCTTTCGCGACCCACAGGCCGACGGATGCCGGTTGCAGCGTGCCGTCGACGGCATCGAGCAGTGCGGGCGCGGCTGTGAGCGGGTCCGCGCCGTCGCGCAGGTGGCGGCCGAAGTCGTCGACGACGGTTTGCGCGTCGTACGCCGAGCGGTTGAAGCGGCGGTCGACGACCCGTCGCACCCAGCGAAGCAGCGGCAGGAACGCCGCGGCAGCGGCGAGGGTCGCCACCGCGACCCCGACCGACGGCAGCCGCGGGAGCAGTGTCGTCAGCCCGACGACGAGCCCCGCGTAGATGCCGATCGTCACGATGACGACGATCGCGTACGACACCGCGCGGGAGATGATGCGGTCGATGGAGTAGAGCCCGTAGCGCATGACGGCGACGAGGATGGATGCCGGGATGAACGCGTAGCTGAGTGAGACGACTCCGGTGCTCAGCGCGAGGACCCAGTCGTCCGTCGGCGCGGTGGCGCTGCCGACCCAACTCGTCAGCAACAGTACGATCGGCACGGCCGCGCCGAAGAACACCCAGCGCAACTGAGCTCGCTCGATCGCGTCTGTGTGCCGGTATCGCACGAACAGCGATGCCAGGGACCCCACCATGGCAACTCCGAGCGGTAGGAACACCAGCAGATATGCCAGGCCCGCGAGCTCACCCCACGGCAGCACGATCGGATTCGCGATGCCGTAGCCGACGGTCGAGACGTCGGGGAACGTGCTGCCGGCCACGATGGCCCACGCGATCGCGACGACCGTGAGCCACGAGAACCATCGCCAGCGCGGCGAGGGCGGTTCACCGGTGGGAAAGCGCAGCGGAAGCTGCGTCATGAGCAGGCCCACCGGAAGCGCCCACGCCATATTGGCCTCGGAGTTGCCGCCACCAAGGAGCAGGAACCAGGCGGCGAGGTCTTCGTTCACGGGGATGAGGGCGACGCCGGCGACAAGCAGTGGTGGCAGGATCGCGAAGGTGAGCGGTATCGCGAGCATGATCCAGCCGAGGGAGATGAGCGGCCGTCGCCACGCCAGCATCCATCCGCCGAACAGGGTGACGAGAAAGAACACGCCGATCCCGATGGTGGCGTAGAGCGATCCCCACGTTGCTTCGTGTGGTGGCTGAGTCGGATCGGCGGGGACGAACATCGCCGTCACCGATCCGATGATGCACACCGCGCCGGCCACGTGCGCGAGCCACGCCCAGCGCGGCCGCTCGGCCGACGGAGCGGCTGCATTCCGCGTGATGCCGCTCATCGCACCCACACTCCGATCGTGGTCGGCTGCAGCGCCCGGTCGAGCGCCCCGGTGAGTTCCGGCACCGCGACGTCGGGGTCGATCTCGGTCTGCAGGCGCTCGCCGAAGCGGTCGACGACCTGCTCGGCGTTGTACCGCGCTCGGTCGAACCGTCGGTCGAGCCAGCGCTGCACGACGCGAAGTACCGGCAGAAACGCGGCAGCCGCCACGAGCGTTGCCGCGGCGACCGGCAGCGGGTTGTCGGCGGGCATGAGCGACCCCACGCCGACGACGACCGCGGCGTAGATCGCCACGATCGTCAGTAGCACGAGCGCGTACGCGATGGTGCGCGAGACGACCCGCCCGATGTCGTACAGCCCGTGACGACTGACAGCGATGTAGATCGCGATCGGAATCGCGTTCGTGCCCACGACCGAGAACTGCTGCGCCGTCTGCAACACCGTTGAGTCGGGAACGAGCGCGGCGCCGAGTCCGGTGCCGATCATGATGAGCACCGTCACGCCGATCCCGAAGAACAGCCATCTGTACTGAAGCCGTTCCGAGCCGCTCGAACGAGTCCAGCGCACGGCGACCTCGACCACCGAAGCCACGAGCACCACGAAGAACGGAACGATCACGGTGGCATCGATGTACAGTGCAGCCGCATCCTGCAGGAGGGGCACCGCAAACGGGTTCGCACGCCCGGACGTGAGGCGGTCGAGCACGAGCATTGCGGCGGCCGCGAGCACGACCAGCACGATGCAGGCGATCAGCAGCATCCGCCCTGCTCTGGTCCGCGGGCGACCGGACGGGAACAGCAGCGCGAACAACGGCAGCGCGCCCCAGCCCAGCCAGGCGAACGAGCCGGCGAGCGCCTCGGCCGCGGGAGACCCGCTCAGGTTCAGCGCCGTGCCAGCGATCATCGACAGCCCCATGCCGTACAACAGCCATCCCATGCCATTGCGCGGTTGGGTGCTGAGGATGAGCGCACCGACGAGGGGATAACCGGTGAATCCGATCAGCGGTGTCGGCTCGCCGAGCAACACGAGACTCGCCGTGGCAATGGTGATGTACGCCGCGACCCCCACCCACAGCAGAAGGCGCAGCCACACCATCCTCCTGCCGACCCCTGCCGTCACCGTCATCCCGTCCTCAGCCCCGTCTCAGCGCATGCACTGCGTTGCCGATGACGACGCCGCGGAACACGTTCGTCCAGTTGCGCCAGATGAACCGTCGGTCGAGGCACACCGACCGCTCTGTGGGCTCCACCCCGGTGACGCCGTGCTTGGCGGCGATATTGCGCAGCGTCTGCTTCCAGTGCTCGGCCTCTTTGCGCGCCCCGAAACCGAACATCAGCTGCACCACCGGGTCGTACGGGCGCAGCAGCATCCGGATCTCCGCCACCGTGCCGCTGGCGTCGTCCTCCTCCGCGGAGAAGGTGATCATCGCCCCGAACATGTGGCCCTCGGGCGTGATGTACGAGAACGACGTGTCGTCTTCGTACATGACGAGGATGCCGGTGCTCAGCCCGACCGTCGTCAGAGGCGTCACGTCGCCCGCCTGGATCGTCGCCGTCGAGTGGAACACCGCGCCGCGCGGCCAGAACTCGCCGAAGTGCGCCTTCCAGTCGGCGACGAGCGCCTCGGGGGTGATCGCGTCGCCGAGCGCGATCGTGAAGGTGCGGTCCCACAGCCGGCCGAACCCCTGGTGCGGGCCGGCGACGCGCTTGCCCTCGAGGTTGAACGCCTTGTCGCGTGCTCCGGTTGCGTGCAGTCTCTCGACCGGCTGTGCCCAACGCCCTTCCGTGTGGACATCGTCTACGCGGCGGGTGTCTTCGGGGCCGGTGGGCCGGGGCTCCGGCATCGCACCGCTCATCTTGGCCACCTCATACCTTCAATGCCGTCTCGAGGTCGTCATACAGCCCGATCGCCTCGTCGAGTCGGGTCAGCTGGAAAATCTGCCGGTAGTGCGTGGTCAGGCCGACCGCGGCGACTGTCTGGCCGCGGCGCTGCGCCCGCACGAGCAGTGTTACGAGCAGGCCGATCCCGCCGCTGTTCATGTAGTCGAGCGCGCCGAAGTCGAGGATGAGGCGGGTGGCCCCGGCATCCGTCAATCGGTCGTGTTCGGTCATGAGTGGCAGCTCGCAGGCGCTGGTCATGTCGCCGGCGATTCTCAGGGCGGCAGCGCCCGAGCCGAGCTCGGTGGTCGTGAAGATGGCGGGACGAACAGGCATGGGACTCTCCTTCCGGTCTAGGCTCGCTGGGAGTCAGCGAGCGGATTCGTCGATGGCGATGAAGTCGCTGAGGCGGGTGATCTCGAAGATGTGCCGGTAGTGCGGGGTCAGGCCGCGCGCGTGCAGCGTGGTGCCGGCGACGCGGGCCCGAGAAAGCAACCCGACGATCAGGGCGATCCCCGTGGAGTTGATGTATTCGACGGCGGCGAAGTCGAGCACGACGTCGGTCGGCGATGAGGACGCCGCCTGCGTCCAGGCCTCGTCGAGGCCGGCTTGCGCCTCGCGGTCGACGCGGCCCGTCATCCGGATCGTCGCGCGGTCGCCGATGACCTCGGTGGATGTCTCGATGCTCATTGGGCGTCCCCTTCTGGGAGTGTCGTGCGCATGGTGAGGCGCACGATGTGACGATCGCCGTCGGCGAGTTCGTCGACGTCATCGACGAGGCTCCGGGTGAGGAACAGTCCCCAGCCGCGCGCCGACTGGAGGCCAGCGAGTTTCAGGTCGAGATCGGGGATGTCGGCGGGGGACTGGCGGCCGCGCCCGAAGTCGCCGATCTCGACGACGACCGCTTCGGCCGTCCGCCGGACGGCGACTTCGCAGTCGAGGCGCGGGTTGGCACGGTTGCCGTGCTCGATCGCGTTCATCGCGGTCTCGCTCACCGCGGTCTTCAGCGCGTCGAGTCGATCGTCGGGCAGGGCCGATCCCACCGCCGCCGCGACCCGATCCATCACTTCGCGTTCGTTGCCCAGCTCACTCGGCACGGCGAATCGCACGGTCGCAGTGGCACTGCGCTCGTCGCCACCGAAGTCACCCCGATGCAGCGCGACGAGAGTGATGTCGTCCTCCTGCTCCGCCTCACCCTGGAACGCCGTGAGCGCCGCCGTGACCCGACGCACGAGGTCGCTGCTGCCGGTCGCCTCGCGCACGACGGCCTCGGTGCGCGGATAGTCGAACATCTCGCCGACCGCGTCATGTTGTTCAGTGATGCCGTCGCTGTACAACAGCAGCAGTTCGCCCGGCGCGACGGTCGTCGCCACCTCGTCGTAACGGCTGCCCGGCAGCAGCCCGAGCGGCATGCCGCGAGCCGACAACTGGTCGACTTCTCCGTCCCGCCGGCGGATGTAGGGAAGGTTGTGGCCGGCGTTCGCGAACGTCATCGATCCTGTGGCCAAGTCGAGGACGAGAGCGAGGCACGTGACGAACATGTTCGCCGGGATCTGCGGCACGAGCAGGTTGTTGACACGGTGCAGCACCTCGCCCGGACCGACGCCCTGCACCGCGGCGGCGCGCAGCAAGGCGTGGGTGCTGGCCATGACGAGTGCTGCGGGCACCCCCTTGTCGGTGACGTCGCCGGTGACGATCATCACCCGCCCCGCGCCGAGATCGATGACGTCGTAGAAGTCGCCGCCCACCGTGCGCGCCGGAAGGTAGACGGCGTCGAGGTGCCAGCCGCCGAGGTCCGGCAGCTCGGTCGGAAGGAACTGCTGCTGGATCAGCTGCGCCACGTGCAGCTCTTGCTCGATGCGCTCGCGGTCCCGGGCCTGCTGCTCTTGCGTGCGCATCAATTGACCCAGCCGCAGGGCGGGTGCGGCGTAGCGCGCCAGGGCGTCGAGCAGGCGCAGGTCGCTGCGCGCGTAGCCGCGCTCGGAGCGTCGTGGACCGAGCGCAAGGATGCCGACGAGCTCGCCGCTGGCGATGAGCGGGACGACCAGGGCGACCCCTTGCGCTCGCATCCGCTCCGTCGCCGGTGTCGTCGGCAACGCCGAGACTTCCACGGGGCCGGCGGCACCGACGAGGTAGTCGAGGACGGTATCGGCCGCGTCGATCTCGATCGCGATGCGCTCAGCGATCGGTGTGTGTTCCGCCCGCGCGGTGCGGCGCGCGGTGCGCCGGTCGGCGCGGCTGGACGTAGACGTGACCCGAGACATGCACTGAGCGTGGCAGAGCGGCGTTCCGGCAGCGTTACGGTTATCGCTGCCGGGGTGCGAACGGTGACGGTGGGCGCTACCGTGGCGTCATGCTCGAACTGCGCTGGTTCGGCGCGCCCCAGGTGTCCGCCGACGGCGTCGCCGTGCGATTCGACACGCGCAAGGCCGTGGCCCTGCTCGCTTACGTGAGCGTCACGGGGCGCCCGGTGACGAGGGATGCGCTCTGCGAGCTGCTCTGGCCAGACCTCGATCGGGTTCGTGCGCGTGCGGTCCTGCGGCGCACTCTGTCGGTCGCGGCGAGCGCCGTCCCGCAGCTGGTCGTCGCCGGTGACACCATCGCGCTTGCGCGCGCCGGCATCCGTTGCGATGCGACCGAGTTCCGCGACGACGTGGACTCCGACGATCCGGCACGATGGCGACGAGCGGCGGACGCCGCCGGTGCCGCCGGCGGGGGGTTTCTCGAGGGGTTCGCGCTGCGCGATGCGCCGCCGTTCGAGCAGTGGCAGGCCGCCACAGCGGCTGGTCTGCGCGACGACGTCTCGCTCGTGCTGGGCATGCTGGTCACCGAGGCCGAGCGCGCGGGGCGGTTCGCGGATGCCCTCGGTTACGCCCGACGCCGAGTCGATGCAGATCCGCTGGCCGAGCCGGCGCACGCGGACCTGATCCGCCTGCTCGCAGTGCAGGGCGATCGTTCCGGAGCCTTCACCGCGTATCGGCGCCTTGTCGAGGTGCTCGACAGCGAGCTCGGCATCGCGCCGTTGCCGACCACCCGCGCACTGCTCGACGAGGTGCGCCGCGGAGGGGCGCGGTCACGTGGCGTCACGACGGCCTCGGTGCCTGTCCGGAGCGAGGGGCGGAGCGAGGAAGCCGCTGCCGTACGGCGTTCCGAACTCGAGGACGAAACCGCCGAGGTGGAGCATTTCCGGGATGCTGTCGAGTCACGCCTGGCCGGCGTGGGGGCGATGACGCGGCAGGTGCTCGAAGCGCTGGTCGCGCTCGGCGGTGAGAGCGACGCCGAGCTGCTGCGTCGGGTCGCGGGTCGCACCGTCGCCGAGACGGCCCAGGCGATCATCGAGGCGGAGCGTGCCGGGCTGGCGGTATCGGGCGCGGTGGCCGACTCCGCGGCGGACTCCGGTGTGGATCCCGTGGCGGCGAGGAACGCCCTGCCGGGCGCGGTCGCGGCATCCGTCACCGAGGCCGAGTCGGTCCGGGTCGCGCACGTGCTGGTCCAGACCGTCGTCGGGGGAACGCTGCCGCTGGCGCGTTTGCGCCTGCTGCACGGCCGTGCCGCCGAGGCGCTGTCGGTGCGCGCGGGGGCGCAGCC
>NZ_JBASZT010000301.1:0-16059 GCF_049661145.1 Microbacterium sp.
GCTCTCGTGCGGGCGCGCGCTCACGCCGCGCGGCTCGGGCTGCGGGCGCGGGCGCTGTTCGCGCAGTACGACCTCGGCGCAGACTTCCCACCCGGACGCTATGACCTGGTGTCGGCGCAGTTCCTGCACTCGCCCGTCGCTGTGCCGGGCGAGCGCGCGCGCATCCTGTATCGCGCGGCGCGGGCGGTCGGGCCCGGCGGGCACCTGCTCGTCGTCTCGCACTGGACGGTGCCGTCGTGGCACCAGGGGATGCCCGAGTTCGACCATCCGGTCGACCTCACGCTGCCCTCGCCGGAGGAGACGCGGGCCTCGCTCCACCTGACCGATGAAGAACTGGGGGAGTGGGAGACCGTGCGCGACGACCTCGTCGCGACCGAGCTGACCGGCCCGGGCGGGCAGCTCGGCATCCGCGAGGACCATGTGCTCCACGTTCATAGGCTGGAGCCATGACGTCCATGCCCGACCTCACGCAGGCCGTTCTGCGCGAGGTCGGGCCGCGCCTGCGCGCCGCGCGGTTGAAGCGCGACCTCACCCTCGAGGCGCTCTCCGAGGTCACAGGTATCTCCGCCTCGACCCTGTCTCGGCTCGAATCCGGCAAGCGCGCCCCGAATCTCGAACTGCTCATCCCCGTGACTCGCGCGCTCCACGTCAGCCTCGATGATCTGCTCATGTGGACCGCGCCGGACCCGCGCATCCGTTCCCGCACCCGCCGGTTCGGAAACCTCACGGTGGAGTATCTGTCGCCCGAGAACGCGCCGGTGCAGACGTTCAAGATGACGTTCACGCCGACGAACGAGCCGCTCCAGACGCGTTCCCACGACGGCTACGAGTGGTGCTACGTGCTGCGCGGCCGCGCCCGCGTCGTCGTCGGCGATCGCGAGGTCGTCCTCGAGGCAGGCCAGGCCGCCGAGTTCGACACCCGGCTGCCGCACGGGATCGCCGCACTCGGGCGCGAGCCGGTCGAGATCCTCTCCCTCTTCAATCGCAGCGGCGAGCGCATCCACCTGCCCGAGTTCGGGGCGGCTGCTCCGTCCGGGGCGCATTGATCGGTCACCGTCGGAAGTGAGAATTGTTGTCATATAGAGTTGTCGACCTGGGGGCGCTGAATGCGATCTCGGATGGGAGCGACGATGAACGCACGACCTTCTCGCAGCGGCGATCCGCGCAAGCGCGCCCAGCAGCGCGCCGCCGAGCGGCGCGTGGCGGTGACGGTGCTGAACGGCTTTCGCGGCTCCGGCAAGACGACGCTGATGGAGAGCCTGCTCACGCAGGCGTGGAAGCGACGTCCACGTCTGCGTCCCGCCGTGATCGTGAACGACATGAGCACGCTCGACGTCGACGGGCTCGTCGTCGAGGAGACGGAGGTCGTCGGGCACGCGCAGGGCAACTTCGCGAGCATCAGTGGCGGCAGCATCCACAGCGCCGAGGCCGACGCCGTGAGGGGCGACTCGTGACCACGGGCACCACAACAGCCACCACCGCGCCCGGGTCGGGATATGACCGGATGGGGGAGTTCCACGACTTGTTCATGGACGAGCCCCATCGTCGGCTCCGCCCGGCACTGGAGGCGGCGTTCGGCGACCGCGGTCCCGACGACATCGTGCTCGACCTCGGCGCCGGCAGCGGCCTGGGTGTGCGGCAGCTCGCCCAAGCCACCTGCGCGCGCATCGTGGCGGTCGAACCGTCCCTCACGATGCGGGCCGTGATGCTGGCCCGTATCGCTGACGACGCCGACCTCACCGACCGGGTGAGCGTCATCGCCGGCGCCGTACCAGAAGTGTTCGACCAGCTCCCCGACCGCATCGCTGGGTTCGTCTGCGCGCACATGCTCGGGCATCTGACCCCCGCCGTCCGATCCCAGACCCTTGCAGCGCTGGCGGAACGGCTCGCGCCGGACGGTGTCGGCGTCGTCACGGTGAACGCTCCGGCCACAACCGACTCGGAGCCCGCTGCCACTGCGCCGCGGCCCGCGGAACCCGTCACTGAGGAACGCGTGATCGGTGCGCACCGCTACGTCGCTCGCCACTACCCGTCGGGACCGGACGGGGCATCGTTCAGCGCCTACGAAGTGCAGGACGGCAATGGTCGCGTGCTGCGCGCCGCGCGGTTCGCGTCGGATTGGACGACGATCACGGCCGACACGCTGCGTGCCGAGCTCGCGTCCAGCGGCGACGCCCAATGGGTTCTCGTCCCGCACGCACAGAACCGCACGCTTCTCCTGCTCACCCGGGTGGTACCGTCGCGCTCGTCTCAACCGGTTACTGCCCCGTGATGTCAGCCGTCAGGCGTCGAAGCTCAGACTGAGCTTGCGCAGGAGCCCCGCGAGGCGTTCCCGGTCACCGCGGGACAGGATGCCGAGGAGCACGGCCTCGGCGTCGACGAGACGCGTGATTGCGGCATCCACCCGCGTCTTGCCATCGTCGGTGATCGTCACGAGTACGCTCCGCCCGTCGGCGGGATCCGCTTCGCGCCGCACCAGCCGCCGGCCGACGAGCCGGTCGATGCGGTTGGTCATGGTGCCGCTGGAGACGAGCGTCTGCTGCAGCAGTTGCTTGGGGCTCAGCTGATACGGCTCGCCGGCGCGGCGCAGCGCCGACAGCACGTCCCACTCCCACGGTTCGAGGTCGCTACGGCGGAACGCCTCGCGGCGTGCCCGGTCGAGGTGGCGCGACAGGCGATCGACGCGGGAGAGCACCTCAAGCGGCGAGAAGTCCAGGTCCGGCCGCTGTGTGACCCACGCGCTGACGATACGGTCGACTTCGTCATGCTCGCTGGTCACCGGTCCATTATCGCGGGGATCGGCGCGATGGCGGGGCTCCCGGTATGGTTGCCGCATGGCACGAAGCGTCGACGCCGAGGACAGCAGGGCGGTCGAGACGCTCGGAGCGGCGGTCCGGGAGGCGCGTCGGCGGCTGGGCCTGAGCGTCCAGGCGCTGGCGGAGAAGGCTGGTGTCAGCTTCGGCCTCGTCAGCGAACTGGAACGGGGACTCGGCAACCCGTCGCTCCAGTCGATCCAGCGCCTCGCGACCGCTCTGGGCATACCGGCCGGACAGCTGTTGGATGAGCCGGTCGGCGACCTCGCCGTGGTGAGGACCGAAAAACGTCACCGCATCCCGTCTCCCGCGGACGAGCCGGCCGGGGCCGGGGCAGTGCGGGAACTGCTCACCCCGCGGGGGGAGTCGATGCTGCAGCTGATCCGCTCGACGTTGCCCCCGGGCTTCAGCAACGAGCATCGGCCGTTCCGACATATCGGAACCGAGACCGTGACGGTCGAGTCGGGTGTCCTGGTGGTCGTGCAGGGCGACCGTCGTGTCGTGCTGCGGGCGGGGGACACCGTAACGTACGGCTGCTCGACTGCTCACTGGTGGGCCAACGGGCACGATGAGGTCACGATCGTGCTCGGCGCCGTCACGCCCTTCGAGCGCTGACGCTCGCCGCGAGGTCGGCGGCGCGCAGTCCGACGAGCCGCTCCAGCTCCGTGAGCGGGTCGGCGTGATCGTCGACGCGCAGGTCCAGCCGCACGTCGCCACTGTCCCGGACGGTGGCGACGAGCACCGCTGCACTCTGACGGCCGCGCGCATCCCCGCCGCGGGCCTCACCCGCCGCCAGCGTCGTGACGAGGTGGCGCGCGAACAGCGCCGGGGCGATGACGTCCTCATCGAGCGCCGGCGCCGACGCGACGGTACCGATCATCGCGTCCAGCACCGCCGGGCCCGCGAGCAGGTTGCCCGCGACCACGGCATTCGTCGCCGACAGGTGCCCCGCCCATTCGGAGTTCTCCGCTCCGGTCCACGCCGCCGGCGGACCGGCCACCGGCAGAGCGGCGACCTGTCGCAACTCCGGGCGCGCATCCCACTCGGGCAGTCGCGCCACGGCATCTTCGGCGCTGCGCCCCGCTTCGAGCTCGGCGAGCATCAGTCGCCGGAGCGCACCGTTCGTCCACGCCTGAGTCGCGACCACGCCGATTCGCGGCTCGATTCCCAGGACCACGTTTCCCGCCGCGAGCGACTTGCTGGCGGTGGCGGCGCCGATCAACCCCGACCGAGGGTCGCGGGCGAGGACGGTGAAGGTCATGGAGGTGCTCTCCTATCGGCGCGTGTCGACGAGGAATGTGAAGATCGTGTTTCGGAATCACCGAGAGGTTGTCCTGGCGTCCATGGTCGCACATACTGATCGAATCATCATCAAAATGATGCACCTGTTCACCAACCCGATTGGCCCATTATGAACATGCGCACCGGCCTCGTCGCCGCATCACTGATCGCCGCACTCGTTCTCACCGGGTGCTCCGCCGGGGAGGCCGTCGATCTCGACGACGCCGACGGCGGCGCCGACGGCCCCGTGCTCATCGCCGCGATCGGCGGGGAGCCCGACCAGCTCGATCCGCAGAAGACGAGCTCATACTTCTCGTTCGAGGTCCTCGAGAACGTCTTCGACACGCTCGTCGAGCCCGACGAGAACCTCGAGATGCAGCCTGCCCTCGCCGAGAGCTGGGACATCAGCGACGACCAGCTGACGTGGACCTTCCATCTGCGCGACGGCGTGACCTTCCACGACGGTTCGGAGTTCACGAGCGAAGACGTCGTGTACTCCTACACCCGCATCATCGACGAGGAGCTGTCCAACGCCTGGAAGTTCTCGGCGATCACCGACATCGCCGCTCCCGACGACGACACGGTCGTCATCACGGTCGCCCAGCCGACGCCGAACCTGCTGTCGAACCTCGGCGGCTTCAAGGGAATGGCGATCGTCGAGAAGGAGAACGTGGAATCCGGCGAGATCACCACCGCGCCAGTCGGGACCGGTCCCTTCTCGGTGAGCGAGTATGCGGCCGGCGATCACATCACGCTCGCCGCGAATCCCGACTACTGGGGCGGCGCGCCGAAGCTCGGCCGCGTGGAGTATCGCTTCATCTCCGAGCCCGCCACCGCGCAGGCCGCGCTGAAGGCGGGTGACATCGACTGGACCGACGTCGTGCCCACGCAACAGGTGCAGCGGCTGGAGGGGGATGACACCGTCACTCTCGGGCTCACCCCGTCCAGCGACTACTGGTACCTCGCCCTCAACGAGAGGCGTGAGCCATGGAATGACGTCAGAGTCCGCCAGGCGATCGCCTACGCGATCGACCGCGACGCGATCGTCCAAGCCGTCAGCTACGGGACGGCGGCGCAGAACCAGCTCGCGATCCCCGAGCAGAGCTTCTGGTACACGCCGTACGACACGTACTCGACCGATCTGGACAAGGCGAAGAGCCTGCTGGCGGATGCCGGGGTCACCGGCGGCACGATCGATATGCTCGCCACGAGCGACTATCCCGAGACGGTCACCGCCGCCCAGATCATCGCTTCCGAGCTCGAACCGCTCGGCATCACGGTGAGCATCCGTCAGCCGGACTTCTCGACGTGGCTGGACGAACAGAACAGCGGCAACTTCGACATGCTGATGATGGGGTGGCTCGGCAACATCGATCCGGACGACTTCTATTACTCACAGCACCACACCGACGGTGGCAGCAATGCGCAGGGCTACTCGAACCCCGAGGTCGACCGGCTCCTCGACGCCGGCCGGATCGAGACGGATGCCGATGCGCGCAAGGACCTGTATGGGCAGGCGGCGACGATCATCGCCGACGAGGCGAGCTACATCTACCTGTACAACCCGTCGGTCATCCAGGTGTGGTCTCCGGAGGTGACCGGGTACGAGACGCGTGCCGATCGCGCGATCCGGTTCCGCGACACCACCTTGAACGACTGAACCCCATACGACGGCACTCGACACACTCGACGACCCCCGGGGAGAGGAGAGCGATGAAAATCCAGCCCGCGCGCGTGCTGCGCTTCCTCGGTGTGCGTGTCCTCTCCTCGGCGGTCGTGCTCCTGGGGGTGCTCATCGTGGTGTTCGCACTCGTCCACCTGGTGCCCGGCGACCCCGTGCGGCTCGCGCTGGGCACCAGGTACACCGACGAGGCGTACCGGGCGCTTCGTGCGGCATCCGGGCTCGACCGTCCTCTCCTCGAGCAGTTCCTCACGTACGTCGGCAGAGCGCTCACGGGCGATCTCGGCGTCAGCTTCCGCAACGGCCAGCCCGTCGCGACGACGCTCCTGGAGCGGTTGCCGGCGACGGTCTCGCTGGCGGTGGTGGGCCTCGTGATCGCGCTCGTCATCGCCATCCCTGCGGGGATCTGGTCTGCGCTGCACGAGGGCAGGGTCAGCGATGTCATCGTCCGCCTCACCAGCCAGTTCGGAGTGTCCATCCCCGACTTCTGGCTGGGGATGCTGCTCATCTCGCTGTTCTCCGTGACCCTCGGCATCCTGCCCGCGAGCGGGTACGCGCCGATCACCGAGGATCCGGGCCGGTGGCTGCGTCAGGTCGCACTGCCGGGGCTGACCGTCGGGCTCGTCGCGGCGGCCATCATGACGCGCTACATCCGAGCGGCGGTCATCGATGTCGCATCCGCGGGCTACGTGCGCACCGCGGTGTCGAAGGGGTTGCCGCGCCGGGTCGTCACCTCCCGCCACATCGTCCGCGGGGCGCTCGTGCCCGTGCTGACGATCGCCGGCATCCAGCTCGCCACGATCCTCGGGGGAGTGGTCGTCGTCGAGGTGGTCTTCGCGTGGCCGGGCCTCGGCCGACTCGTATACGAGGCCGTCGCCGCTCGCGACTATCCGCTCATCCAGGGGGCGGTGCTGCTGGTTGCGGTCATGTTCATCGTCGTGAACCTGATCGTCGACGTGCTCTACGCGATCGCCGACCCGAGGATCCGTCTGTCATGACCGTGAACGCCGCCCCCGCCGAGGTCCCCGTGCCCGAACAGTCGACGACAAGGCTGTCGGCGTGGCGTCTGCTGGCCGCCAACCCGCTCACGGTCGCGAGCGGTGCGGTCCTCGCGATCGTCGTCGCGCTCGCTGTGCTCGCCCCCTGGGTCGCGCCCTACGGAGTCAACGCCATCGACGTCGGCAGTGCGCTCCGGCCGCCGGACGGGCAGCACTGGTTCGGCACCGATGACCTCGGTCGCGACGTCTTCTCGCGCGTCCTGCTCGCCGGCGGCACCTCGCTGTCGATCGCCGCGGCGGCCGTCGCGTTCGCGCTCGTGGTCGGAGTCGGTCTCGGTGCCGTGGCGGGCTACCGCGGCGGGCTCGCCGACACCGTCCTCATGCGGATCGTCGACGTCATGTTCGCCTTCCCCGTGCTGCTGCTCGCGCTCGCGATCGTCGCGATCTTCCAGCCGGGGATGGTGACGACGATGGTCGCGATCGGAATCGTCTACACCCCGATCTTCGCCCGCGTCGCCCGCGCGTCGGCGCTGTCGGTGCGGACGTCCCCGTTCGTTCAGGTGTCGCAGACGATGGGAACTCCGGGCACGTGGATCCTGCTGCGACACGTGCTCCCCAACATCGCGGGGCCTCTCGTGGTGCAGACCTCGCTGTCCCTCGCCTTCGCCATCCTGTCGGAGGCCGCACTGTCGTTCCTGGGGCTCGGGATCCAGCCCCCAGCGCCGTCCTGGGGCGGCATGCTGTTCAGCGCTCAGGGCTTCGTCGCCCAGGCGTGGTGGATGAGCGTGTTCCCCGGGGCGGCGATCTTCGTCACCGCCCTCGCCTTCAACCTCGTCGGCGACGGCCTGCGCGACGTCCTCGACCCGCGCCAGCGCACCCTGATCGAAGCGAGGCGGTCCCGATGAGCGTGCTGCGAGTCGGCGATCTGCGCGTCACCGTCGGGCGCCGGGAGATCGTGCGGGGCGTCGATTTCTCGGTGGATGCCGAGCAGACCCTCGGCATCGTGGGGGAGTCCGGCTCCGGGAAGTCCATGACGGTGCTTGCCGCGACCGGGCTGATCGACGTGCCCGGCGCACGGGTCAGCGGCACGAGCTTTCTGACCGCCGGCGACGAGGTACAACTTGTGGGGGCGTCCGAGCGTGCCCTGCGGCGCGTGCACGGGGATCGGATCGGGTTCGTCTTCCAAGACCCGTCGACCTCGCTCAACCCCTTCCTGACCGTGGGGCGTCAGATCACGGAGTCGCTCGAAGCCCATCGCGGACTCGGCCGACGCGCCGCCCGCGTGCGTGCGATCGACCTTCTCGACGCCGTCGGCATCCCCGATCCCGCCGAGCGCGTCGACGCCTACCCGCACCAGTTCTCCGGAGGGCAGCGCCAGCGGGCGATGATTGCGATCGCGCTCGCGTGCGACCCGGCCCTGCTGATCGCGGACGAGCCGACGACGGCGCTCGATGTCACCACGCAGGCGCAGATCATCGAGCTCGTGCGAGAGCTGCAGCGGGAACGGGGCACGGCGGTCGTGTGGATCAGCCATGACCTGGGCGTCATCGGGCAGGTCGCAGACGAGGTGATCGTGCTGCGCGACGGCGCTCCCGTGGAGCACCGGGCGATCGGCGACCTGTATGCGCGACCCGAGCACGACTACACGCGCGAACTGCTGCGGGCCCGCCCTCGGCTCGTCTCCGGCGGTGGCCGCGAGGCACCTGCCGAGGCGGATCCGCTCCTGCAGGTCGACAGCCTCGACGTGCGCTTCAACATCTCCACCCCCACGGTCCGGCGCGTGGTGCACGCGGTCGAGGACGTGTCCTTCGGCGTGCGCCGCGGGACGACGACGGCGCTGGTCGGCGAGTCGGGTTCGGGTAAGTCCACGATCGCGAACGCGCTGACGCGTCTGGTCGCACCCCACGCGGGGACGGCCACGATCTCCGGAACGGACGTGTTCCGCATGCGGCGCCCCGATCGCAGGCGGATCGCGATGGTGTTCCAGGACCCGTTCGCGTCGCTCGATCCGCGTCGCAGCGTCGGCGATGCGCTGGAGGAACCGCTTCGGGTGCACCGCCGCGCCGCGCGCATCGGCGAGCTGTTGGACCAGGTGGGCCTGCCGCGCGGGTTCACGCAGCGGTACCCGCACGAGCTGTCGGGCGGCCAGCGCCAGCGCGTGTCGATCGCGCGCGCTCTCGCCCTCGAACCCGAACTCATCATCCTCGACGAAGCCACCGCGTCGCTCGACGTCTCGGTCCAGGCGCGCGTTCTCGCGTTGCTGCGACACCTGCAGGAGGAGCAGGACCTCACCTACTTGTTCATCGCCCACGATCTCGCGATCGTGCAGGAGATGAGCCACGAGGTCGTCGTGCTCCGCGGCGGCAGAGTCGTCGAGGCGGCACCCGCCCCTCGGCTGTTCGCCGACCCGCAGGACGACTACACCCGCCGATTGCTCGCCGCCGTCCCGCCCGAGGTGCCGCGCGCCGTGGCCGGCTGACAGCAGAACGCCCGCAGCCCCCGCCATGGCAGACTGGATGCCGCATGCCGTGTCGTCGAACCGGCGCGCGATCCGCCGTGGTGTAACGGCAGCACGACAGCCTTTGGAGCTGTGAGGCCCAGGTTCGAATCCTGGCGGCGGAGCATGACAGACAACACGCTGGACGCCTCGCTCGCCGTCGTCATCCTTGCCGCCGGTCAGGGCACCCGCATGCGCTCCGCTCTTCCCAAGGTGCTGCACCGCATCGGCGGGCGCCCGCTGGTGGGCCATGTCCTCGACACGGCGCGTGACCTCGCCCCCGGCCGCGTGTTCGTCGTCGTCCGGCATGGTCGAGACCAGGTTGCCGAGGCCGTCACGGGCATCGCCGACGAGGTCGTCGTCGTCGACCAGGACGAGATCCCCGGCACCGGACGCGCCGTCGAGGTCGCGCTCGCCGCGGCCGAAGGCTTCGACGGCGACGTGCTCGTCCTCTCGGGCGACGTGCCGCTGCTCGATGCCGACACCCTCACCGCCCTCGTGCGCGACCACCGCGCTTCGGGCGCCGCCGTCACGCTGCTGTCGGCGGTCGTGCCCGACGCGACCGGCTACGGCCGCGTCATCCGCGGCGCGGACGGTGCCGTCGAGCGCATCGTCGAGCAGAAGGACGCGACGGATGCCGAGGCCGCCGTCACCGAGATCAACGCGGGCGTCTACGTGTTCCGTTCCGCCCCGCTGCGTGCGCACCTCGCCGAGGTGGGCACCGACAACGCTCAGGGCGAAAAGTACCTCACCGACGTCATCGCGCTGGCCCGCCGCGACAGGCTCGCCGTGTCGGCATCCGTCGTCAGCGACGTTGCCCTCACGCTGGGTGTGAACGACCGCGTGCAACTCGCCGAGGCCGGGCGACTGCTCAACGCCCGCACCGTGCGGCGCTGGCAGCTCGAAGGGGCGACGATCCAGGACCCCGGGACGACCTGGATCGACGTGACGGCGACCCTCGCCCCCGACGTCACGGTGCTGCCGAACACGCACATCCTGCGCGCGACGGCCGTCGCGAGCGGCGCCACGATCGGTCCCGACACGACGCTCGTCGACTGCGAAGTCGGCGAGGACGCCGTCGTCCGCCGCACCGATGCGACCCTCGCCGTCGTCGGCGCGGGCGCGACGGTCGGCCCGTTCGCGTACCTGCGTCCGGGCACGCACCTCGCCGCCGATGGCAAGATCGGCACGTTCGTCGAGACGAAGAACTCCACGATCGGCGAAGGCAGCAAGGTGCCGCACCTGTCCTACATCGGCGACACGACGATCGGGCGCGGTGTGAACCTCGGCGCCGGCGCGATCACGGCCAACTACGACGACGTCGCCAAGCATCGCACCGAGATCGGCGATGAGGTCCACTCCGGCTCGCACAACGTGTTCGTCGCGCCCGTTAGGATCGGAGATGGCGCCAAGACGGGTGCCGGCGCTGTGATCCGCAAGGACGTGCCCGCCGGTGCGCTGGCACTGACCGTCGCCCCGCAGCGCAACGTCCAGGGGTGGGTCGAGATCAACCGACCGGGCACGGCCGCAGCTGCTGCTGCGGCCCGAGCCCGGTCCGCACAGGAACAGGGCGATGTCGCGCAAGAAGCACACGGTTGATCTCGACGTCGAGCGCGGCATCGCGCCGGGCCTGGTCGCCAAGACCAAGAAGCGCCTGGTGGTCGCCAGCGGCAGCTCGCACCCCACGCTTTCCGCCGAGGTGGCCGACTGCTTGGGCACCGAGCTCGTTCCGACCGAACATCGCACTTTCGCCTCCGGCGAGATTCTGACGCGCTTCGAAGTCTCGATCCGCGGGTGCGACGCGTTTCTCATCCAGTCGTTCGGTCCGCCGGTCAACGAGTGGCTCATGGAGACGCTCATCATGCTGGATGCCGCGAAGCGCGCCTCGGCGAAGCGGATCACCGTCGTCGCGCCGTACTATCCGTATTCGCGCCAGGACAAGAAGGGCCGCGGGCGCGAGCCGATCAGCGCGCGCCTGGTCGCCGACCTGTTCAGGACCGCCGGCGCCGACCGCGTCATGAGCGTCGACCTGCACGCGGCGCAGATCCAGGGTTTCTTCGATGGACCCGTCGACCACCTGTTCGCCAAGCCCGTGCTGCTGGAGTACTTCGAAGACAGTCTGTCGGCGGAGGATCGCGCGAGGCTCACGGTGGTCTCGCCCGACACGGGCCGCGTGCGCGTGGCCGACCAGTGGTCGGACTCGCTCGGTGCCCCGCTCGCGATCATCCACAAGCGCCGCGATCCGAATGTGGCGAACCAGGTCACGGTGAACGAGATCGTCGGTCATGTCGCGGGGCGCGTGTGCCTGCTCGTGGACGACATGATCGACACGGGCGGCACGATCGTGAAAGCAGCGCAGGCGCTGAAGGCCAATGGCGCCGAGCGCGTCATCGTGGCCGCCACCCACGCGATCTTCTCCGACCCCGCGGCCGAGCGTCTGCAGGACGAGTCGATCGACGAGGTCGTCGTCACCGACACGATTCCACTGCCACCCGAGAAGCGCTTTCCTGGCCTCACGATCCTGCCGATTGCACCGCTGCTGGCCCGCGCGATCCGTGAGGTCTTCGAGGACGGCTCGGTCACAAGCATGTTCGACGGCGCCGCCTGAGCCTCCGCGCGGCTTCCCCAATCTCCGGCGGAGCTGCGTCGGCCCCGGCAGTCGCATGCCGTAGATTCGGCTCATGGCCGCATCCCTCACCGACGCCGCCCTCACAGTCGCGCGTCCGCACAGCCAGGACGCGGGAGACGTCCAGCGCGAGCTCCGCGTCGGAGCCGACGGCCTGACCGCCGCCGACGCCGCCGCACGTCTGGACGCCGTCGGCCCCAACCTGCTGCCGGAACCCAAGCACGCACCCGCGTGGGTGCGGTTCCTCTCCCACTTCAACGACACTCTCATCTACATCCTGCTGGGCGCGGCGGCGATCAAGGCCGTCATGGCGGACTGGCTGGACTTCTGGGTCATCATCTCGGTTGCGGTCATCAACGCGGTCATCGGCTACGTGCAGGAGGGCCGGGCCGAGAAGGCGCTCGCCGGCATCCGCGGCATGCTATCTGCCGACGCCACTGTCCGCCGCGACGGCGGGTGGAGCACCGTCCCCGCCGCGGATCTCGTCCCGGGGGACCTCGTGCGCCTGATGCCTGGCGACAAGGTCCCCGCCGACGTGCGCCTCGTCGAGGCGACGCAGCTGCGCATCGAGGAAGCCGCCCTCACCGGCGAGTCCGTGCCGTCGTCGAAGCAGACGGCATCCGTCGACCCGGATGCCGGGGTCGGCGACCGGGCATCGATGGCGTTCTCGGGGACCATCGTGTCGGCGGGCCAGGGGCTCGGGGTCGTCACCGCCACCGGCGCGAGCACCGAGATCGGCAGGATCCAGGCGCTCGTCGGCGAGGCCGGCTCGCTCGACACACCGCTCACGAAGCAACTCGACGGCTTCGGAAAGGTGCTGACGCTCGTCATCCTCGGCATGGCGCTGGTCATGATGCTCATCGGCCGCTACCTGCACCAGATGCCGTTGCCCGAGTTGATCTCCGCGACGATCGGGTTCGCCGTCGCCGCGATCCCCGAAGGCCTTCCTGCGCTCGTGACGATCACGCTCGCGATCGGCGTGCAGCAGATGGCCCGCCGCAACGCCATCACCCGCAAACTCCCCGCCGTCGAGGCGCTGGGATCGGTCACGACGATCTGCTCCGACAAGACGGGAACGCTCACGAAGAACGAGATGACGGTCCGCCGCATCGTCACTCCCGCCGGCGCGTATGAAGTGTCGGGGCTCGGCTACCAGCCGCACGGCGGGATCGAGCCCGCCGGTGGTGGGGACCTCGCCGCGGTCCTCGCCGTCGCCGACCTCTGCAACGACGCCGAGCTCACGAGCGATGCCGATGGCGGCTGGCACCTGGTGGGCGAGCCGACAGAGGGAGCGTTGCGTGTCGTCGCGATGAAGGGCGGAGCGACGGATGCCGACACCAAGCGCCTCGCCGTCGTTCCTTTCGATTCCGCCAACAAGTTCATGGCCACCTTGAACGAGGCCGTCGACGGGTCCCGGGCGATCCTCGTCAAGGGCGCTCCGGACCGACTGCTCGAGCGCTCCCTGACCCAACGCGGACGCAGTGGCTCCGAGCCGGTCGACCGCACCCTATGGAACGCGGCGATCGACGACCTCAGCGGCCAGGGACTGCGCGTGCTCGCCGCGGCCCGCAAGGCCACTCGGTCAGGCGAAGTCGGGCAGGAAGACCTCGTTGATCTCGAGTTCCTGGGGCTGTGGGGCATCGTCGACCCGCCTCGCCCCGAAGCGATCGAGGCGATCGCGGACTGCCATGCCGCCGGCATCCGTGTGAAGATGATCACCGGCGACCACGCCGGTACCGCCGTCGCGATCAGCCGCGAGATGGGACTCCTCGGTGCGGGGGATGCCGACGGACCCGCCGGCCCTCCCGTTCTCACCGGCGGCGAACTCGAGGCGCTCAGCCAGGAGCAGCTGAAAGCGGTCGTGCAGGGCGTCGATGTCTTCGCGCGGACGAGCCCGGAGCACAAGATCCGCATCGTCCGGGCGTTGCAGTCGCACGGCGAGGTCGTTGCGATGACCGGCGACGGGGTCAATGATGCGCCCGCGCTCACGCGCGCCGACGTCGGCATCGCCATGGGGATCAAGGGCACCGAGGCGACGAAGGAGGCCGCCGAGATCGTCCTCGCCGATGACAACTTCGCGACGATCCGCAGTGCCATCCGCGAGGGGCGCCGCATCTACGACAACCTCCGCAAGTCGGTCGTCTTCCTGTTGCCGACCAACGGTGCGCAATCGCTCGTCATTCTCGTGGCGGTGCTGTTCGGGTTGACGCTGCCGCTGACACCGGTGCAGGTGCTGTGGGTCAACATGGTCACCGCGATCACCCTCTCGCTCGCGCTCGCCTACGAGCCCGCCGAGCGCGGCATCATGACCCGACCGCCGCGCGCGCCGGGCGGCTCGATCATCTCGGCGCGCGAGCTCGGCTTCGTGCTCGTGGTGTCGCTGCTCATCGGTGGAGCCACCCTCGCCGTTTTCGCACTCTCGCTCGGCCGCGGCACCGACCTCGGCGTCGCCCGCACCGAGGCCGTGACGATGCTCGCGCTCGGGCAGCTCGCGTTCCTGCTGAACTGCCGGTTCTTGTCGCGCTCGAGCCTCACGACCGATGTGCTGCGCGGCAATCCGGTGATCTGGTGGTCGGCGCTCGCGCTCATCGTCCTGCAACTGCTCTACACCTACCTGCCGTTCATGAACGGCCTGTTCGGCTCCGAACCGCTGGATGCCGTCGGGTGGCTCCTCCCGATCGGCATGTCGGTCGTGGTGTTCCTGGCCGTCGAGGGGTTGAAGGCCCTGCGGCGGGCGGGTGCGGTGCGGCAGCGCCCTTGAAAGGCTGACCGGGCCGCGATCGTTGGCGTGTCGCAAGCGAAGCCGAGGTGCCTCGGGATCCACGTGATCCTGAGCTAATGCATAAGTCGCGCCGGGCCGTACTGCGCTCGCCGCGGCTAGCGTTGATCCTGCCCCCGCGATCCACTGGGATCGGCTGGGCTCGACAGCAGGAGGACCATCATGATCCACACCACCGCCGTACCCGGACCGTCGCGCGCGGGCGCCGCCGCGGCATCCATCCTCGGCATCGCCGTCTTGGCAGGCTGCGCGGCTGGCGCCGTGGCGGAGAGCGCGGGACCGACGACGGGCGAGACGCCGTCGTCGGCGACCGGGTCGTCTCCGTCATCGGAATCGTCCGAGTCGGGGTCCGGCGCGGCAACGGGTGGCGTCTACACCGACGGAACGTACACGGCGGAGGGCTCGTATGCGACCCCCGAGTCGGTCGAGACGATCAGCGTCACGGTCACCCTCGAGCAGGATGTCGTCACGTCGGTCGACGTCACCGGAGACCCGTCGAAGCGGGAATCGGAGCAGTACCAGAGCGAGTTCATCAGCGGCATCGAGGAGGTCGTCGTCGGCAAGAACCTCGACGACATCTCCGTCTCTCGCGTCGCAGGATCCTCCCTCACGAGCGGCGGGTTCAACGAGGCGATCGACGCGATCAAGGCCGAAGCGGCGGCGTGATGCCCGGGTCGGCGCCCGCGGTGGCCGGCTCGCGCTGGGAGTTCGCTGCGATCGGCACGAGCTGGCGGATCGACACCGCCGCCCCGCTCGATGGTGCTGCGCGAGACGCTGTCACCGCGGTCATCGACGGCTTTGACCGTGTCTGGTCGCGGTTCCGCGCCGACTCGCTCGTCTCCCGATTGGCCTCGGAGCCCAAGGCGACTGTACCCGTGAACGAGACCGATGCCACGGATGCCGAGCTGATGCTCGACCTGTACACGGCGCTGTCGGCGGCCACCGACGGCGCCGTCAATCCGCTCGTCGGAGACGTCCTCGCCCGTCGCGGCTACGACGCCGCGTACCGCTTCATCGACGAGGGCCCCGCGCCGGCCACGGCCGACTGGCGCGAGGTGCTGCGGTGGGACGACGGCATCCTGCGCCTGCGCGAGCCAGCGACGATCGACGTCGGCGCCGTAGGCAAGGGCCGGCTCGTCGACCTCGTGCTCGCCGAGCTCCGCCGACACGACACCGGCCCGGTCACTGTGGACGCGAGCGGCGATCTGGTGGCGTCCGGGGTCACCGAGCGCATCGCGCTGGAGCACCCGTACGATCCGCGGCGGGCGATCGGAGTGTGGCAGGTGACGGATGCCGCGCTGTGCGCCTCGGCGACGAACCGGCGGGCGTGGCCGGGCGCCGACGGCGGCGGCCTTCACCACGTGCTCGACGCCCGCACGGGCGA
>NZ_JBASZT010000302.1:0-21106 GCF_049661145.1 Microbacterium sp.
GGATGTGCCCGACCGCACCGACGGCGTCGAGGTGCAACGGCACCCCCGCGGATGCCGCGGCGGCGGCGAGCGCGACGGCATCCTGCACCGTCCCGACCTCGTTGTTGGCGACGAGCGCTGTCATAAGCGCTGCCGAGTCCGGCGTCGTCGCAGCGGCGGCGAAGGCCACGGGGTCGATCCGCCCGACCCCGTTGAGCGCGACAGGACGCAGCTGTGCGCCCTGCTCGTGCAACCAAGCGGCGGTGTCGAGCGTCGCATGGTGCTCGCCGTCGGGGAGTACGATCGCTGTGCTCCCAGAAGGTCGCGCCCACCAGAGTCCCTTGAGCGCGAGGTTGACCGCCTCTGTGCCGCCGGACGTCAGCACGACCTCGATCGGATCGCAGCCGAGCACGTCGGCGATACGCTCGCGCGATTCCTCCAGCAATCGGCGGGCTCCCTGACCCGCCGCGTGCACGGACGACGCGTTTCCGGACACGGCGGATGCGGCTATCCACGCCTCGCGAGCCGCGTCCCGCACCGGCGCGGACGCCGCATGGTCGAGGTAGATCGTCATCGCTCTCCCCCCGCGTGGCAACGGCCGGCGCGCCGCGTTACTACTGTAGATCGCATGCTTGCTCCGCAGCCGAGCCCCACACCCGCCGATCTCACCACAACCGTCACGACGCCGGGCTTCCTGAACCCGGCGCTCGACGGCCTCGGAGTCACCATCGGCACGGATTGCGGCACGATCCGTGTCTGGTCGGAGGGGGCCACGAGCGTCGAGCTCGTCCTCTTCGACGCTGTCGACCTCGACTGGATCACGGCGACGCTTCCGCTGACACCGGCGGGAGGTGGCGTGTGGGAGGTCAGCAGCGCAGACCTCCGCCCGGGCACCCGCTACGCCCTGCGTGTGGACGGCCCCGTGGGCGCCGGACACATGTTCAACCCCGAGAGTCTGCTCATCGATCCGTATGCGAAAGGCCTCGTCCCTGTGCGACTCGGCCAGTGGCGCTCCGTGGTCGTGGACGACACCTTCGACTGGCAGGGAGTACAGCGCCCGCGCACTCCGCTCGATCACACCGTCATCTACGAAGCCCATCTCAAGAGCCTCACCAAGCGGCATCCGCTCATCCCTCCGGCCCTGCACGGCACCTACGCCGGTCTCGCGCACCCCGCGATGATCGAGCACCTGCTGCGGCTCGGTGTCTCCGCTGTCGAGCTGCTCCCCATCCACGCGTTCGAGACCGAACCGCGTCTGCTCCAGCAGGGACTCACGAACTACTGGGGGTACAACTCCCTCGGATTCTTCGCCCCGCACGCCCCCTATGCGACGGCGGAAGCCGTGGCCGCGGGGCCCGACGCCGTGCTGCGGGAGTTCAAGCAGATGGTGCGGGCACTGCACGCCGCGGGCCTGGAGATCATTCTCGACGTCGTCTACAACCACACCTCCGAGCTCGAGATCGGCGGACCGCGTTCGAGTTTCCGCGGCATCGACAACCGCGCGTACTACCGGCAGCACGGGGACGGCGCCTACATCGACGTCACCGGCTGCGGCAACTCGGTCAACACGGCGACGGATGCCGCATCCCGCCTCGTGCTGGAGTCGTTGCGCTACTGGGCGCAGGAGGTGCACATCGACGGGTTCCGCTTCGACCTCGCGGTCACTCTCGGGCGGGGCGCCGACCACGCGTTCAGCCCTGACCACCCCCTGCTGCGCGCCATCGTCGAGGACCCCGCCCTTGCCGACGTGAAGATGATCGCGGAGCCGTGGGACGTCGGGATGGGCGGGTGGCAGACCGGCAATTTCGGCGACGGTTGGTCGGAGTGGAACGACCGCTACCGCGACCGGGTGCGCAACTTCTGGTTGAGCGACGTCGACTACGCCCGCCGCGCCGGCACGTGGCCGGTCGGCATCGCCGGTTTCGCGACACGCTTGGCGGGATCGTCGAACACGTTCAGCGAGGAGCGCGGGCCCCTCGCGAGCGTCAACTTCGTCACCGCTCACGACGGCTTCACGCTTCGTGACCTGGTGTCGTACGACGTCAAGCACAATCTCGGCAACGGTGAGCAGAACCGAGACGGCGCCGACACCAACCGCTCGTTCAACCACGGCGCCGAAGGTCCCACCGACGACCCCGTGATCCAGTCGAAGCGCCGCAAAGCCATGCGGAATCTGTTGGGAACGCTCCTGCTGTCCGCGGGAGTGCCGATGATCACGTCGGGTGATGAACTCGGACGGACACAGCGCGGCAACAACAACGCCTACTGCCATGATTCCCCCCTGACATGGCTGAACTGGGAGCTCACGCCGTGGCAGGAGGACATGCTCGCCCATGCGCGTCGGCTCGTGAAGCTGCGCCACGAAAATCCTGCCCTGCGGCCGCGACGATTCGACCACGCCGCTTACGAGGTCCCCGACTCTTCGGTCATCGATTGGTACGACGAGCACGGCGAAACGATGTCGATCGAACGCTGGACGGACCCGTCCCACCGCACACTCCAGTATGACGCCCGGTCCACGCCGAACGGTGAGGCAGCCAACCGCATCCTTCTCATCGTTCACGGCAACGAACGGCCCGTCGAGGTGACGTTGCCACGGATCGAGGGGGTCACCGGTTACGTGTCCCTGTGGTCGAGCATCCCCGAGCGCCCGGATGACGAGGAGCGGGTCTTCGCGCCCGGGGACGCCGTGTCAATAACTGACACGGCATTGCATCTGTTCCGCGTGATCTGATTCCGAGTAGGTTCGAAGCGTGGCATCGACGACGCGTTCCGCTTCCCCCGCTCCTTCCGACACCTCCGGTCCCGCGTTGCGAAGCACCGCCGAGATTCCCCGGCGGCCCGCCAAGCTCTGGCGAGGCCCTTCGGCGACACGGGCGGGGCGCATCCCGATGACGTCGCCGTTCCCCTCCGTTCCCGGCGGCCTCTATCACCGTCCGTCCGCGTTCTCCGGTGAGGCGGTGCGGTTCTCGGTCACGGCGTTCCGCGAGGGGCACGACCTCATCGGAGTGCACCTGCGCCTCACCTCTCCCTCGGGTATCGAATCACTGCACCGCCTGACGCCGCTGCGCGACGGCTTCGATCGCTGGGCCGTCGAGGTGGCTCCGCACGAAGAAGGCGTATGGTCCTTCCGCTTCGAGGCGTTCAGCGACGACTTCGCGACGTGGGAGCACGCCGCCGACCTCAAGATCGCCGCGGGTGTGGACGTGCCTCTCATGCGAGAGATGGGTGCGCTGCTGCTGACCGCGGCATCCCGCGAGAGGGACCGCCCCGCAGCCGAGCGGCGTTCCCTCACCGCGACGGCCAAGGCCCTCCGTGACTCGGCGACCTCGGACGACGACGCCCTCACGGTCGTGCGCGACCCCGAGATCGCAGCGTTCTTCCGCGCTCGACCTCTCGCGTCGCTGGTCACCGCGGGCCCCGCGCAGGAGCTGCTCGTCGAACGTGAGCGGGCCGGCGTCGGCGCCTGGTACGAGTTCTTCCCGAGGTCCGAAGGCGCGAAGAGGCTGCGGGACGGCACCGTCAAGAGCGGAACCTTCCGCACCGCGATGAAGCGCTTGCCGGGCGTGGCCGGGATGGGGTTCGACGTCGTCTACCTGCCACCGATCCACCCGATCGGTACGACCAACCGCAAGGGTCGCAACAACACGCTCACGGCCGAGCCCGGCGACCCCGGATCGCCGTACGCCATCGGCTCGCCGGAGGGCGGTCACGACGCCATCCACCCCGACCTCGGGACCGTGAGGGACTTCCGCGCGTTCGTGCGCGCCGCTCACAACAATGGACTGGAGGTCGCCCTGGACTTCGCGCTGCAGGCGTCCCCGGACCATCCTTGGGTGACCGAGCATCCGGAGTGGTTCACAACACTGCCCGACGGATCGATCGCGTACGCCGAGAACCCGCCGAAGAAGTATCAGGACATCTACCCGCTGAACTTCGACAACGACCCCGCAGGCATCTACGCGGAGTGCCTGAGAGTCGTGCGCTACTGGGTCGCGCAGGGTGTGAAGATCTTCCGCGTGGACAACCCCCACACGAAGCCCCTGCAGTTCTGG
The DNA here is from genome assembly GCF_049661145.1 of Microbacterium sp. Lineage (GTDB taxonomy): Bacteria > Actinomycetota > Actinomycetes > Actinomycetales > Microbacteriaceae > Microbacterium. The sequence goes on from NZ_JBASZT010000302.1 coordinate 4,035, forward strand.
GAGTGGCTGATCGCGACCGTGCGCGCGGACGATCCCGACGTCATCTTCCTGGCCGAGGCGTTCACGCGTCCCGCTCCCCTGCAGGCGCTCGCACAGGCGGGCTTCCAGCAGAGCTATTCGTACTTCACTTGGCGCAACACGAAGGCGGAACTGGAGGAGTTCCTGACCTGGATCTCCCACGACACGGCCGACTTCATGCGCCCGAACCTCTTCGTCAATACGCATGACATCCTCACGCAGTACCTGCAGTACGGCGGTCGGCCCGCCTACAAGATCCGCGCTGCGATCGCCGCGACGGCGGGCGCCACGTACGGCGTCTACGCGGGATACGAGCTCTACGAGAACGTCGCCCGGCCCGGGTCGGAAGAGAACATCGACAACGAGAAGTACGAGTTCAAGTTCCGCGATTGGGAGGGAGCGGAGGCCGCCGGCGACTCGCTCGCCCCCTACCTGCGCCGGCTCAACGAGATCCGCCGCGCTCACCCGGCGCTGCGCCAACTGCGGAACCTCACGGTGCACTGGAGCGACGATGGGGCGATCCTCGTCTACGTCAAGCATCTACCGGCCGCTCTCAGCGAGACCGGGGTGGCAGACACCATCATTGTGGTCGCGAACCTCGACCCGCACTCGGTTCGGCAGACCACCGTCCACATCGACAGCTCCGTCTTCGGCATCCCTGCGGGTCACGACTACCGCGTCGAGGATCTCATCACGGGTGCCGAGTGGACCTGGAACCAGAGCAACTTCGTCCGCCTCGACGCGTTCTTCGAGCCCGTCCATGTCCTGCACGTCAAGGAGTCCCGATGAGCACCATTTCCGACGAGATCCTCGACACCGTCGCGACGGGGTCGTACTACGCACCGCACGACGTGCTCGGACCGCACCAGTTGGCCGACGGCAGTTGGGTGATCCGTGCCCGTCGGCCACTTGCGCGCACCGTCACCGCCGTCCTCGCCGACGGCGCCGAAATTGCCCTGTCGCACGTGCGCAGCGGTGTCTGGGAGGGGACTGCGGCGCAGCAGCCCCGCGCGTACGACATCGTCACGACGTACGACGGCGGGCCCGCCTTCCGCGTCGACGACCCGTATCGCCACCTGCCGACGGTCGGCGGCATCGACCTCCACCTCATCGCTGAGGGTCGGCACGAGCAGCTCTGGAGGGTGCTCGGCGCGCATGTGCACCACTACGACGGCGTCACCGGCGTCTCGTTCGCAGTGTGGGCCCCCAACGCACGCGCGGTGCGTGTCGTCGGCGACTTCAACTCATGGGACGGGCAGGGGCACTCGATGCGCAGCCTCGGCTCCAGCGGCGTGTGGGAGTTGTTCGTCCCGGGCGTTGGCGTGGACACCACGTACAAGTACGAGATCCTCACGCGCTGGGGCGAGTGGATCCTCAAGGCCGACCCCCTGGCGCAGTGGGCGGAGGTGCCCCCGTCGACGGGGTCCGTCGTCACCGAGAGTCACTACACGTGGGGAGATGACGAATGGCTGGCGCGCCGCGCGAGCCAGGACGTGCTCTCGCAGCCGATGTCGACCTACGAGGTACACCTCGGCTCGTGGCGGCCGGGGCTCGGCTACCGTGACGCCGCTGACCAACTCATCGACTACCTCACCGAAGTCGGCTACACGCACGTCGAGTTCCTGCCGCTGGCCGAGCACCCGTTCGGCGGTTCGTGGGGCTACCAGGTCTCCGGCTACTACGCGCCCACGAGCCGGTTCGGCACACCGGACGATCTTCGCTACCTGATCGACCGCCTGCACCAGGCGGGCTTCGGCGTCATCATGGACTGGGTGCCGGGGCACTTCCCGAAGGACGCCTTCGCGCTCGCGCGCTTCGACGGTGAAGCGCTGTACGAGCACCCCGATCCACGCCGCGGCGAGCACAAGGACTGGGGCACGCTGATCTTCGACTATGGACGCAACGAGGTGCGCAACTTCCTCGTGGCGAACGCGCTCTACTGGCTCGAGGAGTTCCATGTCGACGGCCTGCGCGTCGATGCCGTGGCCTCGATGCTCTACCTCGACTACTCGCGCAACGACGGCGAGTGGGAGCCGAACATCTATGGCGGGCGCGAGAACCTGGAGGCCATCCGGTTCCTGCAGGAGGTCAACGCGACCGCCTACAAGCGCTACCCCGGCATCGCGATGATCGCCGAGGAGTCCACGAGCTACTCGGGGGTGACGGCGCCCACGAACTGGGGTGGGCTCGGCTTCGGCCTCAAGTGGAACATGGGCTGGATGAACGACTCTCTGGAGTACATCAAGCGCGATCCGATGTATCGCTCGTACCACGAGGGCGAGTTGTCGTTCTCGTTCGTCTACGCCTTCAGCGAGAACTTCATCCTGCCGATCAGCCATGACGAGGTCGTGCACGGCAAGGGGACGCTGTTCACCCGCATGCCCGGCGATCACTGGCAGAAGCTCGCGAACACCCGCGCGTTCCTCGGCTACATGTGGGGGCACCCCGGCAAGCAGTTGCTGTTCATGGGCCAGGACTTCGGGCAGTTGTCTGAGTGGTCGGAGTCGCGGGGGCTGGACTGGTGGATCCTGGACCAGCCCCCCCACCGTCAGCTTCTCGAATTCGTCGGCGCGATGAACCGCGTGTACCGCGATAATCCCCCCCTGTGGGAGCGTGACAGCGACGGCACCGCATTCGCACGGCTGGGCGGCCCGACGTGGAACCCGAACGTCATCGCGATGGCGCGATACGACCACGAGGGCAGCTGTGTCGTCGTCCTGTGCAACTTCTCGGGCATCCCGGTCCACGACTACGCGATCGACCTCCCGAGCGGCGGTGAATGGGCAGAACTGCTGAACTCGGATGCCGAGTCGTACGGCGGATCCGGCGTCGGCAACTTCGGCGCCGTGTACGCCGACGAAGGCGGCCGCGCGACGATGGTGCTGCCACCCCTGGGCGTGCTCTGGCTCGGAAAGAGGGCCTGACCCGGGGACCGTGCTGACCCGGGTCAGAACAGCAGGCTCGCCAGGCGCCCCCGGGCGCGAATCACACGCGCGTCGGAGTCGCCTACGAGCCCGAACAGCTCCAGCAGGCGCTCACGCACCGGGGCACGATCGGCGGCGGGCAGCTGCGCGAACAGGTCGAGCAGGCGCGCAAAGGCGTCCTCGACGTGGCCGCCCGCGATGTCGAAGTCGGCGACCGCGAACTGGGCGTCGATGTCGAGGGGGGCGGATGCCGCGGCATCCCGTGCCTGCTGCAGATCGAGATTCTGTACACGCTGCAGCAGCCGCACCCGGCCGAGACCGGCTCGAGCCTGCTCGTCCCGAGGATCCTGTTGCAGGGCGGCCTCGTAGGCCGTGACGGCGCGGGCGTAGTCTCCTGCCTCGATCGCGTCGAAGGCCTCCTGATGCAGCGGCGGCAGGGCAGGTTCGGCCGCCTCTGCGGCGTCGTCGGACGCCGCCCCAACGGGCACGGTGCCGGTGACGCCGTGCTGCGCGGCCAGCTGCAGCAACTGGGCGAACACTTCGCGCACCTGCTGCTCGGGCACCGCCCCGGTGAACAGCGGCACCGGCTGACCGGCGACGAGCGCGACGACCATCGGGATCGATTGCGCCCGGAAGCCCTGCGCCAGCTGCGGGTTCGCGTCGACGTCCACCTTCGCGAGCAGGAGTCTGCCCGCCAGCTCGGTGACGACCTTCTCCAGGATCGGGCTCAGCTGCTTGCAGGGCCCGCACCATTCCGCCCACAGGTCGACGACGACCGGCACCGTCCGCGACAGTTCGAGCACCTGACCGAACGATTCATCCGTCACGTCGAAGACAAGCGGGGCAGCGCCGTCGGCGCGGGCGGTCTCACCCTGCCCACCACCCTGTGCAGCAGCTTGCGCGGCGGGAGCGTTCGCGCGGGAGCGCAACGCAGACAGGTCGACGGCGCCGCGCAGCACGGCTCCGGGAGTGGGATCGGTCACGACGAGGCCACCTTCGCATCGAGAATCGAGGAGGAGTACCCGAGCAGCTGAATGCGCTCACTGGAGCTCTGCGCGGGCACGAAGAAGAAGAGCTGGTCGAGGTAGGTCGTCGTAAATCCAGTTGAGGACTGCGTGACGCCGGTGAGGGTCTGGACCACGGGGTTGTTGTCGACCTTGATGACGGCGTCCGTGTTCGTCGGCGCGACGGTGTCGGTCTCGTTGACCGTCACGGCGACGATCGCGCCGGAGTCGAGGGTCGCCAGCGAGACAGGCTCGGCTTCACCGGCGCTCGCTGCGAACGACAGCGTTCCAGTCTGCGCACCGGTCTGATTGAACGAATCCATGCGGGCGGCGCGATTCTCGGCCACGAGAGTGCGGAACGGATCGCTTTCCGCATCGAAGAGACCGGAGTACTCGCTGTCATCACCGTTGGTGAGAACGTCCGCGTACGCGGTTGCGACTTCGCCCGGAGGCAGCACCAGGAACGGCGAATCCGGGTCGATCGCCACGGCGCCGACGTAGGTGGGGGCGAGATTGAGGCTGGCATCCGCCACGAGTTCTGCCGCAGCCGTCACCTTGTAGGGCGACCACGGATCGGTCTGGCTGAGGGTCAGGATCACGTCCGCGGTCGATGCGCCGGTCCCCACGACGGCGAAGAAGGTGCGGGGCCACTCGTCGAAGGCCTCCGGCAGCACGACGCGCACAGGCGTGCCCGGGATCCTCGTGAGAGGCGCACGAGTAAGGTCCTTCAGTCGGTAGTCGGTCTCACGCACCGCCAAGGCGGAGCCCGCCAGGCGCGTCGCGGCAGCGGCAGGGTCGAAGGCCGCGTCGGCATCCGCCACCTGATCCGCGACGTGTGCGAGGATCCGTTCGGCCTGCGCTTGGGATACGACGGGACTGCCCTGGTCGTCGGGGACCACGACGGATGCCGTGGATGAGGGCGTCGGCGTCGATCCGAACTGCGGCCACGCATCGGCCGAGCAGCCCGCGAACAGCAGTGCGCTGACGGCGACGGCGGGTATGACGACGAAAGGGCGGCGACCGCGTGCGAGCTGCCGACGGGTCGGTGTCGCGCTGATGACGCCCTTGTCCTCGCCCTCCACCGAGACGTCGACAGGCTCGGTGGTCGGCACCGGCAATCCCTTGCGCCGTGGCCCCCGCGAACGGCGCGCGTGCCGCACGCCAAGGATGTACAGCACGATGCCGGCCAACAGCAGGATGCTGCCGCCGACGATGAGCGGCCCCGCCCACGGCGTCGTGGCACCGATCGGCCACGACAGCGTCAAGTTGCTCGGGGCGGGATTCACGCCATCGGTGGCGACCAGCAAGCTCATGTCGGCGGGCAACTGCAACGGGGTGATGAGCACATCATCCTGCTGGAACTCATCGAGCCAGAGATCGGAGCCGACGGGGCTGAGCGGAGCCGCGTCGGCGGCCGGAGGGATCGTCGCGGCCACGCGGTCGGACGCGATCTCGCCGCTGTCCTCCGTGATGTGGATGTAGTCCGACGGCGTCAGCCAGGCCTCGAGATCGGCCGTGCGGCCGTAGGCCGCGAAGATCGTACCGTCCTCCTGCACGCGCAGCGTCTGCGACCCCTCGTGACTGCGCAGCACGGCACCGTCGATGAGCAGATAAGGCGCGTCGCCGGTGACGGCGATCGACTGGCTCTCGGTCTTCGGTCCCTGGAAGATCGTGCGCTGCGCGATTCCGGCACCGATCATGAGGGCGGCGAGCACGAAGGCCGTCACAGCCCAGATGAAACGCACGGAACGACACCTTCCTGCACTCCGTCGGGGGTCGCGGAGCACATTACCGACTCTCCAGGTTAGCGAAATCCGGCTGAATGTCGCCCGGGAGGGCACGGCCTGCCGGACAACCCGGTCTGGCGTGCGTATTCTGGCCGGGTGAAGCTGCAGCATCCATTCCGCACCGCGCTGATCGCCACGCTGGGAGTCGGCCTCGGCATCATGCTGATCGACAGCGTCCAGACGCTCTCGACGATCCTGCTGTACGTCGGCACGGCGTTATTCCTGGCCCTCGGCCTCGATCCGCTCGTCAGTTGGCTGGAGCGTCGTGGACTCCGCCGGTGGGCAGCGCTGCTGATCACATTCGCAGCCGTGCTCGCGGTGTTCGCCGGCATCATCCTCATTGTCATCCCCGTGCTCGTGGGCCAGATCGCTCAACTGGTCGCGCAGATCCAGAAGCTCGTGCAGAGCGCCGTGAATCAGGAATGGGATCCGGTCGAGACGGTGAGCGACTGGCTGCACAGCACTTTCCCCGCGCTCAACGTCGATCAGGTGTTCGCGTATATCTCGGACTGGTTCAACACGCTCGACTTCGCACAGATCGGCACCTCCGCCGGCAGCATCATCCTCGGCATCGGCGCCTCGCTGATCGCCGGCTTCACCGGTGCGCTGATCGTGCTGATCCTGACGATCTACTTCACGGCGTCGACGCCGTCGCTCAAGGCGGCCGTCTACCAGCTGGTGCCGGCATCCAAGCGGGCACGGTTCATCGACCTGTCTGAACAGATCACGGCCTCCGTCGGCTACTACGTCATGGGGCAGGTATCGCTCGGCGTCATCAACGGTGTGTTGAGCGCGATCTTCCTGTCCATCATCAAGGCCCCGTTCCCCGCGGTGCTCGCCGTCATCGCCTTCTTCTTCTCACTGATCCCGCTCGTGGGCACGCTGACCGGCTCCGCGATCATCGTGCTCATCTGCTTGATCCCGGGGCTCGGGTCACCGCTGACGGCGCTCGTTGCCCTCATCTGGTACGCGATCTATATGCAGGTGGAGGCATATGTACTTTCGCCGCGCATCATGAACCGTGCCGTCTCGGTGCCGGGAGCCGTCGTGGTCATCGCGGCGCTCGCCGGCGGATCGTTGCTGGGACTTCTCGGTGCGCTCATCGCGATCCCGGTCGCCGCCAGCATCCTGATCATCTACCGCCAGGTGCTCATCCCGAGACAGAACGAATTGTGATCAGTCCTGGTTCCATTCCGTGGGCAGCGGCAACGCGTCGGGATTGACGGCAGCCACGATCTCAGTCAGCACACGTCGCGTCTGGGTTTCACCCACCCAGAGGTGCCTGCCACCCTCGACGGGGATGAGCGTGGCGTGCTCGATCGGCGCAAACCTCCGACGCGCCTCGTCGGGCCGCAGGTAGTCGTCGAACTCGGGTACCAGCACGACGACGGCGCAAGGCTCGCCCGCCCAGGCCGCGATCTCTGTCTCGGTCGTTCGGTGCAGCGGCGGCGAGAGCAGAACGATGCCGTCGACGGGGTGGTCTCTGCCGTACTTCAGGGCGAGCTCAGTGCCGAACGACCAGCCCACGAGCCAGGGATGCGGCAGGCCCCGATCCTGCACGAACTCCATCGCGGCAGCGACGTCGAACGCCTCCGCCCCGCCCCCGTCGAACGCCCCCTCGCTCGTGCCGCGTGGCGATGTCGTACCTCGGGTGTTGAAGCGCAGCACCGCGAGGTCCGCGAGGGCGGGAAGGCGGGCGGCGGCCTTACGCAGGATGTGTGAGTCCATGAAGCCGCCGGCCGTCGGTAGCGGATGCAGCGTGACGAGCGTTGCGACCGGCGCATGCTCGATCGGTGTCGCCAGCTCTCCCACCAGTGTGAGCCCGTCCAGGGTGTGCAGTTCGACGTCCTCGCGGTGGGCGGGAAGCAGCACCGGTCCGCGGATCTCCATCAACCGATTCTCCAGCAAGCCGTGTGCCAGTGCCGCCGAGCGGCCAGATCGGCGGCATCACCCAGCACGCCGTCGGCCCGCCACACGACGACGTGAGCGGTGCTCGGCGGGATGCTCCGCCCACACCCGGGGCAGATGTAGGATTTCTGCGCCTGTGCAGCCCCGACCGGTTGCACCGTCCATGACACTCCGCGACGGGTCTCGGTGCGCTTCCACCCGCTCAGCAGCCTGTCGAACGACTCGTCCGCGGATTCCGGCCGGCGCCGGTTCGCGCGCGGCATGCGCTCAGTACCAGCCCTTGGCCTGCGAGTGCCCCCATGCGCCGCAGGGCGTTCCGTAGCGACCGGAGATATAGCCGAGCCCCCACGTGATCTGCGTCGCAGGGTTGGTCTCCCAGTCGGCTCCGGCCGAGGCCATCTTGTTGCCGGGGAGCGCCTGCGGGATGCCGTAGGCACCGCTGCTGGCGTTGTACGCACCCACTCGCCAGCCCGACTCCTTGTTCCAGAGAGCGACGAGGCACGAGTACTCGTCATCCCCCCAGCCACGTTCACGCACCATCCCGTAGGCGATCGCCTGCGCCGTTCCCGGATCGGGAGCGACGAACGGCGGCGACCACGAGCCGGATGCCACCAAGGACTTGGTCGGGGTCGGGGTGGGGGTCGGCGTCACATAGACCGAGTAGACGATCTCATCGCGCCCCAGGCCGCTCGTCTGCTTCTGTTCCGCACTACCGGACGCCGCCAGATAGGCCTGCGCATCGGCGATCGTGGAGGCGTACAGCGACACCGGGTCCAACTCCGAAGCCTGCGCAGGAGTGCCGCTCGCGGTGAGCGGGCCGACATACGCCGCGCCGAAGGCCAATACCGCCAACACGGCGAAAACGCTCATCGCGCCACGTCGACGGGACCAACGACGCGGCTCGTGCGCCGGCCGAGTCGCCGCGCGACGCACCTCGACATCGCGCCGAAGTGGGCGGTTGTCGGTCGGAGTCAGATCGGCATCGGGAGTCACAGTGGTCCCGATTCTACCCAGCCGGTCGAGTCATGTCATGCGGCATGTCAGACGACGGCCAACATCACTTCGACGGTGGCATCGAGAACGGCATCCACCTGTGCCTCACTGTAGCCGCGCCGCTGCATGCGGAATGCGACCGAACGCACCTGATCCGGGCGCACCGGCTCCCCCTCCTCGAAAAAGCGGGCGAGCTTGTCCGCCACGAGATCCACTTCGTCGACGCGGTAGCCGAAGCGCAGCAGACCGACACGACGGAAGCGGTGTCGTCTCGGACGAGTGAGGCGATCGAGGACCTCCTGGGCAAGCTGACGCGACTGTCCCACCCACGCACGGGCGCCGGCCTGCGAGAGCGCACGCTCGCGCTCTCGCGCCGCGAAGGCGTCCTCGATGCGACTCAAAGCCGCGTCGACCGAGGACACCTGGTAGCCGTGCCGCACGAGCGGGAAAGCCACCGTACGCACGGTAGCGGAGCCGATGTCAGCACCACCCGGAGCGTCGTACGATTCGAACGCGGCACGAGCACGAATGAGGAACGCATCGACATCGTCAGGCCGGTAGCCACGGACGCGCCCCGAAGTACGCGGGAACGGGCTTGCATCGGCCGCGACGGCTGCTGTGGTTGCGGTATCGGTCATAAGGTCGCCATCGGAAAGAACAGGAAGTACAGGGCGAGCGCGCCTGCGGCGGAGGGCAGGATCGAGTCGAGCCGGTCGAGCACGCCGCCGTGCCCGGGCAACCAGGAACTCATGTCCTTGATGCCGAGGTCACGCTTGATCATCGACTCGCCGAGGTCGCCCACCGTCGCGCAGCCGAGGATCACGGCGCCGAAGATGGTGCCGATCCACCACGGCACGTGCAGGACGAAATGGCTGTACGCGGCGGCGATCGCCATCGTGGCCAGCGCTCCTCCCGCAAACCCCTCCCAGGTCTTCTTCGGACTGATGCGCGGGGCCATCGGATGTTTCCCGAAGGCGAGGCCACTCGCATATGCACCGGTGTCGGCCGCGACGACCGCGACGACCATGCCCAGCAGCCAGTACTCCCCCTGTTCCTGCCGGAGCAGAACCAGGGTGAGGCTGGCGAGGAACGACACGTAGATGGCGATGAATCCAGCCACCAGGACGTCGTTCAGCACGTCTCCGTATCGGCGGCCGTCGCGGACAGCCATTTGCACGACGAGACGCCACACGATCAGAGCAGCGACGCAGGCGAATGTGATCACCCAGTGCGTCCAATGCCCCAGGAAGTAACCCGACAGCATCAGGATGCCGCCGACCACCATCTGCGGAATCACGTCGACGCGACGCCCCGCGGTCTGCAACGCTCGGCTGAACTCGAACACGCCGAGCACACACACGGGGACAGCAAAGAAGAGGAACAGCCACTTCACGAAGAGCAGCGAACCGAGCACAACGGCGCCGATCGCCAATCCGATGAGGATCGCGAGCAGCAGGTTTCGCCCCGTCCGCTCGTTGATCCGGTCGTTGACCTGCTCGAAGTCGGCTTTCGCGCGGTCGATCTGGTGTTCGAACTCGCTACGGGCGGCGCGAACATGAGCCTGAAAGCTCGAACCGTCGTCGAACTCCGCCGAGTTGTGGTGGTGCGCTGCCGCTTGCGTCGGCGAACCATCCGGCGTACCCGCTGCTGCGGGATCACGCGGTGCGGACGGTTCGCCTGCTGAGTCGGTCATGGGCAGTCCTCAGACCTCGAGGAGCTCGGCCTCTTTGCGCTTCAGAGCCTCATCGATGTCATCGACGTGCGAACGCGTGATCGCGTCGAGCTCCTTCTCCGCGCGCACCAACTCGTCCTCGCCGACCTCACTCTTGAGGCTGTCGAGCTCGTCCTTGGACTTGCGGCGGATCCCACGCAGATGCACTTTGGCATCCTCGCCCTTGCTGCGGACGAGTTTGACGTACTCTTTGCGACGCTCGGCGGTGAGCTCCGGCATGGTCACCCGCACGATGTTGCCGTCGTTGCTCGGGTTCGCTCCGAGGTTCGGAGTGTCGCGGATCGCCTGTTCGATCGCCTTCAGCGCCGACTTGTCGTACGGCGTCACGACGAGCATGCGAGCCTCCGGCGTGTTCAGCGACGCGAGCTGGGCCAGCGGCGTCGGTGAGCCGTAGTAGTCGACCAGGATCTTCTGAAACAGCTGCGGGTTCGCGCGTCCGGTGCGGACGGTGGCGAAGTCATCCTTCGCTGCCTCCACGGCACGGTCCATGCGGGCGGTCGTGTCGGCCAGGACGTCGGCGATCACGGTCACTCCATTCGTTAGTCTCGCAACGCTGGTCAGCTTTCGTTGCCCCACGGCGCGGCAGCGCCACTGAAAAGTTGTTGCGTCAGTAAAGTCTAGTGCGGGCGGGTGCCGCGACTCAGACCGTGACGAGCGTGCCGATCCGCTCACCGAGAAGAGCCCGCGTCACGTTCCCCTCCGGCTCCATACCGAACACCCGCATGTCGATTCCGTTGTCCATGCACAAGCTGAAGGCCGTCGAGTCGACGACCTTGAGGCCGCGCTGGAGGGCTTCCTGATAGGTGATCCGGTCGATGCGCGTGGCTGCGGCATCCTTCTTCGGATCCGCCGTGTAGACGCCATCGACACCGTTCTTGGCGACGAGCACCTCATCGGCGCCGATCTCCAGCGCTCGCTGGGCGGCGACGGTGTCGGTCGAGAAGTAGGGCAGCCCCGCGCCGGCTCCGAAGATGACGACGCGGCCCTTCTCCATGTGCCGTTCCGCGCGGCGCGGGATGTAGGGTTCGGCGACCTGGGTCATCGAGATCGCCGACTGCACGCGGGTGGCGGCGCCCGCCTGCTCCAGGAAGTCCTGCAGCGCGAGCGCATTCATGACGGTGCCGAGCATGCCCATATAGTCGGCACGACCGCGATCCATGCCGCGTTGGCTGAGTTCAGCACCGCGGAAGAAGTTGCCGCCGCCGACGACGACCGAGATCTCCACACTGCCGACTGCCGCGGCGATCTCCCGAGCGATCTGGCCGACGACGTCGGGGTTGACCCCCAGCTGACCTCCTCCGAACGCCTCGCCGGACAGCTTCAGCAGGACGCGGCGGCGTCCGGTGTTCTCATCGATCACGCAGGGTTCCTCTCGTCGGATGCAGACTATCGAAGCGGACATGGGAAAGGGGCCCGCATTCGAGGATGCGGGCCCCTTTCGCGACTTACGCGCCGACCTTGAAGCGGACGAAGTCAGTGATCGTGATTCCAGCAGCGGCAGCGACCTTCGCGACGGACAGCTTGTTGTCCTTCGCATAGTCCTGGTCAAGCAGCGCGACCTGCTTGAAGAACGCGTTCACGCGTCCCTCGACGATCTTCGGCAGCGCCGCCTCGGGCTTGCCTTCGTTGCGGGAGATCTCCGTGACGATCTCACGCTCCTTCTCGACGTCGGCGGTCGGCACGTCGTCCCGGCTGAGGTAGGTCGGGTTGGCGAAGGAGATGTGCTGCGCGATGGAGCGCGCTGTCTCCGCATCCTCGCCCGTGTAGGCGAGCACGACGCCGACCTGCGGAGGGAGATCCTTGCTCGTCTTGTGCAAGTAGATCTCGAACTTGTCGCCCGAGAGCGTGCGCACGCGACGCAGTTCGACCTTCTCACCGATGATGGCGGCCTCGTCGGCGATGATGTCGGCGACCGACTTGGACCCGGCATCCGCGGCGAGTGCCTGCTCAACCGAGTCGGCGCCGACAGCCGCAGCGGCGGCGAGAACCTTGTCGGCCAGCGCGATGAAGCGCTCGTTCTTGGCGACGAAGTCGGTCTCGGTGTTCAGCTCGAGGATCGTGACCTTGCCGTCCTGCTCGACGGCGGCGACCAGTCCCTCGCTCGTGGAACGGTCGGCGCGCTTCGCGTTGCCCTTCGCGCCCTTCAGGCGCAGGATCTCGACGGCCTTGTCGAGGTTGCCATCGGCCTCCTCGAGGGCCTTCTTGGTGTCGACCATGCCTGTGCCGAGCTGCTCGCGCAGGGCCTTGATGTCGGCGATGGTGAAGTTTGCCATGGGTGGTGGCTCCTTGCGTGTCGTGAGTTGTTCTCATGGGATGCCGGTGCGGGATCGCCTCGTGGGCGACCCCGCACCGGCGGAATGGTGGTGCCTATTCGGCGGCGACAGCCGCGGCGGCGTCGCCTTCGGCCTTCGCCTCGGCACCGGCCTCGTCGGCGGCCGACTCGGTCGCGAGGGTCTCGACCTCGGCGACCTCGGTGACGACCGGAGCATCGGCGGGCGCGGCCTCGGCGACGGCGGACTCGGCTACGGGAGCCTCGGCGACACCGCCCTGCTCGAGGAGCTCGCGCTCCCAGTCAGCGAGCGGCTCTGCATCCGCCGACTCGTCGGTCGGCTGGTGACGCTGGATGAGGCCCTCGGCCGCGGCGTCGGCGACGATGCGCGTGAGCAGGCCCACCGAGCGGATCGCGTCGTCGTTGCCGGGAATCGGGAACTGGAACTCGTCGGGGTCGGCGTTGGTGTCGAGGATGCCGATCACGGGGATGCCGAGCTTGCGAGCCTCGTCGATGGCGAGGTGCTCGCGCTTGGCGTCGACGACCCAGATGGCCGACGGCGTCTTCTGCAGGTTGCGGATGCCGCCGAGCGACTTGTGCAGCTTGTCGAGCTCACGCTTCTTGAGCAGGAGTTCCTTCTTCGTGAAGCCGCTGTCGGCGGGGCTGTTGAAGTCGAGCTCTTCGAGTTCCTTCATACGGGCAAGTCGCTTGCTGACCGTCGAGAAGTTGGTGAGCAGACCACCGAGCCACCGCTGGTTGACGTAGGGCTGGCCGACACGGGTCGCCTGCTCGGCGATGACCTCCTGCGCCTGCTTCTTCGTACCGACGAACAGGATGGTTCCGCCGTGGGCGACGGTCTCGCGCACGTACTCGTATGCCTTGTCGATGTACGACAGCGACTGCTGCAGATCGATGATGTGGATGCCGCTGCGCTCGGTGAGGATGAAGCGCTTGACCTTCGGGTTCCACCGGCGGGTCTGGTGTCCGAAGTGCACGCCGCTGTCGAGCAGCTGGCGAATGGTGACGACGGCCATGGCCGTTCTCCTTCTTGTTCTGGGTTGATCGCGTGAGCCGGTCGGCCCGTGCGCCTGGCGCCCGGCACGCACCCGCTCCCGCTAGTGCGGGAGACCTCAGGGTGTGGATGCCGCGGGTATCGCCGTCGTGGACGGGTCCCGCTCTGGGCACGCGTAGTCACCCCGACGAGCGGGGTGCATCTGCCAGTGTATCAGTCGCATCGCTCTCTCCCCCGTTGCCCGATTCGCGAATCCATCCACAGATGTGCCGTCTTGCCCTCCGCGGTCGCGCCCCACGGAGCACGGTAGGGGCATGCCTTCACGACTCCGCCTCGTCCTCGCCTTCATCCTGGCGGCGCTGATCGCGCTCACGCTCGCCGCTCCCGCGACGGGCGTGCCGCGCACAGGCGTGACTCACGGGCCGGCATCCTTCGTTCTCGGGGAAGTCAGACGGCCGGCCGCCGCGCTCGACGGCTGGCAGTGGCCGGTGCGCCCGCCTGTCGTCGTCGAGCCGTACCGCGCGCCCGCGCATCCCTACGGTCCGGGACATCGCGGTATTGACCTCAAAGCCGCCGTGGGGTCCCCCGTGACCACTCCGGCGGACGGGGTCGTCGCTTTCGCCGGGACCGTCGTCGATCGGCCGCTCGTGACGATCGATCACGGCGAGGGTCTCGTGACGACGCTGGAGCCGGTCACACCCTCGCTGCCCATCGGGGCGGTCGTCACGGCAGGTGATGTCGTGGGCACCGTCGCCGTCGGTGGCCACGCTGCACCGGGATCTGTCCACTTCGGGGTGCGCGAGGACGGCGAGTACCTCAACCCGATGCTGCTTCTGGGTGGTGTCCCTCGCGCCGTCCTGCTGCCCTGCTGCTGAGGACGGCCGTGTGCCGCAAGGGTACGATGACGTGCGCGGATGCGCCGGCGGTCACGCGCGCGGATGCGCCAGCCGGTAGGCGGCCGTGAGCTTCTCCGCCGACACGTGCGTGTAGATCTGGGTCGTGCCTAGGCTCGCGTGCCCGAGCAGTTCCTGCACCGTACGAAGGTCGGCACCTCCGTCGAGCAGGTGCGTCGCTGCGGAATGGCGCAGCGCGTGCGGGCCGACCGTCTCGGCGCCGAGAGTGGGGGCCAGTGATCGGGAGACGATGTCGTAGACGGCGCGGGTGCCGAGTCGTCCACCGCGCGACCCCAGGAACAGCGCCCGGTTGCCGGTACCGCGCGCCGCGAGCGCTGGCCGGGCGCGCGTGAGATAGGCCCCGAGGGCGTCGGCCGCCGGGGCGCCGTACGGGACGACCCGCTCCTTGGATCCCTTGCCGACGACGCGTACGGTACGACGATCGGCATCGATGTCGTCGAAGTCCATGCCGCACAGCTCCGCGACGCGCAGTGCCGACGCGTAGAGCAGTTCCAGCACGGCGGCGTCGCGCAGCGAGATCGGGTCGCCCTCGCCCGCCCGCTGGGCCGCGGCGTCGAGCACGCCGGCCATCGCGAGCGCGGTGGCGACCTTCGGGAGTGCCCGCGCGCGCTTGGGCGCGACCAGCCGCAAGCTGGGGTCCACGGTGATCTCGCCCGTCTCCAGTGCCCAGGCGAAGAAGCCGCGCACCGTCGCCGTGCGCCGGGCGAGGGTGGACCGCGCGTCGCCGCGCTGCGTCGCGCGCCAGAGCCAGTCGCGCAGGCACTCCAGATCAACTTCGGCGAGATCCAGATCGCCTGTCGTCGCCGCGAGGTCCCGCAGATCCGCCGCATAGGCGCGAACAGTCGCCGATGACAGTCGCCGCACGCGTGCGAGGTGGTCGGTGTACGCCGCCGCAGCAGCAGATATCCTCATTGCCCCAGCATGCCTGCGAATCGGACCAAACGTCGCAACTCGCGGTGCGCGCCCATACGCACTTGCCAGCCCCACCTCACCATAGCGGGGCAGTCTTCGGGGGCTTCGTGCGCACCCATCCACCGGAGCGCCGCTCCGCAACGCCATCGAGCTCCAGCAGGCCGAGGAGGATCGCGACGTCGTCAGGCCCCAGACCGGCGCGGCGCGCGATGTCGAGCGTGGTCCGCGCGCTGCGCTCGCTCAGCGCGTCGAGCAGCCGGGTGCG
The DNA here is from genome assembly GCF_049661145.1 of Microbacterium sp. Taxonomy (GTDB): domain Bacteria; phylum Actinomycetota; class Actinomycetes; order Actinomycetales; family Microbacteriaceae; genus Microbacterium. The sequence goes on from NZ_JBASZT010000302.1 coordinate 19,773, forward strand.
ATCATCTGCCCCGCGCCTGGCGACGCCGCCAACGACGTTCCCGCCACCCTCGCCCACCGCACCGTCAGCACCCGTGCTCCCGTCGAGTTCGAGCCCGGCACCGAGCCCCAACAGCTCGCACATGTCGGCGATACCGGTGATGCACTCCGCCTGCGCCTCCCGCAGCAGTCGATGACAGCCCGCCGACGTGGCACTTGTGACGGCCCCGGGGACGGCGCCGAGCGGGCGACCGAGCGCGGCGGCGTGATGCGCCGTGTTGAGCGCGCCGCTACGCCACGCGGCTTCGACGACGACTGTCGCATCGGTCATCGCCGCGATCAGCCGATTCCGGGCAAGGAACCGCCATTTCGTGGGTGACGCACCGCACGGCACCTCCGCCGCCACGACGCCGCGTGCGGCGATCCGCTCCAGCAGATCCCGGTGGCCGGCGGGATAGGGTCGCTCTACGCCGCCCGCGAGAAGCGCGATGGTGACGCCACCCGCCGCGAGTGCACCCCCGTGAGCGGCACCGTCGATGCCGTATGCGGCGCCGGAGACTACGGCGATGCCCGCGGCGGCCGCTCCCGCGGCGAGATCCTCGGCGACGAAATTGCCGTACGCACTCGAGGCACGTGCACCGACGAGGGCGACGGCCGGGTCGGCGGACCCGAGCGGCGCTGTATCACCGAGCACCCAGAGGCACACCGGCGCGAACGGCCCCAGGTCATCGAGCCGCCGTGGCCAAGCGTGATCCTCCGGTGTCACGATCCGCGCGCCGGCGCGCCGCGCGGTCGCCAACCGCTCCGGAGCATCACCCCCGCGCGGATGCCAACGCTCTCGTGCCTTCGCCAACTCGGCGAGTTCGACCCCCGCCCGGGCAGCCTCGTCTCCGCTGCCGCGGGACGCGACAGCAACCTCGAGAGCGCGCACCGGGCCGAGCGCGGCGATCAGCGCGCCGGCGATGCGGTCGCCCGGCTCCACGAGACACGACCACACCGCCCGCGCGTGCGCGACGACGAGGTCATCACCGTCAGACAGGTCGTCCGCGATCCCCGCGAGCGCGCGCCGCGCCCCCATGCCGTCGACATCGAGCGCACTCACCCTCTCACCCCCTTCTTCAGGTACAGAGCTCTTCCGATATCGGCGACCTCGAGCCGATCGCGGCCGGCGAGGTCGGCGACCGACCACGCGACTCGTAGCACCCGGTCGTAGCCACGCAGCGTCAGCGACCCGCGCTGCAGAGCAGCATCCAGTGGGCGGCGGATGGCGGGCTCCGGCGCGAGGGGACCGTCGCGCAGCCACGAGCCCGCCACCTGTGCATTCGTCGTCCAGGGCGTCTCGCGCAGGCGCGACGC
>NZ_JBASZT010000303.1:0-8126 GCF_049661145.1 Microbacterium sp.
GCCGCTGACTGCGGCGCCACTGCCTACCGGCGGCCAAGCTCGTCGCCGCGAGTTGCGGGGAATCGCCGCGAGCTCGCACACCAGCCACCCCGCCGGAGACCCCGGCCGACCCCGACACAGACCAGGCGGCCCGGCCGCTCGCGCGAGACGAACCCGCGATACCGGACACTTCCTGGACATGAGAGACCTTCGCGCTGTAGCGCTCCTGCTCGCTGGCGCGGCAGTGCTCGCGATGAGCGCGTGCACTGCGGATCCCGTCGCGCCCGCATCGCCCTCGGTCGCGCACGAGGGGGCGGATGCCGCGGTCAGTGCCCCCGACTGGGCGCGCCTTGACGACTTCCCCCTGGAACCGCGCGACGGGGCGGTCACAGCGTGGACGGGGAGCGAGCTGATCGTGGTCGGTGGAGCGTTCCACCCGCCGTGTCCGCCGACCGCCGACTGCGTCATGGACGGACGGCTCGCTCGCGACGGAGCCGCGTACGACCCGGCATCCGACACCTGGCGTGTGTTGCCACCGCCGCCGCTGACGCCGGGGCTGACGAGCGGTGCCTACGCGGACGGCGTCCTCGTCGTGCCTGCCCGGCCCGACGGACCCACGACGGATGTCCTCCTCTACGACGTGTCCGCCGACACCTGGAGCATCCTGGAGTCCCCGACCGACCGCCTCGGGATGCCGGTCGCCGACGGCGATCGCGTGATCTTCGCCTCCGGCAGCGATGAGTGGGGAGCCGTCCCTGATCGCGTGCTCGACGTCGAAACCCGCGCGTGGTCCGAGCTTCCCGAGGACCCGATCGGTCCCGCCTTCGACCGCACCCTCACCGCGACCGCGCACGGCATCGTGCTGACCGCGAAAGAGCTCGTTCCGAGCCCCGGGGCGGAGAAGCCCTCGTTCGTGCTGGCCGCCCTGCTCGACCGGACCACGGGCGAGTGGACTCGCCTGCCCGACACGCAACAGATCGGCGGCCGGCAGTGGGCGGTGCACGGCGACCGCCTGATCGACCCGCAGCTGGGCGGTGCCGATGGCGGGCAGGTCGGAAACTGGGGGCGCGAGTATCCGTTCGGCGGGGCCGTCACGCTCCCGGACGGGCGGTGGTCCGAGCTGGCGAACCCGCCGCCGGGCTCGGGCTGGGTTCAGGACACCGCCGGTAGCCGATTCTCCGTCTCGTCGGGATTCGTCTACGACGACGAGGACGGAACCTGGACACCGATCGGTCAACCCGAGGATGCTCTCGCCGAGGCCGGACCCGCCGTCTGGGCGGACGGTCAGTTGCTGGTGGTCGGCGGTACCAGCTGGGAGGGGATCACCGGAACGCGCAGCGCCGCCGTCTGGAGCTATACGCCGACCGGACGCTGATCCTGTGGTCGACTCGTAGCTTGTCGGGGATGCCGGCGGGTCGCGAATGGTCGCCTCAGGCAAGGCCAGGCGACCAATTACGACCCCACGAGCAACGTCAACCCCTCCACGCAGCACCGGCGGGTCGCGAATGGTCGCCACGGACAGCGCATAACGACCAGATGCGACCCCACGAGCAAGCGCCCATCCCTGGGCGTCGCCGGCGGGTCGCGAATGGTCGCCTCAGGCAAGGCCAAGCGACCAATTACGACCCCGCGACCCCGCGACCCCGCGACCCCGCGACCCCACGACGCCACGACCCCACGACCCCACGACCCCACGACCCCAAGGCCCCCAGCCACAGACCCCACGACCCCGGCCCACGAGGGCGCGACGAGAGAGGGCCCCCGAGCAGGGGCGCGAGCGCCCGCACGACTCAGACCGAGAAGTACTTCGCCTCGGGGTGGTGGAACACGAACGCGTCCGTCGACTGCTCGGGATGCAGCTGCAACTCCTCGCTCAGCTCGACGCCCATGCGCTCGGGCCGCAGCAGCTCGACGAGCTTGCGCCGATCCTCCATGTCGGGGCACGCGGGGTAGCCGAGCGAGAACCGCGCACCGCGATACTCCAGCTTGAACAGACCCGCGGTGTCGGTCGGGTCCTCCCCCGCGAAACCCAGCTCGGAGCGGATGCGGGCGTGCCAGAACTCGGCGAGCGCCTCGGTCAGCTGCATCACGAGCCCGTTGAGCTCGTAGTAATCGCGGTAGCGGTTCTCGGCGAACAGCTTCGCCGTGACCGCGTCGATCGCCGCTCCCGCCGTCACGAGCTGCACGGGCAGCACGTCGACCTGGCCCGACGAGCGCGACCGCACGAAGTCCGCGAGGTTCAGATGCCGGTCGCGACGCTGGCGCGGGAAGTGGAACCGCAGCCGGTCGGTGCCGAGCCCGCCGCCAGAACCGAACGAACCGCCGCCCGAACCGAACGAACCGCCATCCGGCGCCAGCAACCCGGGCACACCGAGCACGCCGGTCGGGTCGTCGCCGTGGTGGAGCACGACGATGTCGTCGCCCTCCGAAACCACCGGGAAGTAGCCGTAGGCGACGGAGGCATCCAGCATCCCCTCGGCGAGGATGCGGTCAAGCCAGTACCGCAGCCGCGGCCGGCCCTCCGTCTCGACGAGCTGCTCGTACGACAGCCCCTCCGCGCCGCGCCCGGGCTTGAGCCCCCACTGCCCCATGAACGTCGCACGCTCATCGAGGTACGCGGCGTAGTCGGCGAGCGCGATCCCTCGAACGATACGCGTGCCCCAGAACGGCGGCACAGGCACGGGGTTGTCGGCCGCGACATCCGACCGCGCGGGCATGGCCTCGGGCTCGGTGAGGGTCAGCTTCGACCCCGCAGCGTGAATCCGCTTCTTCAGCGGCGGCAGGCCCACGGCATCCGGCGCCTCGCCCCGCGCGATGCGCACGAGGGGTTCCATGAGTGCGAGGCCCTCGAAGGCATCCTTCGCGTAGCGCACCTCGCCGTCGAACAGCTCGGCGAGGTCCTGCTCGACGTACGCGCGCGTGAGCGCCGCACCGCCCAGCAGCACCGGCCAGCGCGTGCCGAGCCCGCGGGCGGTCAGCTCCTGCAGGTTCTCCTTCATGACGACGGTCGACTTGACGAGCAGCCCACTCATGCCGATGACGTCGGCGTCGTGTTCCTCGGCGGCGGCGATGATGTCGGCGATGGGCTGCTTGATCCCGAGGTTCACGACGGTGTAGCCGTTGTTGGTCAGGATGATGTCGACGAGATTCTTGCCGATGTCGTGCACGTCGCCGCGGACCGTCGCGAGGACGATCGTTCCCTTGCCGGATGCCGAGGAGCGCTCCATGTGCGGCTCCAGCAGCGCGACCGCGGTCTTCATGACCTCGGCCGACTGCAGCACGAACGGCAGCTGCATCTGCCCCGAGCCGAACCGCTCCCCGACGACCTTCATGCCCTCCAGCAGGTGGTCGTTGATGATCTCGAGCGGCGTCAGCGCGGCGAACCCGGGCCCGCCCGCCCGTGCGAGGTCGAGGTCGGCCTCGAGCCCCTTCGACTCGCCGTCGATGATGCGCCGCTCCAGCCGCTCGCCGACCGACAGCGCCGCCAGCTCCGCGGCGCGCTGATCGCGGAGGGCCGCCGTGTCGACGCCGGCGAACAGGTCGAGCATGGTGGCGAGCGGGTCGTAGGTGAGGTTGCCGTCGGCATCCCACTCGCGCCGATCCCACACCAGGTCGAGCGCGACCTTGCGCTGCGCTTCGTCGAGGGATGCCAGGGGCACGATCTTCGCGGCGTCGATGATGCCGCTGGTGAGCCCCGCCTGCGTCGCCTCGTGCAGGAAGACCGAGTTCAGCACGCTGCGCGCGGCGGGGTTGAGCCCGAACGAGACGTTCGAGACGCCGAGCGTCGTGTTGATGCCGGGGTATTTCGCCACGAGCGCGCGGATCGCCTCGATCGTCTCGATCGCGTCGCGCCGCGTCTCCTCCTGGCCGGTCGCGATGGGGAACGTGAGGCAGTCGACGATGATGTCCTCGACCCGCATGCCCCACGCTCCGACGAGCTCGTCGACGAGCCGCGACGCGATGCGCAGCTTGTCGGCGGTCGTGCGCGCCTGGCCCTGCTCGTCGATCGTGAGGGCGATGACGGCCGTGCCGTGCTCCTTGACCAGCGGCATGATGCGACCGAAACGGGATGCCGGGCCGTCGCCGTCCTCGTAGTTGACCGAGTTCACGACGGGTCGCCCGCCGATCAGCTCCAACCCCGCCTGGATGACCGCCGGCTCGGTCGAGTCGATGACGAGGGGAAGGGTGGATGCCGACGCGAAGCGCGAGACGACCTCGCGGATGTCGGCCACCCCGTCGCGGCCGACGTAGTCGACGCACACGTCGAGCAGGTGCGCGCCGACGCGGATCTGGTTCCGCGCGATCTCGACACAGTCGTCGAAGCGGGCGTCGAGCATCGCCTCGCGGAACGCCTTGGACCCGTTCGCGTTGGTGCGCTCGCCGATCGCGAGGTAACTCGCGTCCTGGTGGAACGGCACGTGCTGGTACAGCGACGCGACTCCGGGGTCGGTTTCGATGTCGCCGCCAACGCGCTCGCCCCGCGAGACCGCGTTTTCGCGTCGAAACCCTGGCCCAGACACGAGGTCTCGACCCGCAGAGGCGGTCTCGCGAGTAGTCGCGGCCGGCCGCAACCGCTCCACGACCGCGGCCAGATGCTCGGGCGTCGTGCCGCAGCATCCGCCGACCAGGCCCACGCCGAACTCGCGCACGAACTGCTCGTGCGCCGTCGCGAGCTCCGCCGGCGTCAGCGGGTAGCTCGCGCCGTCGGCCGTCAGCACCGGCAGCCCCGCGTTCGGCATGCACGCGATCGTCACGGGCGAGTGCTTCGACAGGTGCCGCAGGTGCTCGCTCATCTCGGCGGGCCCGGTCGCGCAGTTGAGGCCGATCGCGTCGACGCCGAGCGGCGCGAGCGCCGTCAGGGCCGCGCCGATCTCCGACCCCATCAGCATCGTTCCGGTCGTCTCGACGGTGACCTCGACGAAGATCGGCAGGCGGATGCCGCGGCTCACGATCGCCTGCTTGCAGCCGTTCACGGCGGCCTTCGTCTGCAGCAGATCCTGGCTGGTCTCGATGAGGAAGGCATCCGCCCCGCCGTCGACCAGGCCCTCGGCCTGCAGCGCGAACGTCTCCTTCAGGTGCGCGTACGTCGTGTGCCCGAGGCTCGGGAGTTTCGTGCCGGGGCCCATCGAGCCGAGCACCCACCGCATCCGCCCGTCCGCGGTTTCGGCGGCCTCGACGCGCTCGCGCGCGATGCGGGCCCCGGCCTCGGCCAGCTCGTGGATGCGATCGTCGATGCCGTAGTCAGACAGGTTCGACCAGTTCACGCCGAACGTGTTGGTCTCGACGGCGTCGATGCCGACGGCGAGGTAGTCGTCGTGGATGCGGGCGATGAGGTCGGGCCGCGACACGTTGAGGATCTCGTTGCAGCCTTCGAGCTGCCGGTAGTCGTCGAGGGTCGGCTCGTACCGCTGCAACATGGTGCCCATCGCGCCGTCGGCGATCACGACGCGGGATGCCAGGGCGTCGAGCAGTGCCTCGGACCGCTCCGGCCGCGGGACCCCGTCGATGTCGAGGGCGAAGCGGGGCTCGGTGCGGGTCGCGGTCACCGCCCGATTCTCCCACGGCTGTTCGCGAGGACAGTCGGTTGGCGTCACCCGGCGTTCGATGTCGCAGAAGCAGGCCGGACCGGCCTCTGCGGCCGCTCTCATCCCTCCGAGGACCACTTCAGCCTGCTTTTCGAGCGCGAACCGGCCGAACCGGCCGAGCCGGCGGGCCGAGAGGGCTCAGCGGGCCCGGCGGGCCTTGAGGAACGCGTCGATCGTGTCCCACACCGCGACTCCAGCGATGCCGAACCCGACGATCACCGACAGGATGCCGTACACGCTCGCTGCGTCATCGCCCGGGATCACCGTGAACCAGAACGCCGAGTTCAGCAGCTGACCCTGCGACAGCAGCCAGATCGCGGGCACCGCGACCACGACGTTGAGTACCGTATTGCACGCGGCGAGCGCGAACGTCCACCGCCCCCGCAGGAACACCACGAGCTGCAGCACCGCTTCGAGCCCCATCGCGATGAGCAACCCCGTCGCCCACCAGGGCCAGAGGGCCGGCGAAAGAAACGGCATCCACTGCCCTTCCAGGTAGACGAGCCCGACGAGCTGGTCCCACACGAGCGCCACCGCCGCGACGGCGAGGAAGATGACGCTGCAGATCAGGTCGATGAAACGCGCGCCGGTGTACGGGGTCTCGGCGGGGAGCCGGTCGATCGTCCACGGCACGAGCGGCGTGCGCGTGTCGGAGCGTTCCACCAGAGCGAACACGAGCGTCGTCCAGAACGCGAGGTGCACGGCGACGCTCAGTCCGCCACCGATCGTCGATCCGATGATGGCGCCGATCGGCGCGCCGGCGAGCGTCTGCCCCAGCGCAATGCCGAACGTCGCCAGCGGCACGACGATCCACAGCAGGAGCTTCAGCAGCCGCCACCACTCCAGGAAGTAGCGCGGGCCGATGAGGTGGAGCGGGCGATCCGCGTATCCGGCGGCGAGCTTGTCCGGATCGCCGAGGCCGTTCAGGACGGCGCGTTCGGCATCCTCGCGAGGCTCGCCGGTATCGAGCCGAGCATCGACCTGGTCGGCGATGGCGGCACGGAGCTCTGCGGAGACATCCTCTCGCTGCTGCTCGGGAACGGTGCGGATGACCGCGTGCACGTAGCGGTCGGTCAGCGTGGCGGTCATGTCAGTTCTCCTTCGGGAGCGCGGCGAGCGCGGCGGCGAGCGCGTCGAAATCTTCGGTGAGAGCACGAGCGAGACGGATGCCGGCGGGCGAGGTGCGGTAGAACTTGCGCGGGCGGGCCTCGTCGGTGTTCCACTCGCTCGTGAGGTGCCCCTGCTTCTCCAGGCGGCGGAGCAGCGGGTAGAGGGTGTTCGCGTCGGTGTCGAATCCGCGCCGCTGAAGGTCTTCGAGCAGCCCGTAGCCGTATCCGGGCTCCACGAGCAGGCGCAGGCATGCGAGCACGACCGTTCCCCGCCGCAGTTCCTGCAGGTGGGTATCCCGCGCCTCGTTCTCGCTCACGCCTCACACTTTACTGTGTGTCACACGCTATAGTCAACCGCACATCGTCGTGTGCTCCACCTCCGCTGGTCGAGTGCGATCGCGTATCGAGACCATCGCAACCGAGACACACGCTGTGATCTCGATACACCGGCGGACGATGTCCACCCCCACGGGCAGGATGGAGGGGTGAGCATTCCCGCACTGCCCGAGATCCTCGCGACGGCGCGCGTCGTCGCACTGCCGCTCGCGACCCGGTTCCGCGGCATCGACGTGCGTGAGGCGCTGCTGTTCGAGGGCCCCGAGGGGTGGAGCGAGTTCTCGCCGTTCACCGAGTACCCGGATGCCGAGGCGGCGACCTGGCTGGCGGCCGCGCTCGACTTCGGGTGGTGCACGCCGCCCGATCCGCAGCGCACGAGCATTCCCGTCAATGCCACGGTGCCGGCGGTGACGACGGCTTTTCCGTGGCGCTGCCGCGCCATGGGGCAAGAAAATCTGCCTCGGGGAGGCGAGACTTTCGCATCGGCATCCGACGTCGAGGACGTCCTCGCTCGCTTCGACGGATGCCGCACGGCAAAGGTCAAGGTCGCCGAGCGCGGTCAGACCCTCGCCGACGATGTCGCCCGCGTGCGCGCCGTGCGGCTGGCGTTGGGACCCCAGGGACGCGTCCGGCTCGACGCGAACGGCGGATGGAACGTCGACGAGGCCGAGCGCGCCGTGCACGCCCTCGCCGAGTTCGACCTCGAGTACCTGGAGCAGCCGTGCGCGAGCGTCGATGAACTCGCGCAATTGCGGGAGCGGATCGCGGACTGGGACATCCCGATCGCGGCCGATGAAAGCGTGCGCAAGGCCGCCGACCCGCTCGCCGTCGCGCGGGCCGGCGCCGCCGACCTGATCGTCGTGAAAGCGCAGCCGCTGGGCGGCGTGCGCCGCGCACTCGAGATCGTCGCGGAGGCGGGGCTGCCCGCCGTCGTGTCGAGCGCCCTGGAGACCTCGGTCGGCCTGGCGATGGGAGTCCACCTCGCCGCTGCCCTGCCCGACCTCGACTACGACTGCGGGCTCGGCACGGCGTCGCTGCTCGCCGCCGATGTGACGACGCAACCCCTGCGCCCGGCGAGCGGGATGCTGTCGGTGCGGCGCGTCGCCCCGGATTCGGC
>NZ_JBASZT010000304.1:0-6648 GCF_049661145.1 Microbacterium sp.
CCGCCGCTTCGGGCCCTCACGCCCCGGCGCCGATGCTCGCCGTCAATGCGACTCCCGGGCTCGCGCGAACCGCTGCGCAGCGCTGGGGCGAGGCCTGGGTCGAGTTCAAGTGGGACGGCATCCGCGCGATCGGCACGTGGGACGGGCACCGCCTGCACCTGCGCGCCCGCAGCGGCACCGACATCACGGCCCGCTATCCCGAACTGACCAGCGTCGACGCGGGCCTCGGTCCACGGCCCGCCGTCATCGACGGCGAGATCGTCGCGATGGATGCCGCGGGCAGGCCCAGCTTCACCCGCCTGCAGTCGCGCATGCACCTCACGAAGCCGCAGGAGATCGAGCGCGAGGCGCGGCGGACGCCGGTGACGTACGTGCTGTTCGACGTGCTGCGCACGGGTGACGACGACACCGCGGCGCGCCCGTTGTCGGAGCGTCGCGAGGCACTGGAACGACTCGCCGCCGCCACGATCCCGGCTATCGTCCTGCCGCCGGTCGCCGACGATGTCGACGTGGCTTTGCGGACAGCGCGCGAACTGGGGTTGGAGGGCATCGTCGTGAAGGACCCGCGCTCCCCTTACCGGCGAGGCGCGCGCTCGGAGGAATGGCTGAAGGTGAAGCTCACCGCGACGCAGGACGTCGTGATCGGCGGCATCCGCCCCGGCAAAGGAGGGCGCACGGGGGCGATCGGATCGCTGCTCCTCGGCATCCCCGGCGATGAGGGATTGCAGTATGTGGGACGGGTCGGGTCGGGGTTCACGGAGCGCGAACTGGCGCGGCTCGCGGCACGCCTGGAGCCGCTGCGCACCGACGAGAGTCCGCTCGTCGGGGTGCCCGACGCCGATGCCTCCGACGCGCTGTGGGTGCGGCCCGAACTGGTCGGCGAGGTCGAGTTCGCCCAGTTCACCCCCGGAGGCACGCTCCGCCACGCACGGTGGCGCGGTCTGCGTGCCGACGTGGCGCCCGGCGACGTGCGGCGCGAGGTGTGAGGGCCCGTCCGGGCTACGGCGTCGCCGACGGGGTCGCCTTCGCCTGGGCGGCGAACACGCCGACGACGTCGCCGTCGAGCACGAACTGCAGAGCAGTGCCTTCACCGAACTCGTCGCGCAACTCTTCAGGAGCGTTCTCGTCGATCGTCAACTGTGCGACAGCGGGGAACGGTCCGGCGGCGCACCCGTAGTACATCGGGCCGTCGATGCTGGAGCCGTCCTCACTGACACCGTCGGTCGGGATGATCGTGAGGCACTCCGTTCCGTCGCTGAACATTCCACGGGGCGTGTGCACGACGGTGACGCCGTGGAAGGCATACGCGCTGGCGCCCTCGACACCACCGCCCCACCACCCGTCGAGCCAGGCGGCATCGCTGAGGTTCCGGTCATCGAGCGTCGCGACCTGCGGCGCACCGGTCGCGGGTGACACCGGTCGGATCCCGGCGACAGCGTAGGTGGCGACGGCGACCACTGCCGCGACGGCGACCAGCGAGCACACCCACGCGATCGCGACCGGGCGGCGCCGCCATGCGCGCGTGAGCCGCTCCCGCACCGGCACGACCTCTTCGGCCGGCGCATGCTCGGCGAGAGACTCCTCGGCGAGAGAACGACTGGCGGACGAGGGTACGGGTGACACCCGTTCTCTCGGCGCGGAGTTGTTCTCTCGCGGGATTGGGGGCGGCGGATCGGATGCCGGGGCGAAAGCCGCGGAAACGCGGGCCGTGGCCTCGAGTTCGCGCAGTCGTGAGCGGGCTGTCGGGTCGGCGTCGATGTCGGCATCCGGTCCGTAGGCGCGGGCTCGCAGCGCGCGGAGCTCGGTCAGTGTGGCGTCATCCATCACGAGCATCGTCGCACAGCCCGCCGAGGCAGCGTCACCGATGCGCGTCGTGCTCGCGGTGGCCGGCCGGTTCCATCTGGAACGTCGAGTGCTCGACGTCGAAATGCTCGGCCAAGCAACCCTGCAATCCCGACAGCAGCGCTCCCGCGCCGCCGCCCGCAAGAACGGATGGCTCCACGACGACGTGCGCCGTGAACACCGGCGCTCCCCGCGTCAGCTGCCACACGTGCACGTCATGAACGTCGACGACTCCGGGCTGGCGCAGGATATGGTCGCGGATCGCGCCGACTTCGGTGCCCTTCGGAGCGCGTTCCCCCAGCACCGAGAACACCTCGCGCAGCAGCCCCACGGCGCGCGGCAGGATCATCGCCGCGATGATCAGCGACGCGAGGGCGTCCGCCGGCATCCATCCGGTCGCCCAGATGACGACGGCCGCGACGATGACCACCGCCGAGCCGATCAGGTCCCCGAGCACCTCCAGGTATGCGCCGCGGACGTTGATGCTGCGCTTCTGAGCCGCACTCAGCAGGTACATCGACACGGCGTTCGCAACGAGACCGACGGTGGCGACGACGAGCATGAGCGGCCCCGACACCTCTACCGTCGCCGGCGAGGCCAGCCGCGCGATCGCCTCGACGGCGATCCACACCATGAGCGCGATGAGGACGACGGCGTTGATCAGCGCGCCGAACACCTCGGCGCGCTGATAGCCGTAGGTGTTGCGATCGTTCGCGGGCCGGGTCGCGACGATCGACGCGACAAGAGCGACCACGAGCGCAGACGCGTCGGTGAACATGTGTGCCGCGTCGGCGAGCAGGGCGAGCGATCCGGCCAGGATCGCGCCCACGATCTGCACGAGCATGATCGTGCCCGTGAGGCACAGCGAGATCGTCAGCAAACGCTGATTGCTCGCGTCGCGGATGCCGCTCGGCGCATGGTCATGCATGCTGTCAGGCTATGCCTGGGACATGCCGCCACGACCGTTCTGCGCATAGTCGGGAACGATGGTGATTCTCACTCGTTCTGCGGCAGCGTCAACCGTTCAGAACCGCAGGTTCTCGAGCAGCGGGACGAGGGCCGTGAAGGCGCGGGCGCGGTGGGATGCCGCGTTCTTCTCTTCGGCCGTCAGGTCCGCCGCCGTCCGGCCACCGTGGCCGTCCGGGACGAAGATCGGGTCGTAGCCGAACCCGCCCGACCCCGACGGCGCGGGCGCGAGCCGACCCGGCCAGACACCCTCGACGGTGTGCTCCTGCCCGTCCGGCACGACGAGCGCGATCGTCGAGACGAACCGCGCGCCGCGGTGCGGATCGGCGATGTCGGAGAGCTGATCGAGCAACAGCTCGAGGTTCGCGGCGGCATCCTTCCGATGCCCCGCCCAGTACGCCGAGAACACGCCCGGCGCTCCGCCCAGCACGTCGACGCACACACCGGAGTCGTCCGCGAGCGCGGGAAGGCCGGTGTGCGCGGCCGCCGCGCGCGCCTTGATGAGGGCGTTCTGGGCGAAGGTCACTCCGTCCTCGACGGGTTCCGGCCCGTCGTAGCCGACGACCTCCAGGTCGGGCCGGACGGCCGCGACGATCGCGCCGAACTCCACGACTTTGTGCGGATTGTGGGTCGCCAGGACAACTTTCGCGCTCATCGAGGCCCTTCTTGTGGAGTTTCGGCGGGGATCAGCCCGCGAGGGCTGCGGCCTGGGCTCCGCGCAGGTCGGCGCAGCCGGCGAGGCCAAGCTCCAGCAGCGCGTCGAGTTCACGCTTGTCGAACGGCGCGCCCTCGGCGGTGCCCTGCACCTCGACGAACAGGCCTCGCCCCGTGACCACGACGTTCATGTCGGTCTCGGCGCGCACGTCCTCGACATAGGCGAGGTCGAGCATCGGCTCCCCGTCGATGATGCCGACCGAGACGGCGGCGACCGAATCGAGCAGCACTTTCGCGTTCTTGCCGACGAGGCCCTTCGCACGTCCCCACTCGATCGCGTCGACCAGGGCGACGTACGCACCGGTGATCGCCGCCGTGCGCGTGCCGCCGTCCGCCTGCAGCACGTCGCAGTCGATGACGATCGTGTTCTCGCCGAGCGCCTTCGTGTCCACGACGGCGCGCAGCGCGCGACCGATGAGGCGCGAGATCTCGTGGGTGCGTCCACCGATCCTGCCCTTGACCGATTCCCGGTCATTGCGGGAGTTCGTCGCCCGCGGCAGCATGGCGTACTCGGCGGTCACCCACCCCTTGCCCTTGCCGGTGAGCCAGCGGGGCACGCCGCCGGTGAACGACGCGGTGCACAGCACTCTCGTGCCGCCGAACGAGATGAGCGCAGAGCCTTCGGCGTGAGCGCTCCAGTTGCGCTCGATCGTGACGGGGCGGAGCTGATCGATGGCGCGTCCGTCGGCGCGGGTGATGGTGGAAGCAGTCACGGGGTTCCCTTCGGGAGGTCGATGAGGCCGGTCTGCACGAGACGCACGGCGGAGACGCCGCGGCCCATCAGGCGATCGGCAAGGTTCAGGAAGTCGTCCGCCGACGAGCCGGTGGCCTCGTAGACGTGCGTGGGTGCGGCGTCCGGCCCCGCCAGCAGGTCGCGGGAGACGAGCTGACGGTAGACGTCCTTCGCGGTCTCGGTATCGCTCGAGACGAGCGATACGCCCTCCCCCATGACATAGCTGATCGCGCCCTCGAGAAAGGGATAGTGCGTGCAGCCGAGCACCAGAGTGTCGACACCGGCGCGGCGCAGCGGCGCGAGGTACTCCTCGGCGACCGTCAGCACCTCGGGCGAGCCTGTGATTCCCGCCTCGACGAACTCCACGAACCGCGGGCAGGCCTGAGCGAGGACGGTGAGGTCCTCGTTGACGCCGAGCATGTCCTGATAGACGCCCGAGCCGATCGTGCCGGCAGTGCCGATGACTCCGATGCGGCGGTTGCGCGTCGTGGAGATCGCGGTGCGCACGGCGGGTCCGATGACCTCGACGACCGGCACATCGTAGCGTTCCCGCGCGTCGCGCAGCAGGGCGGCGGATGCCGTGTTGCAGGCGATGACGAGCATCTTGACGCCCTGGTCGACGAGTGTGTCGAGCACTTCGAGTCCGTACCGGCGCACGTCCGCGATCGGCTTCGGACCGTACGGGGAATGAGCGGTGTCCCCGACGTACAGGATCGACTCGCGCGGCAGCAGCTGCGAGACCGCACGGGCGACGGTGAGACCACCCACCCCGGAGTCGAAGATCCCCACGGGCGCGTCGTTCACCCTCCCAGCCTACGCGGCCGTCGGTAGGAGCCCTCAGCCCACTCCAGAGAATATGGTGATGGGTATGCGCGCCTCCACCGCCCTGTTGACCGACCGCTACGAGCTGACGATGATCGACGCGGCCCTGCGAGACGGCACCGCATCCCGCCGCTGCGTCTTCGAATTGTTCGGCAGACGCCTGCCCGGTGCTCGACGCTTCGGCGTCGTCGCCGGAACCGGGCGCTTCCTGCAGCAGCTGCGGGAGTTCCGCTTCGGCGACGACGAGCTGCGCTGGCTGCACGACAATCACGTCCTTGGCCGCGAGGCGCTCGACTTCCTGTCCGGCTACCGTTTCACCGGGACCATCCGCGGCTACCGTGAGGGCGAGCTGTACTTCCCCGGCTCCCCCATCCTCACCGTCGAAGGCACGTTCGCCGAAACCGTCGTGCTGGAGACGCTTGCCCTCAGCATCCTGAACTACGACTCCGCCGTCGCGAGTGCGGCGGCCCGTATGAGCATCGCGGCGGGCGACCGGCCGCTCGCCGAGATGGGGTCGCGCCGGACTGCCGAGCAGTCCGCCGTCGCCGCCGCCCGCGCGGCGTACGTCGTCGGCTTCGATGCGACGAGCAACCTCGAGGCCGGCCGCACGTGGGGCATCCCCACGATGGGCACCGCGGCGCACGCATGGTCGCTGCTGCACGAGTCCGAAGAGGAAGCCTTCCGCAGTCAGATCGCCGCCCTCGGCATCGAGACGACGCTGCTCGTGGACACGTACGACATCCGGGAGGGCGTGGCGACGGCGATCCGCGTCGCAGGGACGGGCCTGGGCGGGGTGCGGATCGACTCGGGTGACCTGCCTACCGTGGCCACCGAGGTTCGCGCACAGCTCGACGAACTCGGCGCCACCGGCACGAAGATCACCGTGACGAGCGATCTCGACGAGTTCGCGATCGCGGCGCTGGCCGCCTCACCCGTCGACGCGTATGGCGTCGGCACCTCGGTCGTGACCGGATCGGGCGCGCCGACGGCCGGAATGGTCTACAAGCTCGTCGCGCGGCAGGATGCCGCGGGCGGTTGGGTCGCGGTGGCGAAGAAGTCTGCCGACAAGGCATCGAAGGGCGGGCTCAAGACGGCGTTCCGCACCCTCGATCACGGCACCGCGACCAGCGAACTGATGGTCGTGTCGGATGGATTCGAGCAACTCGCGACGGCGGCCGAGTATCCACAGTCGCGCCCGCTCATGGTCACCCTCGTCGAGCACGGTGAGGCGGATGCCGCGTACGAAGGCATCGGCGGTGTCGATGCGGCCCGCGCCCACCACGCGCGGGTACGCGAGGAACTGCCGGTGCGCGCGCTGGCGCTCAGCCGGTCGGATCCGGCGCTGCCGACCGTCTACCGCGACGCCGGTTGATCCGAGTCAGCTTTTCAGTGGCGCTGCCGCGCCGTGGGGCGAGAAGGCCTGGCACATGTTGCGAGACTTTCGCTTCAGCTTTTCAGGGCCGCTGTGCGGCCCTCCGTGGGGGTGGAAAGATCGGGGTGGTCGCCTCTTGCTGGCTTGGGTTGGTGGGGTGGATGCTGGGGGTGCTGGTCGCGGATAACGTCGGATCCGT
>NZ_JBASZT010000305.1:0-2931 GCF_049661145.1 Microbacterium sp.
CCGACGCCGGCTGGACCGGCCCCGACCCCCACACCCCCGACCACGTCGCCCACCACGACACCGTCACCCCCTTCTAAACCCCACCCACCGGAGGAACAACAGTTACACCACGAAACGGGACTTGACCGGCGACGACGGCGTGCGTGCGCAGTTCGCGGTCGAATGGGGGTGGTCCCTGGTGCTGAATGCGCGCCCGAACGCCGGATTGCGATTGCTGCACGAGGCGCACGCAGCGGAAGGAGCGTGGACCCAGGCATCCCTTCCCTGGGTGCGCTCGCTGCTCGTGTGCGCTCTTGCCGTCGGTGGTCAGCGCGATCAGGCGACCGAACTGCTCGGGCAGCTGCTCGTGGACGGGGGAGCGCCGCTCTACGAAGCCGACATCGGGATCGCGGAAGCGGCGGTCGCCGCGCTGACGGGCGGACTGTCACTCGCTGCGCGTCGCTCGCGCGACGCCGCCGTCGCCGCCGAGACCCGCGGTCAGCGCTATCTCGCGATGGTGGCGTGGTACGGCGCGCTGCGGTACGGCGATGCGTCGTGCGCGCCGGCCGTGCTGCGTACCCTGGGCGCGCCCGAGACCGAGACCGACGAGGCGATTGCGCGCCACGCGAGAGGCGTCCGGGATCGCAATGCCGAACAGATCGTCGACGCCGCGCGGATGCTGATACGAACCGGACACCGTTGGTTCGCAGCCGAGGCATGGGCTCAGGCGGCGCTGCTGCATCGGCGCGTCGGGCGACGCGAGGCCGCCGCGCAGGAGAGCGCACGCCTGGCTGAGTTCCTCAACGACACCGACGGACTCGCCAGCCCCGTCATCGCCGCCCTGCACCACCCTGTCCTCACCGAGCGAGAGGCGGAGATCGCGCGCCTCGTGGCGGGGGGACTGAGCGACGCGGAGGCGGCGGAGACACTCGGGTTGTCTGCCCGAACCGTCCAGACCCACCTCACCCGGGTCTACGCCAAGCTGCGGATCGCCGGCAGAGGCGAGCTCACGCGGGTCCTGCCGGCGGCGCCGGGGCGACACGACATCGACATGGACATGGTCGGACCATGACCGACCGGCAGCGGGTCCTCGAGAGCCTGGGCCACGCGGTTCGCGAGCGGCGGAGTGTCCTGGTGACGGGTCCGCGCGGCATCGGCAAGACGTGGCTCGTTTCGTCTCTGGGAGCGCGGATGACGGCAGAGGGCATCCGAGTGGGTGTCCTTGCTGAGCAGCCGCCTGCCGCCGTTGTGCTCGTCGACGATGCGCACCGCCTATCGAGCGACGCGCTCGGAAGTCTCACGACCGAGCGTCGCGAAACGATGCTCCTGGCCGCCACGTCGCCGTCGTGGGACGCGCTGCCGGTCCACGTTCGTGCGATGCTCCAGCGGTCGCGGGTGATCGTCTGTGCTCTCGCCCCCCTCGACGTGCCGGGCATTCGCGACGCGGTCGAATCGACGCTGGGCGGCGCGCTCGATGAGCGGGCGGTCATCGCCCTGCGGGAGGCTTCCCGGGGAAATCCCGGGCGCGCCCAAGGAATCGCGAGCGCAGCGATGCGCTCCGGTGCGCTCGTCCGGCGTGGACAGCGGTGGTATCTGCGTGCCGCGCTGCTCGGCAACGATCCCGTCGCGGGCGGCATCCTCTCCTCGCTCTCCGGCGGAGAGCGTGACGCCGTCGTCGCCGTCGCCGTCGGTGATTCGCTTCCCGCCGAAGTCGCGGTTGCGGTCAGCGGTGCCCGATGGTTGGAGGCGGCCGAGGAGCGCGGGCTGGTCGAGTACGACGTGGCATCCGACTCGGTACGACTGTCGGCGACGCTGGCGAGGGACGACGTACTGCGCGTCGTGTCGCCGGGAATCGTCGCGGGCGTGCGGGAACGCGTGCGCCTCGCTCTCCACGACGACGATCGTTCCGACGCGCCCGCGCGCCTGGCGCTGCTCCTGTCGGACTCGGCAGCCTCGCCCGACGTCGACGAACTACTGGACGTGGCCGAACGCACCATCGAGCGTGATGAGGAGCTCGGGGTGCGGTTGCTGGAGCGTGCACGCGTCCTGCCGGCGACGCCGGCCCAGCGCCTGCGGCTCGCGAACACGCTGAGCCACATCCAGCGGGGTGACCCGGCGCGGGAGATCCTGGGTGAGCTCGGCTCCGACGAGCTCACCGTGCCGCAGCGGCTGGAGGCTGCGGTTCTGCGTGCGTTTCTCGACATCATGGTCGAGCACCGGCCCGCCCGTGCGCTCGGCGAGCTGAGCGCGACGACCCGCGATATCGGTGACCATGCGATCCTACGTGCGCTGCGGGCGACCGCGCATTGGCGCGACGGACGCACCGAGCTCGCTTGCCGCGAGTCGCGCTCGGTGGCGGAGGACGCCGATGCGCCGCTGACGGCGCGCTGCTACGCGGCGATGACGCTCGCCACGTGTCTGCACGAAGCGGGGCGACGACACGA
Organism: Microbacterium sp.; assembly: GCF_049661145.1. Lineage (GTDB taxonomy): Bacteria > Actinomycetota > Actinomycetes > Actinomycetales > Microbacteriaceae > Microbacterium. Next base: position 2,424 of record NZ_JBASZT010000305.1, read on the forward strand.
AGCGCACGAGTGGTTCTCGTGGGTCGAGCAGCACTCCGGCGCTGTCTCGGAATCGTTCCCCGAGGCGGCCGTGACGGCGCGCCTGACCCGGCTCCTGATGCAGCTCAGGGCGGGTGAACACCCCCACGCGTGTGCGATGGCGGCGCGCCGAGGCTACGAGGACGCCCTCGCCGCCGGCGATGACGGGGTCAGGACCCAGTTCGCCCACCTCTGGGCGCTCGCGCAGCTGCTCGCCGGGGAGCCGGAGGCCGCGTGGCACCGCACGCAGCAAGTGTCGGGACTCGAGGGCAGGTGGAGCGCCGCGATGCGACCGTGGTTGCTGTCGGTCGCGGTGGGCATCAGTGCGCTGAGCGGTCGGCTGACCCATGCGCAGCTGCTCCTGGATCACCTGACGGCCGAGACCTGGTCGTCGTGCTTCGACACCGATATCGCGATCGCGACGGCCACGACAGCGGCCGCACGGGGCGACGTCGGTGCAGCCGCCGACATCCTTCGCGCTGCCGCCGCG
>NZ_JBASZT010000306.1:0-3337 GCF_049661145.1 Microbacterium sp.
GCGTCGAGCGGCGCAGGATGCCGGCGCCACCGCCATCCTCCTCGCCCACACCCTCGACGACCAGGCCGAGACCGTCCTCATCGGGCTCACGCGCGGCGCGGGCGCGACGAGCCTGGCGGGCATGGCGCCCGTGCGCCGTGACGGCGAGGTCGAATGGGTGCGTCCGCTGCTGGGGGTGCGCCGTGCCGCGACCCGCGCCGCCTGCACCGCCCAGGGCCTGCCGCCCTGGGACGATCCGCACAACCTCGACCGACGCTTTCTGCGCGTGCGCGTGCGTCAGGGTGTCATGCCCGTGCTCGAGGACGAACTCGGCCCGGGTGTCGCCGCCGCCCTCGCCCGTACCGCCGATCAGCTGCGGGAGGATGCCGAGGCCTTCGACGCCATGATCGGGGAGACGATCGAGGACATCGTCGAGCACGTCGAGGCGGGCATCGCCGTCTCCGTCCCAGCTCTTGCGGCCAACCCCGTGGCGCTGCGGAACCGCATCATCAGGCACGTCGTCGCCAGCGAGTTCGGTGCCAGCCTCACGCGCACGCAGACCCTCGAGGTCGCGCGGCTCGTGAGCGAGTGGCACGGCCAGGGGCCGATCGATCTCCCCGGATGCCGCGCCGAGCGCCGCGGCGCCCGCATCGCGTTCGTCGCGCGCTGAGGGGGCGGCATGGCGAGTCGCCGCCCCGCCGTAGACTCGGCTCATGCGCGCGGCCGACATCGCTGACCAGCTCACACGTGTCCTCGTCACCGAGGAGCAGATCCAGGAGAAGCTCGCACAGCTCGCGCGCCAGGTCGAGACCGACTACGAGGGCAAGGATCTGCTGCTGGTCGGCGTCCTCAAGGGTGCCGTGATGGTGATGTCGGACTTCGCCCGGCATCTGCATCGACACGTCACGATGGACTGGATGGCCGTCTCGTCCTACGGGACGGGCACGAAGTCGAGCGGCGTCGTGCAGATCCGCAAGGATCTCGACACCGACCTGCACGGCCGGCACGTGCTGATCGTCGAGGACATTATCGATTCGGGTCTCACTCTCAGCTGGCTGCTGGAGAACTTCGCATCGCGCGGAGCGGCATCCATCGAGATCCTGGCGTTGCTGCGCAAGCCCGAGGCGGCCAAGGTCGTCATCGACAGCCGTTATGTCGGGTTCGACATCCCCGCGGACTTCGTCGTCGGTTACGGGCTCGACTACGCCGATCGCTACCGCAATCTCCGCGACGTCGCGGTGCTCGCCCCGCACGTCTACGCTTGACGCGCCTCGGGTCAATGCCGCGCAGCGGCGTTGAGGCGAAGCGGGTCAAGGGTTCGCCTGTGGCGAATGTACAGACCCCGCATAGTCACGGCGCGATACCCTGAGCGGACCATGGACTTCAAGAAGCTCACGCGCAACCCGTTCGTCTACGTGTTGCTCATCGGCGCCCTCCTGCTGATCGGCATGTCGTTGATCTCCACGCTCACCGGCGCCAAGCAGATCACGACGCAGGAAGGTCTCGCTCTCCTCAAGGGCGGCACCGTCACCGAGGTGACCAACACCGACGGCGATCAGCGGGTCGACATGACACTGTCCGAGCCGCACGACGGCGCCACACAGGTGCAGTTCTACTACGTGGGCGCCCGCTCGGACGAGGTGCTGAGCGCGATCGACGCCGCGGAGCCCAAGGACGGCTTCAACGACGTCGTCCCCCGCACGACGTTCTTCGAGTCCCTGCTCTCGCTGCTGATCCCGGTGCTTCTGCTGGGTCTGCTGTTCTGGTTCTTCTTCTCGGCGGCCCAGGGCGGCAGCAGCAAGGTGATGCAGTTCGGCAAGTCCCGCGCCAAGCTCGTCACGAAAGAGACCCCGACCGTCACCTTCGCCGACGTCGCCGGCGCCGATGAGGCGATCGAGGAGATGCAGGAGATCAAGGACTTCCTGAAGGATCCCGCCAAGTTCCAGGCCGTCGGAGCCCGCATCCCGAAGGGTGTGCTGCTCTACGGCCCTCCCGGCACCGGCAAGACCCTGCTTGCCCGCGCCGTCGCCGGTGAGGCGGGCGTCCCGTTCTACTCGATCTCCGGTTCGGACTTCGTCGAGATGTTCGTCGGCGTCGGCGCCAGCCGCGTGCGCGACCTGTTCAACCAGGCCAAGGACAACGCTCCCGCGATCATCTTCATCGACGAGATCGACGCCGTCGGCCGTCACCGCGGCGCCGGCATGGGCGGCGGTCACGATGAGCGCGAGCAGACTCTCAACCAGATGCTCGTCGAGATGGACGGCTTCGACCCGAAGACCTCCGTCCTCGTCATCGCGGCGACCAACCGACCCGACATCCTCGACCCCGCGCTGCTGCGCCCGGGCCGCTTCGACCGTCAGATCGGTGTGGATGCCCCCGACCTCAGGGGCCGCCAGCGCATCCTCGAGGTCCACGGTCGCGGCAAGCCGCTGTCACCGTCCGTCGACCTCTCGGTGATCGCCCGCAAGACCCCAGGCTTCACCGGCGCCGACCTCGCCAACGTGCTCAACGAGGCGGCCCTGCTGACGGCCCGCTCCAACGCGCAGCTCATCGACATGCGCGCCCTCGATGAGGCGATCGATCGCGTCATCGCCGGTCCGCAGCGCCGCACGCGGGTGATGAAGGACAAGGAGAAGCTCATCACGGCCTATCACGAGGGCGGCCACGCTCTCGTCGCGGCGGCGATGAACCACTCCGACCCCGTGACGAAGATCACGATCCTGCCGCGCGGCAAGGCCCTCGGCTACACGATGGTCATGCCGCTGGAGGACAAGTACTCCGTCACCCGCAACGAGCTGCAGGACCAGTTGGCATGGGCGATGGGCGGGCGCGTCGCGGAGGAGATCGTCTTCCACGACCCCACGACGGGCGCCAGCAACGACATCGAGAAGGCCACCGGCATCGCCCGCAAGATGGTCACCGAGTACGGCATGACCACCGAGGTCGGTCCCGTCAAGCTCGGCCAGTCCTCGGGCGAGGTCTTCATGGGGCGCGACATGGGACACGGCCGCGACTTCAGCGAGCGCATCGCCGAGCGCGTGGACCAGCAGGTGCGCAGCCTCATCGAGCAGGCCCACAACGAAGCGTACGAGGTGCTGAACGCGAACCGCGCCGTCCTCGACCGCCTCGCCCTGGCGCTGCTGGAGAAGGAGACCCTCGACCACCTCGAGATCGCGGAGATCTTCACCGACGTCACGAAGCTCCCGCTGCGTCCGCAGTGGCTGTCGAGCCAGGAGCGCCCGGTCTCGATGCTGCCGCCGGTGGACGTCCCGCATCGCCAGGCGGAGGCGGGATTGGCCGCCTCATCCGCCGCCGAGGCACCGGCGTCTCAGCCGGCGCCGCAGCGACGCCCGAGCGG
>NZ_JBASZT010000307.1:0-5493 GCF_049661145.1 Microbacterium sp.
GCCGCGTCGGCGAACCCGACCCCAACCCCGAGGAGGTGACCGAACCCGACCTCCGAGCACTCACCGCATAACCATCAGAACCGAAGGATCACACCATCACCGATACACCACGCCCCAGGACTTGACCACAGGCCAAACGGACTCACTCATCTAGTGCACCTGCCCGTGCGCGCGTCATGGCTGAACCAGGTCGAGATCTACTTCTCGATCGTGCAACGCAAGGTCGTGGGGCCACAAGACTTCCCAGACCTCGACACCCTCGAACAGCGGCTCCTCGCATTCCAGCACCGCTACAACACCACAGCGATCCCCTTTGACTGGCGCTTCGGACGTGCCGCCCTCCACGACCTCCTCCACCGCGTCAACCAACACGAACAAACCGCAGCATGACCCCCGACGAACTAACGGGGACACCCACTAGCCACTTTACGTCCGCCTACCACACAACCTGCGGAGAGTCTGCCGGGTGGCCTTGATTGCCTCGCCTGCACCGAACTGCAGGCGGCGAAATCGTGCGGCCACAGGCGACGCGGTGGGCGCACCCCCCCGGCGTGCGCTGGACAGCCTCGCCTTCCGCACACTGGGCCACAGCACGCGGATGGTCGCACCGGGCCGTTGCGACCACGGAAGGCTACGCACGAAAGTTAGGTGGTAGGCCGCCGCACTCGGGGCAAGTCGCCTCTTCCACTCCGCCGGTAGCTTCCCCATGTCGCCAGGCAGAGATGCACCGGGAAAGGCTGCAGCTAGCGCGTCCCAGAGCACCGGCACCGCGCCCAGCCGTTCCGCCACGCCGAAGGTCTGGGCCCCGCCGGCACGGAGCACGGCTACGGCCTCGGGAGGTTGCGTGCCGGGCCGGAAGACCCCTGGCTCCGGACGTAGCGTGTGCAGTGCCGAGAGCACTGCTCCCGCCGGCCTCGCCGGTGCCAGCGTCCTCACGCCAGCGAACTCATACTCCTGCGCCGTGTCGGCGAGAACCGAGAACGCTGTTGCCGGACTCACACCGATGCCGGGGAAACGGTAGTGGATGTCGATCTCACAGCCCCACTCGGTCGGTTCGAGCGTGAGCGAGTGATACATCGCGGGGTGGAAGTCGAACGGGATCAGTGTCCATCCCCACGGCGCGAGTGCCTTGGCGAGGTCGTTCTCGAGGCCGGGCTGCACCCAGAGGTCGACATCGCCTGAGTGTTCGCGGAGGCGCAGGCCTTGTCGATGCAGAATAGGTCCCTTGATGAACACCAGCCGGATAGCGTTCTCACGAGCAACGCTCTGCACCAGAGCGTAGACGAGTTCGTGCAAAGGCGAATACAGCCACGGTGTGGGAATCTCGCATATCCGCGCCGGGTGTTCCGGGTCGGCGGTTGCGAGACCTATTGAGAGCATGTCGTGAACGATTTCGCGTTCGTCATCGTCCAGCTGCGCGTCTGGGACGGGGTGCGCGACCATGCGTCGCCAGAGCGCAGCTCCCTTTCGCTTCAGCGCGAGCGGCACATGCGGGCGGGCAGGGACGACGAGCAACTCCACATCGTCGGGGAACGCCCCTAAGCGGGTAACATCAAGAACGCCATAGGCCACAGCAACCCAGGATTTCGTTCGCGCCGTGGTCTGCATCTCGTCCAGTAGCATATGCTCAACACCGCCGATCTTCCCAGAAACCGCGACAGCGCGAGCCTTTGTCACGACCAGCAATGGATCATTCCTCGGGCGTGAGCGTCTTGCGGATCGCGGCAGCGCAGGTTGCCCACGACTGGGGCGGGCGCACGGCGTCGCCTCGCGAATCCAGGGCGCCGCGGATCGCTCCGCTGAGTGCGTCCGCTGTCGGCGCGACCGCGATCACGCTTGAACCATGGATGTCCTGCAGTCCGCTGTCGTTGGCGACAACGGCCGGGATCCCCAGGTAGCGGGCCTCGCTAACGGGCAGTCCGAATCCCTCATCCGATGAGTTGAGAACGAGTACTGAGGCCCGCTGGACAATCCTCTGATACTCGTCATCGGCGACGAATCCAGGCAGCAGAATAGCGTCTTCGGAGCCGACTTCTCGGGCTGCGTCGCGAAGGCGCTCGCGGTAGTCCCCCTTCGCCCCCAGTACGCACAGCGCGACCTCAACGCCGGTCCTGCGCAACTGCGCGATCGCGTCGATGACGGGCTCGGGGCGCTTGTTCACGAAGTGCCCGTACGTGACCACCAGTGGAGGGGACACCTGTCGGTCGGCGTGCGCCCAGCGTCGCGGGTGGTCACCCCCGTTCTCCACCACGACGACCCGACGCGGGTGGGCGTATTGCTCTGTCTCTGTCGCCGTCTTCTGCGAGATGGCGACCGCCGTGCCGACCGAGTGCGCCGACCAACGCCAGAGCGTGCGGTACAGACGTTGCGCGAGCCCGAACTCGTCGGGGCGCCGAAGATGGCGCCAGTCATGGATCACTGCTGCTCGGCGGCGCCTGGGGACGAGTGGTGAGGCGATCGGGCTCAGCGACAGCAGTGCGTCGCAGTGACGCGTGCGTGCGGTGATGCCCGAGGTCACGAGCTGCGCCCACGCGCGCGGGACGATCGATGAGCCGCGACGAACGATCACAGTGACGTTCTCATACCCGCCGAACTGTTCGACGGCCCAGGCCCCGCCGACGACGACGAGGTCGTCCCGCGGAAACTCCTCCGCCCACGCGCTCAGCAGTTCACGTGCGTACAGGTTCATCCCGCCCGAGTTCGCGGGCGTGCCCATCACGTCTACCAGTAGCTTCACGAGACGCCCTGCTGGAACACATCGATGAACTCGTCCACCCACGAGGCCAGCGAGTAGTCGTCGAAGCCCGCCGGCGCGACGCCCACCGCGGGCTGCATCGTGGTGAACCGCTCGATCTCGGCCGGATCGATGAGGTCAGGGTCGCGAGGCGTGACGAGAACGCGGGCGGGATCGAAGAACGCCTCACCGCGAACCGCCTCGTTCGCGGTGATGAGCGCGGCCCCGGTGGCGAGTGCCTCGAACGTGCGCATGGTCAGTCCGGCCTGACCCTGGCGCTGCACATCGATGACGGCCTTCGAGCGCTGCATGAGGCGCACCGTGTCGTCGCGCGACAGGGGCGACGTCTGCACATCATTGCGTCGAACGGGTCTCACGTCGCCCGACGTCAGCTTGCGCAGCCAGAAGAACCAGGCGGCGGGTATGAAGTAATAGAGGAGCTTCCGTTCGCCCGGGATCCCGGATGCCACGGCCTGAGTGAACGCGTAGCGGTCGCCATGAAGGGTTCCCACGAAAGAGATGTCCAGGTCGCGGGCGGCGCCGCTCGGAGCGTACTCCGTCGAATAGAAGAGCGGCTTGTAGCGAAAGCCCGGGTGGCTCTCCACGTCGCGAGGATCGAAGGAAAACTTGTGGTCAAAGCGGCTCAACAGCCGAAGGCCTTGAGGGCTGTTGGAGAGAGAGTCGAAGGTGTAGTAGGCGCGCACGGCTCGCGGGTTGTACTCGATGAACCACTCGAGGAACCACGAAGGAACTACCTCGCCTTTCACGACGAGCAGTGCGTCATAGTCGGCACTCTCGATGCGGGCGACAAGCGATCGATAGTGCCGGGCTATGCGGTAAGAGAGAACGGCGGGCGCGACGCGGACGGCAGCGCGAGCCCAGGCTTTGTTCGACGGACGTTCGTCGAACACGTCGACGACGTGCCCAGCGGCGCGGAAGGCGTCGGCGATCGAACGCTCGTAGCCGAAAAAAGAGGGAGTGATGAGAAGAATCTGCATCAATTCGCGCTCTCGCCGGGCGCGATTACGGCGCCCGCTGTCTTCGCGAGGATGGCGACGTCGCCCGCGAGAGACCAGTTCTCGACATAGTAGAGGTCGAGCTTGACCGCATCCTCCCACTCGAGCGAGGAGCGGCCGCTCACCTGCCACAGGCCGGTGATGCCGGGGCGGGCGAGCAGCCGGCGCCGCGCGGCATCGGAGTACATCGCCACCTCGGCGGCGATCTGCGGTCGGGGACCGACAAGACTCATCGAGCCGCCGAGCACGTTGAAGAGTTGCGGCAACTCATCGAGGGAGTACTTGCGTATGAATTTTCCGATAGGTGTGATCCGTGGGTCATCCTTTACCTTGAACAGGGGCTTCTCGCTGGTGCCCTGCGCTTCGAGCAGGGCCTTGAGCTCCTTCTCGGCGCCCTGCCTCATCGACCGGAATTTCAGCATCCGGAACGGCTCGCCGCCGAGGCCGATGCGTTCGTGGGCGAAGAACACCGGGCCCGGACTGGTCTTCACGAGAACGGCGACCAACAGGAACAGCGGACTCAGTGCGATGACGAGCAGCCCTGTCACGACCAGATCGAACGCACGCTTAGCGAATCGCTGGCCGGCGGTAAACTTCGGTGTTTCAACATGAATGAGCGGCAGACCAGCGACCGGTCGCGTGTGGATACGGGGTCCCGCGATGTCGATGATGCTCGGCGCAAGGACGAGATGCTGCTTGCCGGCCTCTAGTCCCCACGAGATCTGCTTGACCTTCGTCGGGGGCAGGTCATCGGTGCTCGTGATCGCGACGGTATCCGCATTCGTCGCGGCGATCGCACGGTCGACTGCCTCCACGCTTCCCATTATCGGAATGTCGGTGCCTTCGATCGTGTCGGCGACTCGGCCCGAAGGTACACAGGCGCCGACGACGAAGTAGCCGGCCGACGGCGACTTCGTGAGTTCTGCCGCGATTTGAGCTACGGAGACTTCAGAACCGACCAGCAGGACCCGTGCGGAGTACTCCCCGTCCTTACGGCGACGAATGAGCCATTGCCGCCAGCACCAGCGCTCCAGAGCCAGCAGAAGAATGCCCGCCGGCAGGCTCAGCAGAAGGTACCCGCGCGCGAGGTCGACGCGGGTGAGGAAGGCGACGATCGCGATGAAGCCGAACAGCCTCAGGCTTGCGTCCGCGACGCGCGTGTACTCCGTCATGCCGGTGCCGATCACCCGGTAGTCGCGCGAGTCGATCAGGCTAAGCATCGCCATCCACGCGAGTAGCAGCACGACCGAGAACATGGTGTAAGAGATGTCAGACAGCCGTGCGTCCGAGCGAATGCTGATCTGCGCATTGCCGAGCCCGAACCATGCCAGCTCCGTACCGAAGACCACCACGACGAGAACAAGGAGATCGCTGATCCAAAGTCGAGCGCCATACCGTTCGCGCCACCGTGACGCACCGGCCAATCGAACCGGAGCGGTGCTGGTGCCCAGTGCCGGGGACGATTCGGGAAGCGCGATCCCGATCCCTTGCGACTCAACGTGTGTGCCCGTTGTCACGTGTGCTCCTTATTCGATGCCACAAAGAGACATAGGGGGTTCCCGCAATGCGGCAACCCCCTAGTAGACCAGGCGGATCGTACCAGTTAGCTGATAACAGGTCAAGTCCTGGGGCGTGGTGTATCGGTGATGGTGTGATCCTTCGGTTCTGATGGTTATGCGGTGAGTGCTCGGAGGTCGGGTTCGGTCACCTCCTCGGGGTTGGGGTCGGGTTCGCCGACGCGGC
>NZ_JBASZT010000308.1:0-2029 GCF_049661145.1 Microbacterium sp.
GTGCGCCGCCGCCTGACGCGCCGCGCCGCGCGTTCGCGCGGGCCCCGCCCCTCTCCGCGAGCCGCTACGTTTCGACCCAGCCGCGACGATCCGACCGGTCGGAGCATAGCGGCTCGGTCGAAGCATAGCGGGTCGGGCGAAACGTAGCCGCTCGGGATAGGAAGACGGGAAAGGGGGCGGGGCGGGAGAGCCCGAGGCGGGAGGCAGGAGCGCGACCCGGGACGGGCGAGCGGCGCAGCTACTCGACGGGAGCCGGCGGCAGGTGGCGGAAGCGCGGGTGGATGAGCACGAACGCAGCGACGAGCGCCATGACGGCCAGCCCGACGAGCACAGGCAGCAGCGGTCCCACGCCGTAGAGCGCCGTGCCGGCGGTCGGCGCGATGACGAAGGTCAGGCCGTTCGTCGCGCCGATGAGACCCGCGACGCCGCCCTGTTCATCGCGGTGCATGAGCAGTGTGGAACCCGCCGTGTACCCGGGCGTCCCGATCCCGAGGCCGAGCCCGATCAGCAGCACGGACAGAAACAGCGGCACAGGCCCCGCGTCGATCAGCAGGACGGCGAAGCCGACCACTGCCACGAGGCTGCCGACCCGAAGGAGCGTCGCCGGCATCCATCCGCTGCGCGGAACGATGACGGCCTGCGCGGCGATCATGCCAACGCCGGCCGCTAGCAGCACGGCGCCGGTGACGAGGCCGGTGGACCCGGCATCCAGCCCAAGGCGGTCCTGCACGATGAAGCCGATGATGACCTGGATGAAGCCGAGCGCCGTGAACATCCCGAACCCGGCGACGAGGAAAGGCCACACCCGCCGGTCGAGCGGGCTCACCCGGCGCGGGCTCTCGATGAGCTCATGGCGCGGCTCGCGGCGCAGCCGCGTCGCGACGAGAACGAGCCCGATCAGGAGCAGCACCGGCACGGCGACGAGCGGGGTCAGGATGCCGAAGGCCGACAGCACTCCGCCGACGATCGCTCCGCCGACCATCGCGATGCCCTGCACGGCGCCGATCCCGGCCATGCCCTTCACCCGCAGCCTCTCGTCGTGCGTGACGTCGGCGATGTAGGCCTGCGCCGTCGGTGCGACCGCCGAGATCGCGCCGCCGAAGCACACACCACGCAGCAGCACGAAGAGGACGAACAGCAGGATGCCGGTGAGCACACCGGACATGCCCGCCCACGCGACCAGCCCGAACAGCGCCATCGCAGCGGTCGCGATCGTGAACGACGCGACGAGCACGGGCTTTCGGCCCCACGACTGCGACCGGCGTCCCCAGAACTGGCTCGTGAGCACGACCATGATCGCCGCCGTGCTGATCGTCGCCCCGATCTGCCATTCCGCGAGGCCCACCTCGCGCGACAGCGGCGCGATGATCGGGTTGAGCGTCATCTGGCCGAGGTACACGAGGAACACCGCTGCGAGCAGGAGTGGGATCTGCGGGGTGCGGCTCGTCTCGGCGCTGGGTGAGGCGCTGGACACGGGGGCGGGCACGGGGATGGGGGCGGTCATCGGTTCTCCTTGTACGTGGGCGGGACCAGGACGAGTTCGCGGTCGGCGGTGAGCGCGAGCAGGTCGTCGTCGTGGCTGATCAGGAGCACGACGGCACCGCCGGCGGCGACGGCGGTGATCTGGTCCGAGATGGACTGCAGGTGCCGCCGGTCCACGCCGGAACTCGGCTCGTCGAAGATCACGATGCGGCGGCCCGCGACCCGCACCGCCGCGACGACAAGGCGCTGCTGCTGGCCGCCCGAGAGGGAGAGCGGATGCCGGTCGGCGAGCGCGTCCAGATCGAGGGCGGCGAGCACGGCGGCGGGGTCCGGCGCTTCGGGTTCGCGGGCGGCATCCGTGACACCGGACCCTGCGGCCGACGCATCCGTCGCCGCGAGCGTGATCTCGGCCTCGACGCTGTCGGTGAACAACTGCCGCTGCACGTCCTGCATGACGATCGCGCTCGCGCGCTGGCGCGCGCGGCGGCTGAGCACGCGCCCGTCGAGGCGGACCGAACCGGCGCTGCGCTGCAGACCGGTCACGATG
>NZ_JBASZT010000309.1:0-7779 GCF_049661145.1 Microbacterium sp.
CCACCAAGAAAGTGCCTCCCTGATCCGACGCTGACTGACTTCGCAATCACCATCGTCCCAGATCAGAAGGCACTTTCTCTTTTCCCACGCCGACCCACCACCCCACTACCCGCGGATCCGGGTCTGACCTGCGCGGCGAGACGTTCCCGCAGTGGCCGGATGCGACTGTGCCCGAGCGTGAGTACTGGTCCGGTCAGGACGGCGGGGGGCCAGCCTCGGACTCCGCGGGCCCCCTGTGGCGGGAAGGGCCGCTCGTGCGTGACCCCGCCCAGCTGATCGAGGTCGTGGCTCTCGCCCAAGCGGTCGCACTCATCCCGCGTTCTCTTGCCGAGCAGCATCCGCGAGACGACGTCGTCTATCGTCCAGTCGTCGACGCCAAGCCGTACGCCGTCGCGGCGGCGTGGTCCGACGGCTCGCGCGCTCCCCACATCGCGCGTTTCGTCCGGTCCGCCCTCGAGCTCTACCGCGCGGATCGGCCCGCTGAGGTCGCCGCCCCGGGCGCGCGGCGACGGCCCACGCCCGAGACGGCGCAGTTGTGACGAGACGGTATGCGACGCGTGCCGTCTCGTCGTGTTCTGTCGCGGGATCTCCCGTCTCGTGGGCGTTGCGGTCCCCGAGGGCATGTCCGCGAATATCCACGGACTGCGGCTGGCCCCGGTATCCGCTCCGCACCTAGGGTGGATGCCGTGGCGCAGAGCATCTACATCACCTCGACGGAGGGCCTGTCCGGCAAGTCGACGATTGTTCTGGGAGTGCTCGATGCGCTGACGCGGTCGGCGGCCCGTGTTGGCGTGTTCCGTGCCATCGCGCGCTCGACGGTGGAGCGCGACTACGTGCTGGAGATGCTCCTGGACCATGTCGGCGTCGGCCTCGACTACGAGGAGGCCGTCGGCGTCACCTACGACGACGTTCGCCATGATGCGGATGCTGCACTGTCGAAGATCGTGGAGCGGTTCAAGGCCGTCGAGGCCAAGTGCGACGCCGTCGTGGTCGTCGGCAGCGACTTCACGGATGTCGGCTCGACGAGCGAGCTCGCCTACAACGCCCGCATCGCGGCGAACCTCGGAGCCCCCGTGCTCGTCGTCCTCAACGGACGAGCCGACCAGGGCGACCGCCTGGGGGTGAGCGACGCGCGCACCCCCGAGCAGCTCGCGCAACTGACCGAGCTCGCCCTCACCGACATCACTTTCCAGCGGGCCGAACTGTTCGCCGTCATCACCAACCGTGCCGATCCGGCGAGACTCCACGCGATCGACGCCGAGATCCGGAAGGTCGTGCGCGAGGTCCCCGCCGTGGACGGCGACCGCGAGGCGGACGTCGCGGTGTGGTCGATCCCCGAGGACGTCTTCCTCGTGGCGCCGGCCGTCCGCGACATCATGCTGAGCCTCGGCGGCAGACTGCTGCGCGGCGACGAAGCGCTCCTGCCCCGTGAAGTGCTCGACGTGGTCGTGGCGGGGATGTCGCTCAACAACGTCCTGCCCCGGCTCACCGACGGCGCGATCGTCGTCGTCCCCGCCGACCGCACCGAGGTGCTGTTGGGCCTGCTGCTGGCGAACTCGTCGGGGACCTTCCCCTCGATCGCGGGGATCATCCTCAACGGACCCTTCCCGCTGCCGCAGGTCGTGCAGGATCTCATGGCGGGTCTGGATTCCCCGTTGCCGATCATCCAGACGGACCTCGACACCTACGACACCGCCTTGCGCGTCATGGGGACTCGCGGCCGGCTCACCGCCGGCTCGCAGCGGCGCTACGACACCGCGCTGGCGCTGTTCGAGCAGAACGTCGACACCGACGAGTTCACGCGCGCGCTCGGGCTCGCCCATTCCACCGTCGTCACGCCGCTCATGTTCGAGTACCAGCTGCTGGAGCGCGCTCGCGCGCAGCGCAAGCGCATCGTGCTGCCGGAGGGCGGCGACGACCGGGTGCTCAAGGCCGCCGCGACGGTGCTCGCCCGCGGCATCGCGGACCTCACGATTCTCGGCGAGGAGGCAGACGTCCGCGGCCGTGCCGTCGAACTCGGGCTCGATCTGGCGGCCGCTCGCGTGCTCAGCCCGAACGACCCGGCGACGGTCGATCTGTTCGCGAAGGAGTATGCCGAGCTGCGCAAGCACAAGGGCGTCACCTACGCGAAGGCCGCCGACACCGTCACCGACGTGTCGTACTTCGGCACGATGATGGTGCACCTCGGCCTGGCGGACGGCATGGTCTCGGGTGCGGCGCACACGACGGCGCACACGATCAGGCCGGCGTTCGAGATCATCAAGACCCGGCCCGGCGTCTCGGTCGTCTCGAGCGTCTTCCTCATGGCGCTCGCCGACCGGGTGCTGGTCTACGGCGACTGCGCCGTCATCCCCGATCCCACCGCCGAGCAGCTCGCCGACATCGCCGTCTCGTCGGCGGCGACCGCGCGTCAGTTCGGCATCGACCCCCGCGTCGCGATGCTGTCGTACTCGACCGGCGAGTCCGGGTCGGGGGAGGACGTCGACAAGGTGCGCCGTGCCACGGCATACGTGCGCGAACGTGCCCCGGAGGTGCTCGTGGAGGGCCCGATCCAGTACGACGCCGCTGCCGACGCTGCCGTCGCACGCACCAAGATGCCCGACTCCGAGGTCGCCGGTCGTGCCACGGTGTTCGTCTTTCCCGACCTCAACACCGGCAACAACACCTACAAAGCGGTGCAGCGGTCGGCGGGCGCCGTCGCCGTGGGTCCGGTGCTGCAGGGCCTCAACAAACCGATCAACGACCTCTCGCGCGGTGCGCTCGTGGAGGACATCGTCAACACCATCGCGATCACCGCGATCCAGGCGCAGAACGCGCAGCAGGGAGCGGGCGCGTGACCGTCGTCCTCGTCATCAACAGCGGATCCAGCTCGTTCAAGTACCAGCTCATCGACGTTGAGACCGAACGGGCGCTGGCCTCAGGCCTCGTCGAGCGCATCGGCGAGCCGTTGGGCACCGCGATCCACAAGGCGCAGGATGCCGAGTACTTCCGCGAACTGCCGATCCCCGACCACACGGCGGGCTTCGAGGTCATGCTGCAGGCTTTCGACGAGGCCGGCCCGTCACTGTCCGAGGCCGAGCTCGCCGCCGTCGGTCACCGCGTCGTGCAGGGCGGAGCGCGCTTCTTCCACCCCACCCTCGTCACCGACCTCGTCGAGATCAACATCGACGAGTTGTCGCTGCTGGCGCCCCTCCACAACCCGGGTGCCGTGCAGGGGATCCGCGCCGCACGCGAGGCGTTTCCCGACCTCGCCCACGTCGCGGTGTTCGACACGGCGTTCCATCAGACCCTGCCGCCGGCGGCGTACACATACGCGATCGACCGCGACCTGGCGCGCAAGCACCGCATCCGCCGCTACGGCTTCCACGGCACGAGCCACAAGTTCGTGAGCGAGTCGGCCGCGCGGTTCCTGGACCGGCCGCTGCGCGAGCTCAAGCAGATCGTCCTGCACCTGGGCAACGGCGCGTCGGTCACCGCGATCGACGGCGGCCACTCGGTCGAGACCTCGATGGGGCTCACGCCGCTGGAGGGGCTCGTGATGGGCACCCGCTCGGGCGACCTCGACCCCTCGGTCCTGCTCGTGCTGGCACGCCGCGAGGACATGACGCCGGGCGAGCTCGATACGTTCCTCAACAAGCGCAGCGGCCTGCAGGGTCTTGCCGGAGTGAGCGACATGCGCGACCTGGAGCAGCGCCGCGAGGCGGGCGACGGCCGCGCCATGCTCGCCTTCGACGTGTACGTGCACCGGCTGCGCGCGTACCTCGGGGCCTACATCGCGCAGCTCGGCGGCGTCGACGTCATCTCGTTCACGGCCGGCGTGGGGGAGAACTCGGCCCTCGTGCGCGCGCAGGCCCTGGAGAAGCTGGGCTTTCTCGGCATCCGCCTCGATGCCGAGCGCAACGAGCGCCGCGAGCGCGGCATCCGCGTGATCTCGGCCGACGACTCCGCCGTCACCGTTCTTGTCGTGCCGACGAACGAGGAGCTCGAGATCGCCCGCCAGACGATCGCCGTCGCCAGGGCGTAGGTGGGGGTTCGTCGGGGTGGTTCAGGTCGACAGCTCCAGCCTGGCCGCCCAGCCCGACGACGCCGAGCGGGCCGGTTCGCGCCGATCGGACCCCTTGCGACCGGTCAATAACAGGCCCGATCGCACACAACGGGCCCGGTCGCGGCGCCACCGGACTCGCGCGGGCGTCGGCGAAGTGCGCTCACATTCGACACACGCTGTTCACGGCGGACCACTACGCTGAAGCCGTGACAGCCGAGCGCTCCGATCTTCCCGACCTCACCACGTACGACGGCGTGCTGTTCGACCTCGACGGCGTACTCACCCCGACCGCCGAAGTGCACATGCACGCCTGGCAGACGATGTTCGCCGAACTGTTCACGGCGTGGGGCATCACGCCGCCGTACACGGAGGACGACTACTTCCGGTACCTCGACGGCAAGCAGCGATACGACGGCGTCGCGAGTCTGCTGCGCTCGCGCGACGTCGAGGTGCCGTGGGGGGACCCCGACGATCCGCCGGCGGCTGACACGGTCTGCGGCATCGGCAACCGCAAGAACGACGTGTTCGCCCGTGTGCTGCGCACCGACGGCATCGCCCCCTACCCCGGATCGCTCGCGCTCATCGAAAAGCTCCGCGCCGCGGGCACGCCGATCGGCGTCGTATCCAGTTCGAAGAACGCCGAAGAGGTGCTGGCCGTCGCCGGCATCCGCGACTTCTTCCCCGTCGTCATGGACGGCGTCGTGGCCGCGCGCGAAGGCCTGCGGTCCAAGCCCGAGCCGGACATGTTCGCCGAGGGGGCGCGGATGCTGGGGGTCGACCCCGCCAGAAGCGCCGCCGTCGAAGACGCGCACTCGGGTGTGGCGTCGGCATCCGCCGCAGGATTCGCCCTCGTCGTGGGCGTCGACCGTGGCGCCGGCGCGCAGGCGTTGCTCGATCTCGGTGCCGATGTCGTCGTCGACGACCTTTCCGCTTTCGTGGAGGACATGTGATGGATCGCAACCGGTTTCCCGTCGACGAGTGGCGTCTGATCGAGACGAGGTACTCGTCCGACGACGTCGGGGTCAGCGAGACGCTGTTCGCCGTCGGCAACGGCTACTTGGGACTGCGGGGCAATCATCCCGAGGGCCGCCACGCACACGAGCACGGCACGTTCATCAACGGGTTCCATGAGACGTTCGCCATCCGTCATGCCGAGCAGGCGTACGGGTTCGCCGAGGTCGGGCAGACGATCATCAACGTGCCCGACGCCAAAGTCATGCGGATCTACGTCGGTGACGACCCGCTCGATCTCGACATGTCCGACATCCGTGAGTACGAACGGGTGCTCGACATGCGCCGCGGTGTGCTGACACGACACATCCGATGGGTGACCCCGGCGGGCAAGGACGTCCGGCTCGACGTGGACCGCCTCGTCTCGTTCGAGGAGAACCACCTCGCGGTCATGCGGCTGACGGTGACGGTCGTCGATTCCGATGCTCCCGTCACGATCGTCTGTCAGCTGATCAACCGGCAAGACGGCGAGGACGTGTACGGTGGCGCGGGGCCCGCGGCGAAGAAGGCCGGGTTCGATCCGCGCAAGGCGGAGAAGATCCACGAGCGCGTGCTGCAGCCGCAGGAGTACTGGCAGGACGGCTCGCGTACGGCGCTGTCGTACCGGGTCACCCAGTCGGGCATGACGATGGCGCTCGTCGCCGACCATGTCATCGACACCGAGAACGAGTATCACGCACGCACCTCGATCGAGCCGGACATCGCGAAGAACGTGTTCCGAGTGCAGGCCAAGGCCGGGGTCCCGACCACGGTGACCAAGCTCGTGGCCTATCACACCTCCCGTGGCGTGCCGGCGCGCGAACTCGTCGACCGCGGACGCCGCACGCTGGATCGTGCCGCGGCGGTGGGTGTTCAGACGCTGTACGACCGGCAGGCCGAGTGGATCGCCGCGTTCTGGGAGCGTTCCGATGTCGTCATCGAGGGTCACCCCGACCTGCAGCAGGCCACGCGTTGGTGCCTGTTCCAGCTGGCGCAGGCCACGGCGCGCGCCGACGGTCGTGGCGTGCCGGCCAAGGGCGTCTCGGGCTCGGGATACAGCGGACACTACTTCTGGGACACCGAGATCTACGTGCTCCCGTTCCTCACCTACACGACGCCGCAGTGGGCTCGCAACGCGCTGCGCATGCGCTATCTCATGCTTCCAGCGGCCCGGCATCGCGCCGAGCAGCTGAACGAGGCCGGCGCGCTGTTCCCGTGGCGCACGATCAGTGGTGAAGAGGCTTCGGCGTACTACGCGGCGGGCACCGCGCAGTACCACATCAACGCCGACGTGAGCTTCGCCCTCGGCAAGTACGTGCGTGCGACGGGCGACGACGATTTCCTCTACCGGGAGGGCGTGGACATCGCGGTGGAGACGGCGCGGCTGTGGGCGACGCTCGGGTTCTGGCGGTTCAACGAAGACGGGCAGCCGGAGGTCTTCCACATCCACGGTGTGACCGGTCCCGACGAGTACACGACCGTCGTCAACGACAACCTGTTCACGAACGTCATGGCTCGCTACAACCTGCGCTTCGCGGCTCGCGTGGTCCGCGAGATGGCCGACGTCGCGCCCGAGGCCTACGCGCTCATGGCGCAGCGGCTCTCGCTCGACCCCGCCGAGCCGGACGCGTGGGATGCCGCCGCTTCGGCGATGCACATCCCGTACAGCGAAGGCCTCGGCATCCATCCGCAGGACGAGGTGTTCCTCGAGCGCGAGGTCTGGGACCTGGAGTCGACGCCTCCGGACCAGCGCCCGCTGCTGCTGCACTTCCATCCGCTGGTCATCTACCGCTACCAGGTGCTCAAGCAGGCCGACGTCGTGCTGGCGCTGTATCTGCAGGGCAACCACTTCACCGACGAGGAGAAGCTCGCCGACTTCGAGTACTACGACCCGCTGACGACGGGCGACTCGACGCTGTCGGCGGTCGTGCAGGCGATCCTCGCGGCGGAGGTCGGCTATCAGGACCTCGCGCTGGAGTACTTCTGGCAGTCGATCTTCGTGGACCTCGGCGACCTGCACCACAACGCCTCCGACGGGGTGCACGTCGCCTCGGCGGGCGGGGTGTGGACCGCTCTGGTCGCCGGGTTCGGCGGCATGCGCGACCACTACGGGGAGCTGACCTTCGATCCTCGCCTGCCGAAGGACTGGCCGTCGCTGTCCTACACGCTGCACTGGCGCGGCACGGAGTTGAAGGTGCGCATCACACGCGGCGAGCTGTCCCTCGCCGCCTCCGGCGGCGAACCGGTCGAGTTCTCGGTGCGGGGTCGCTCCTACCTCGTCGAGCCGGGCGCGACCGTTCGCGTGCCGCTCGCCGGTCAGGGACC
This sequence comes from Microbacterium sp., assembly GCF_049661145.1. Taxonomy (GTDB): domain Bacteria; phylum Actinomycetota; class Actinomycetes; order Actinomycetales; family Microbacteriaceae; genus Microbacterium. Next base: position 7,361 of record NZ_JBASZT010000309.1, read on the forward strand.
GCGACTGAGCGGACGGCCGACGATCAGTGACATCGGCGAGTCGATGCGCGAAGACGGCACGCTGCTGTCGGCATCCGTCCCCACGATGACGACGACGATCCCGGTGGTCACGGGGAGTCAGCCCGCCGTCGCCGACGGCGACGGGGACGACTCCCAGCTGGGTATCGACTCCTGACCCGGGGCGGGGCGCCTTGACGGCTGCGTGCCTTGGCGGCTACGTGATGTAGGAGGCGACCTGCCGGGCGAGCGTGACGAGCGGTGCCAGTACGCGGGTGGGATCTTCGATGCGGTGGCGGGCGCCGGTGAACGCGATGGCGCCTGCGATCGTTCCGTCGCCGGCGCGGATCGGCACGGCGAGGCAGCTGAGGCCCGGGCCGTCGTCGATCCGCCGGATGCCGCCGAGTTCCTCCAGTTCGGCG
>NZ_JBASZT010000310.1:0-2447 GCF_049661145.1 Microbacterium sp.
CAGCCGCTGCGCCCGCTCATCCAGATGCGGCAGCAACGCATCGAACTTCGCCCGCAACGCGACAACAGTCTCAGGAGCAATGGCCATACACCATTGTCCCACGCCAACTCATATCAGAAGTAGTTATCTATTAGCGTGCCCTAACCTCGCGATACCGGCGCTCGTCGATAGGTCTCGCCGCGCTTGCACGACGCGGGGTGAGTCCCCGCATCCTCGTCGCCGCGTGAAACCTGCCGTCACACAGGGATCGGACCGGCCGACAGGTCGTACAGTGGAGCCATCGACGCCCGCGTGAGCGGGCAGCCCGGCATCGCCGGGCAGGAGCGACAGCCGAGCCCGGCACCCGCCCGCGACGACCGCACATCCGTGCGCGTCTGCGGCCGACCGGCTGAACGACCCTGACCCGAGAGTGACGATGTCCCGCGCGACGACGATCCCCGCGTTCCCCGACCCTGCTGGGCCGGCGGCCGTGCCCTTCTCATTCGAGATCTACCCGCCGCGTACCGAGGCCGGCCTGCCCGCCCTGTACGACACGATCCGGGTGCTCGCCGCTGCGGGTCCGCGCTTCATCTCGGTGACCTTCGGCGCGGGCGGCTCGACGACCGACCGCTCGCTCGCGGTGCTCACCCACATCCTGCGCGAGACGTCGGTGCCGCCGGTCGCGCACCTCACGTGCGTCGGCAGCACGTATGCCGACGCGACGGCGGTCATCCGCGAATTCCTCGACGCCGGCATCACCCGCTTTCTCGCGCTGCGCGGGGATCCGCCGGCGGGCACGGCCGAGGCCGATGTCGACCTCGGCGACCTGGAGTCCGCGGCGCAGCTCGTGCAGCTCATCGGCCGTGTCCAGGCCGAGTGTTCGCCCTACCGCGAAGAGCAGATCCCGGGCGTACCGGGGGCGGCTCGTGTGGAGCCTGCGGAGCCGGTGGAGATCTCCGTCGCTGCATTCCCGAACGGGCATCCACGCTCCCGCCACCGGTTCGAGGACATCGACGCCCTGCTCGCGAAGCAGGCGGCGGGTGCGACTTCCGCGATCACGCAGCTGTTCTTCCACGCCGACGACTACCTGTCGTTCGTCGACCGGGCGCGGGCCGCCGGAGTGTCGATTCCGATCCTCCCCGGCATCATGCCGATCACCTCGCCGTCGCGCCTGCGGCGGGTGCTCGAGCTCACCGGTGAGCCGCGTCCCGACGATCTCGCCGCCGCGCTCGAGGTCGCGCCGGATACCGGGGCGCAGCGCGCGGTCGGCATCGCGCACGCCGCGGGGCTCGCCCGAGACGTCCTGGCCGGGGGAGCACCCGGCATCCATCTGTACGCCTTCAACAACCACGAGACCATGCTGGCCGTGCTGCGCACCGCCGGCGTCATCGAACAGGAGATCCACGCATGACCCGTTCCGCCTTCGCGCACGTCCCTTCCTTCCCCGCCGGGACGATCCTCGGCTACCCTCGCATCGGCCGCCGTCGCGAGCTCAAGCGGGCCGTCGAGCAGCACTGGGCCGGCGCGATCGACGAGTCCGCCCTCGAACGGACCGCCGCCGATCTGCGCCGCGCGAGCCGCGAGCGACTGGCCGAACTCGGTCTCGGCCGCACCGATTCGGCCATCCCGGAGTCGTTCTCGTACTACGATCAGGTGCTCGACGCCGCCGTCGCGGTGGGTGCTCTTCCGGAGCGATTCGCATCGCTGCGCGCCGCCGACGGGTCCATTCCGCTCGCGGCATATTTCGCCGCGGCGCGCGGACTCGGCGATGCCGCCCCGCTCGAGATGACCAAGTGGTTCGACACGAACTACCACTACCTCGTGCCCGAGATCGGCCCGGAGACGGAGTTCGCCTTCTCGAGCGACCGTTTCGTCCAGCAGGTCGCTGAGGCCCGCGCCGACGGCGTGACCGTGCGACCCGTCATCGTCGGCCCCGTCACCCTGCTCGCGCTCGCGAAGCCCACCGACGCGGCTCCCGCGGGCTACTCGCCGCTCGACCGCCTCGACGACCTGCTGCCGGTGTACGGCGAGTTGCTGGCGGCCCTCCGCGCGGCGGGTGCCGAGTGGGTGCAGCTCGACGAGCACGCGCTCGTGAGCGAGAGCCTCGATGCGGATGCCGGGGCGGTCGCCGCCGCGGCGGCGCACGCGTACGACATCCTCGGCGCCGCGGCAGACCGTCCCGCGATCCTCGTGGCGGCAGGATACGGCCCGCTCTCCGAGGAGGCCTGGCGCGTGCTGGCCGCCGCTCCCCTCGAGGGCATCGCGATCGACCTTCACCGCGGTGGCGTCCCGGCCGCCGCGCCGGGCCTTTCGGGCAAGGCGCTCGTGGGTGGCGTGATCGACGGCCGCAACATCTGGCGGGGCGACCTCGCCGCAGCCGCGGACCGGCTCGCCGCGCTAGGCGCGCTCGGGTCGGCATCCGTCGCCGCCGGCACGTCGACGTCGCTGCAGCACGTCCCGCACGACGT
>NZ_JBASZT010000311.1:0-7983 GCF_049661145.1 Microbacterium sp.
GGGTCGTCTTCGTGCTGCTCGTCGTGCTCTCGCTCGCCCTCGGCGTGCTTTCGCACATCGCGTGGGATGCCTTCACCCACGAGGGGCGCTGGGGCCTCAGCCTGTTCCCCGCCCTTGAGGAGCAGTGGGGTCCGCTGACCGGCTACAAGTGGATCCAGCACGGTTCGAGTCTGCTGGGTCTTGCCGTTCTCGCCGCAGCCGGAGTGATCTGGCTGCGGCGACGCGAGCCCGCGGCGTCCCTCCCGCGTCTTCTGCCGTCGGCGGTGCGAGTGGTGTGGTGGGCGTCGCTGCCGGCCGTTCTCGTCGTCGCCTGGCTGATCGGCCTCACCGCTTATGGCCCGCTGACGCCCACCTGGACGGCGCAGCACCTCGCGTACCGTGTGCTGCCGCCGGCGTGCGCGATCTGGGGCGCGGCGACGTTGCTGCTCTGCGTCGTCGTCGTCGCGCTCCGCGCCGGCCGTGGGCGACCGATCACGCACGCGGTTCGGCATTGACGCTCACTCACAGTGGCCACCGGGACTATCGCACGTCGCTCTAGCGCAACGCGGAAGTGTCGCCACCTGAGGCAGGTTCTCTCGCCCCCACGCGCGCGGCAGCGCCCCCGAAAAGCTGATCGGCGAGCGGCGAACCAAACAGTGGCCGCCAGGAGAGCTCCTGCCGACCACTGTTCGAATGATGCGTTTACTGCAGCAGCTCAAGCCGCGCCGGGTCGTTCGCGAAGATCTCCTTGGCGTTGGCCTTGGTGACCACGACCGGGTCGAGCAGGTAGATGTCGACTTCCTTCTTGCCGTTGTCAGCGGTCTCGTCGGCCGCGGGCAGGCCCTCGCCGGACTGCAGGGCCTTGATGAGTTCGATCGTCTTGCCGACGAGCTCTTCCGTGGGCTTCGCGACGGTGGAGTACTGCTTGCCTTCCCAGATCGAGACGACCGATTCGTTCTCGGCGTCCAGGCCGGTGACGACGGGCAGCTCCTGGCCGGCCTGCTCCGACGCGGTGAGAATGGCGCGGGCGATGCCGTCGTTGGGCGAGAGCACGCCGTCGATCTTCTTGTCGCTGTAGAAGCCGGACAGCAGCGAGTCCATGCGCGACTGGGCCTTGGCGTTGTCCCAGTCCTGCGTGGCGACCTGCGTGAACTCCGTCTGGCCGGACACCACGGTGAGGGTGCCGTCGTCGATCTTCGGCTGCAGGACCGACATCGCCCCTTCGAAGAATGCGGGGGCGTTCGGGTCCGCAGGCCCCCCGCCGAACAGCTCGATGTTGTACGGGCCTGATCCCTTGAGTTCGGCGAGACCGTCGAGCAGAGACTGGCCCTGCAGCTCACCCGTGCGGATGCTGCCGAACTGGACCACGGCGTCGACGGCCTCGGTGTTCTCGATCAGTCGGTCGTAGCCGATGACGGTCACGCCGGCGTCGTGTGCGGTCTCGAGCACGGTTCCCAGCTGGGTGCCGTCGACCGGACCGACGACGATGACCTTCGCGCCCTGCTCGATCATGGCCTCGATCTGCTGCTGCTGCTGCGGAACCTTGTTGTCGGCCGCCTGCACGAGGGGCGTGAAGCCGGCATCCTCCAGGTCCTTGGTGAAAAGCGTCTCCGCTTCCTTCCAGTTCTGCGTGCCGAGCCAGGGCAGCGACACACCGATCGTCGCGTCGGCTGCGAATCCGGAGCCGGCTGCATCGGAGGCGTCCGTTTCTCCGCGCGTGCCGCCGCTGCACGCGCTCAGGGCGAGAGCACCGACCGCGAGGAAGGCGGCGGCGACGCCGAGCTTCGTTCTCTTGAGCTTCATGTTGGTTTCCTTACTGTGATGGTGGGTTTACTGCGGGTTCGCGCGCGCACTCGACCACGCCCTCCACTGCGAGGGCTCGGTCCAGGCGACGTACGGGGGAGGGAGGTCAGGAGCGGCGCGCAGCGCCTTCCGGCTCCTTCGCGGCGGAGGGATCATCGCGCAAGCCAGCGGACACGGCGACGGGAGTCTCGGGTGCCGACGTGCCGCCGACGGAGCCTGGCTGCTTGCTGGCGAAAAGTCGTCCGGTGATGGACGGACGGCCCTGCTGCTTGTTGTAGACGTCGAAGGCGACGGCTGCCAGGAGGACGAGTCCCTTGATGATCTGGGTCTTGTCGGCGCCGACACCCATCAGCATGAGTCCCGAGTTGAGCACTGCCATGACGAGGCCACCGACCATCGAGCCGATCACCGTTCCGATGCCGCCGGAGACGGCGGCGCCGCCGATGAACACCGCGGCGATAGCGTCGAGCTCCCACATCGTGCCATCGGAGGGTCCCGCCGAGGTGGAGCGACCGACGAACAGAAGGCCCGCGAGCGCCGCGAGGATCGACATGTTCATCATCACGAGGAAGTAGGTGCGCTGGGTGTTCACACCGGACAGTGCGGCCGCCGCCTTGTTGCCGCCGACGGCGTAGATGTGACGACCGAAGACCGTGCGCTGGGTGATGGTGTGGTACACGATGATCAGCACGACCAGGATCAGCCCGGGGACCGGGAACGATGTTCCAGGACGGCCGGAGCCGAAGATCCAGGTGAGATAGCCGAGGACGAGCGCGATCAGGGCGAAGCGCGTCAAGCTCACCCACACGGGGGGCGCTTCCGCGCCCGAGCGGATCAGGGCGCGGCGGCGGCGCGCCTCGGACCATCCGAAGAAGAGGATGGCGACGATCCCGAGCAGGAGGGTCGAGTTGTTCATACCGGTGAAGGCGGGTCCCCACTCGGGCAGGTAGCCAGCACCGAAGTAGCGGAACTCATCGGGCACGGGCACGCTGATGGAGTCGCTCATCCAGATCACGGCGCCACGGAAGATCATCATGCCTGCCAAGGTGGTGATGAACCCCGGGATGCCGAGCTTGGAGAGCCAGAAGCCTTGCCAGGCACCGATCGCGGCGCCGATGACAAGGCCGGCCAGCATCGCCATCCACCACGTGAAGCCGAGATCGCGGGCGGACAGCGCTGCGCTCATCCCGACGACGCCCGCCACCGAACCGACGGATAGGTCGATCTGGCCGATGACGATGACCATCACCATGCCGATCGCGAGGATGAGCACGTAGGCGTTGCCGGAGAGCAGGTTCTGGAAGTTCGAGGACGTGAGCATGCGTCCTCCCGACCAGACATTGAACGCGAGCAGCAGCGCGATCAGTGCGAAGACCATCGTGTACTGGCGGAGGTCGCCGCCGAGCACCTGCTTGATTGACTTCATCGTCCTTGTCCTTTGTCTGTGTTCTGGAGTCGATTGTTCGTGGGCGCTACGCGGCATCCGCCGACGTCGTGGTCATGAGGCGCATCAGGGACTCCTGGTCGGCCTCACCTGCGGCGAGCTCGCCGGTGATCCGGCCCTCGCAGATGGTATAGATGCGGTCGCTGATGCCCAGCAGCTCGGGCAGTTCGGACGAGATGACGATGACGGCTTTGCCCTCATCGGCCAGCTGCTGGATGAGCTTGTAGATCTCGTACTTCGCACCGACGTCGATGCCGCGCGTCGGCTCGTCGAGGATCAGCACTTCGGGGTCCGGGTACATCCACTTGGCCAGCACGACCTTCTGCTGGTTACCGCCGGACAGCGTCGAGACACCGGCGTCCACCGACGGCGATTTGATCCGCAGTGAGCGGCGATAGCCGGTGGCGATGCGGAACTCCTCGTCGGCATCGATGAGTCCGCGACGGACGATGGCGGCCAGGTTCGCCGACACGATCGTCGATTTGATCGTGTCGAGCAGGTTCAGCCCGAGACTCTTGCGGTCTTCCGGGACATATGCCAGGCCAGCGCCGATCGCCTGGTGCACCGTGGCGGGGTGGATCTGTTTGCCGCCCAGGAACATCTCACCCGACCGATAGTGGCCGTACGAGCGCCCGAACAGGGATCGCGCGAGCTCCGTGCGTCCCGCGCCCATCAGTCCTGCGAAGCCGACGATCTCGCCGCGGCGGACGACGAAGCTGGAGTTCTTGCAGATGAGTCGGCCGGGCAACTGCGGGTGCTCGACGACCCAGTCGCGCACCTCGAACAGCACCTCGCCGACGTTCGGCGTGTGTTCGGGGTAGCGGTTGTCGAGGGAGCGTCCGACCATCGCCCGGATGATGCGGTCCTCGTCGACGTGGCCCGCCTCGACGTCGTACGTCTCGACCGTGCGGCCGTCGCGGATGACGGTGACGGAGTCGGAGACGGCCGCGATCTCGTTGAGCTTGTGGGAGATCATGATCTGGGCGATGCCGCGGGCGCGGAGGCCCTTCATCAGGTCCAGCAGATTCGCGGAGTCCTCCTCGTTGAGAGCCGATGTCGGCTCGTCGAGGATGAGCAGGCGGACGTTCTTGGACAGGGCACGTGCGATCTCGACGAGCTGCTGCTGGCCGACACCGAGGTTCTTGATCGGCGTGTTCGGGTCGGTCTCGAGCCCGACGCGCGCCATGAGTTCGAGCGCCTGCAGCCGAGCAGCGTCCCAGTCGATGACGCCGCGGCGGACGATCTCGTTGCCGAGGAAGATGTTCTCCGTCACGGAGAGCTCAGGGATGAGTGCGAGCTCCTGGTGGATGATGACGATGCCCGCGCGCTCGGACGCCTTGATGTCATGGAACTGGACCTCGGCACCATCAAAGAAGATCTCGCCGCCATAGCTACCGTGCGGATAGACGCCGGACAGCACCTTCATGAGGGTCGACTTGCCGGCGCCGTTCTCGCCGCAGATCGAGTGGATCTCGCCCCTGCGCACAGCCATCGTCACGTCGTCGAGGGCCCGCACTCCGGGGAACTCCTTCACGATGTGGCGCATCTCGAGGATGACCGAGTTGTCTGCCATGAGAATCTCAACGTCCTTGTGTCGATCTGATGCGTCGCTGTTGACAGTCTCGAAGGTAGAGTCGCGCGGCTCGCAACGCAATCGAGTTTCATCGGCGATACCAAAACGTTATCTTCGAGTCTCGATGTCAAAGCGGTCGATCTCGCGGTGATCTGGCGAGTCTGATGCCAAGGAAGTGCGGGAAGAGCTCGCTCCGCCTTGCGTCCTTGCGAGAAAATCGCGGATCTGTGTTCAAGAAATGAAGGCATCGAAGCGATTCGATTCGGAAGTCGAACCTTGTGCGCCGCCGTCCGGCTACGATGCCGAATGTGAGGACGTCGACGCCCCAGTTCGGGTCGCAGTCGGCGTTGCGTGAGGCTAACAGCCAGCGCATCGTCGAAGCGATCCGGCGTCACGGTGCCCTCACCCAGGTCGAGATCGCCGCGACCACCGGGCTGTCGCAGGCCACGGTGTCGACCATCGTCAAGCTGCTGCTCAATCAAGGAGTGGTGGACACCCGCTCCACCGTCCGCACCGGTCGGCGTGCACAACTGGTCACCCTCGCCCAGCGCACCGGACTTGCAGTGGGCATTCACATCGGCCAACGCTCGCTGCGCGTGCTCATCGGCGACAGTGGTCACGACGGCCTCTCTGAACGCGTGCTGCCGCTGCCACCCGACCACCGTGTGGACACGACGCTCGACCGTGCCGCCCTTCTGGTCGTCGACCTCGTGGAGTCCCTCGGTGCTGAGCTGTCCGAAATCGTTGGCGCAGGCGTGGCGCTCCCCGCCGCCATCGACCCTCGCACCGGAATGATCCGCGCGCGGGGGGTGCTCGATGGGTGGGAGGACACCGATATCCGCGAGGTGCTCGCGCGGCGGCTCGGGATCCCGATCATCGTCGAGACGGATGCTACGGCTGGCACACTCGGGGAGAGCCGTTTCGGCGCCGGTCGCGGATGCTCGGACATCGTGTTCGTCCGCGCCTCGCACCTGGTAGGCGCCGGACTCGTGGTCGGTGGACAGCTGCACCGCGGTCGACGGGGCATCGCGGGAGAGATCGGGCACGTGGAAGTGGACCCTGCAGGCGCGATCTGCCCCTGTGGCAGCCGCGGCTGCCTGAACACCGTGGTCGGTGCCGAGGCACTGACCAATCTGTTGCGCATGTCTCGCAGCGGGATCACGCTGCGGGACCTCATCCGGTTCGCCGTCGAAGGTGACCCGGGGTGTCGCCAGGTGATCTCGGACGCGGGAGCTGCGATCGGCGCGGTCGTCGCGGGGCTTGCACTCGCGTTCGATCCTCAGCGGATCATCGTCGGCGGTGAGCTGGCTGAAACCGGGGAGCTACTGCTCGCGCCGCTGCGCGACGCGGTCACTCGTCGCGTGCCCCTGACCGGCGATGACGGGGTCGAAGTGGTTCCGGGAGAACTGGGACAGCAGGCGGAAGTGCGGGGACTGGTTGCCCTGGCATTCGACCAGAGGCGGTCGATGGCGACCGTCCAGGGGAGAGGTGAACATGTCTCGTGACGAAACGCCCGTGCTCGAGTTGAGACGCGTCACGAAGCGGTTCCACGCAGTGGAGGCGCTCGTCGACGCGGATCTCGTGGTCCATCGGCGTGAGGTCGTCGCTCTGGTGGGCGACAACGCCGCAGGAAAGTCGACGCTGGCGAGGATCGTGTCGGGCGTGTACGTGCCGGACGAGGGCACGATCAGCCTCGACGGGGTCGTGACGGAGTTGCCGAACCCCAGCAGCGCATTCCGCCACGGTGTCGCCGCCGTCTTCCAGGAGCTCGCGCTCGCTGAGAACCTCGATGTCGTCGCGAACATCTTCCTTGGGCACGAAGTGATCCGTGGCGGGCTGATGGACAGCGACAAGATGGACAAGCTCGCGCGTAGCTATCTCGACCAGCTCGGGGGCGGCATCCCGCTCCTGCACGCTCCGGTCTCCGACCTTTCCGCGGGACAACGCCAGTGCGTCGCCATCGCGCGCACACTGGTGGGCTCTCCGCGCCTGGTGGTTCTCGATGAACCGACCGCCTCGTTGTCGATCGCGCAGACAGCGCAGGTGCTCGGCTATATCGAGCACCTGCGCGAACTGGGGGTCGGAGTCATCCTGATCAGCCACAGCATCAGCGATGTGCGCGCGGTCGCCGACCGCATAGAGGTGCTGCGACACGGCCGCAACAACGGGTCATTCGACGCGCGATCCACACGGTATGAAGACGTGATCGCCGCCATGACCGGTGCGAGTCGTTGGCACCGTGTGCAGCCCGAGGCGCACTCATGACCGCGCCGGCCGCCGTGCTGTGGGACATGGATGGGACCCTCACGGACACCGAGCCGCTGTGGCTGGACGCCGAGCTTCGGCTGGCGCAGCAGTACGGCGCTCGCTGGGCTCACGAGGACGCACTCGCGGTCGTCGGCACGCCGTTGCTGAACACCGCGCGCCTTCTGCGTGAGCGGGGCGTGCGACTGCCACCGGATCGGATCGTGCGCATCATGGCGCAGGAGGTGGCCGACCGGATCGACAAGGCCGCGGCAGCCGGGGCCGCGCCGTGGCACCGCGGAGCAATAGAGCTCGCCGGCGACATTGCGGCGGCGGGCATCCCACAGGCACTGGTGACGTCCTCTCCCACCGAGGTCGCCGCGGCCGTCGCCCGCGCCGCAGGCGTGTTCGACGTCGTCGTCTCGGGCGACGACGTCGAACGTGCTAAGCCGGACCCGGCGCCGTACCGACAGGCGGCCGCGGCGCTGGGCATCGAACCCTGCGACGCGGTCGTGCTCGAGGACTCGCCTTCTGGAATCGCCGCCGGGCGGGCGGTCGGCGCCCGCGTGATCGCCGTGGAGACGGCACTGCCCGTGCGCCGCGAACCCGGGCTACGAGTCGTGGGCTCCCTGGCAGAGTTGAGGTTGGCCGATCTCGGGCTCCCGTCTTGAGGTGCACTCGGTTGTCCGGTGGCGCGCCGGCGCTCACACCCACGACGGATCGTCCTGCCCCCACGGTCGAGGCGCCGCGAAGTGGGCCGGTCCGCCGGGATAGCTCATCGCGGGCGCGGCGGTCGTGATGCGGCGGCCCGCGACCGTGAACTCCTGCGTGTGACCGGAGACATCGGTGACCGAGCGGTCCGGAGTCGGCTCGGCGCTCCGCGGCATGCCCAGCAGCTCGGCTGCGGCGCGGCGCAGCGACGTCTGCGCCAGCCATGACC
>NZ_JBASZT010000312.1:0-1969 GCF_049661145.1 Microbacterium sp.
GGGCTACGACGGCGCGACGATGCGTGCGATCGCCGAGCGGGCGGGCGTCGATCCGGCGCTGCTGCACCACTACTTCGGAACGAAGTCGGCGCTGTTCGCCGCGACGGTCGACGTCCCGGTCGATCCGCGCAAGCTCATCGGCGGCGCGCTGTCGGGCGACCTCGACGGCGCCGGCGAGCGCCTCGTGCGTGCGGTCGTGACGCTGTGGGACGACCCCGCGTTTCGCTCCCGCGGCGTCGCGCTCATCCGCGCCGTCATCGGCGGCCGGCGCACGTCGTCGCTACTGCTGGGATTCGTCTCGCGCGAGATTCTGCACCGGATCGGCGACCGCCTCGGCGGCGGCCCGTCGGCACAGCGGCGCGCGACTCTCGTGGCGAGCCAGATCGTCGGACTGATCGTCACGCGGTACGTGATCGAACTGGAACCGCTGGCGTCGGCATCCCCCGACGAGATCGTCGCCGACCTCGCTCCCACCGTCCAGCGCTACCTCACCGGGGACCTCGACAGCAGCGCCGGTTGAGCGCCCGCGTCGTCACAGCGCCGCAGCAGGCGGGACGGCAAGCCCACGCGAGACGAGGTCCCGCACATCGCAGCTGACCAGGATGGCGCCTGTCCGTTCCGCCGCGGCCACGTACGCCGCGTCGTAGACCGAGATACCGAGCTCGGCGGCGATGGACACTGTCGCCGATAGCAGCGCCGGATCGACTCGCGTCAGCCCGCCGTCATCCGCGAGAGCTGCGACACGAAGGCGAAGGCGCTCGGCCACCGCCTCGTCGCGCCAGCTGCGCACGGCGACGTTCGTCACTTCGTAGTAGGCGAGATCGATCGTCGACAACGCGTGCGCACCACGCAGGAGGCGCCGGGCATCGTCATGGTTCTCGTCGCCGGCATCCTCGCTCGCGAGCAGCACACTCGCGTCGAGAAGCCGAAGACTCATCGCTCGGGCCGGCTCGCCTTGAGAACGCCGGCGACATCGCCGCCGCGGTCGACCGGCGCGGCGGTCATCGCATCGATCTGCGCCATGCGCTCGGCGCGTGCGGTACTGCGCCGACGCAGCATCTCCTCGGCCAGTTCGCGCAACAGTCCGCTGCGCGACTGGCCTCGGCGATCTGCCTCGAGGTCGACAGCGTGCAGCACCTCGTCGGGGAGAGACACCATCACCTTGGCCCTGCCGAGAGTATACCCGGTATTGCCAAACGCCACCCCACCGTCCCCGCGAAGCGCTCGCCCGCCGCTCAACCACCGCTCACCCGCCGCGAGGGATTCGCGGCCCGCGGCCTCGCCGCGCGCCGACCCGCGGGGGCAGAATCGGCTCGACAGAAAGGACACACCTGTGACCGACTTCCGCTTCGGACCCGTCGAGCTGTATCTCATCAGCCTCGACGGCGACCGGCCCACCCCTGGCATCATCGCCGCCCTCTCCGACTCGATCGCCACGGGCGTCGTGCGGCTGCTCGACTTCGTCATCGTCAGCAAGGATGCCGACGGCACCGTCACTGCGATCGATCTCGACGAAGAGGGCGAGCACTTCGGGTTCGGCGACATCGAGTTCGCCGCGATCGGCATCACGGGGCAGGAGGACATCGACGCGTTCGCCGAGCTCGTCGCCCCCGGAACGTCGTCGGCGATCGTCGCGCTCGAACTCACGTGGGCGACCCGACTCGCGTCGAGCCTCGCGGCCTCGGGCGCCGAGGTCATCAGTACGGAGCGCATCCCCGCGCCGGTCGTCAACGCCATCGTCGACCTCGCAGAGAGCGAAGCCGACGCAGAGAACGAAGGAGACTGACATGCCCATCGGAAGAGTAGGACGCCCGGGCCTCGTCGGCCTCGCCGCACGCACTGCCGTCGTCACCGGCACGGCGAACGCTATGAACAACCGTGCCGCCGCACAGCGCCAGGACGCCGTCGCGCAGCAGCAGTACCAGGCCGCGCAGCAGCAGGCGCAGATCGATGCCGCGGCCGCCGCGGC
>NZ_JBASZT010000313.1:0-12735 GCF_049661145.1 Microbacterium sp.
CGTCGGCGAACCCGACCCCAACCCCGAGGAGGTGACCGAACCCGACCTCCGAGCACTCACCGCATAACCATCAGAACCGAAGGATCACACCATCACCGATACACCACGCCCCAGGACTTGACCCAGAATTCCGTTACTGCTCCGTTACCGCAGCGCTGGGTCACAGCAAGGCAGAAGCCCCGCGATCCCAGTGTTTCCAAGGGTTCGCGGGGCTTCGACAATGGCGGTGACGGTGGGATTTGAACCCCCGGGCACGTCAGCGTGATCCCGGGACATCCACGTGATTCCGCGGTTCCCGCAGCCGGGATCGACGGCCTTAGAGGACGTTGAAACAGGTTCGTTTCGGTTCGATTGTGGGCAAATTGTGGGCACGGGACTCGGCGTCCGACGACCGTCCGCACAATCGTTGCTTCCGCACCCGCGACGGTGCCCCACCGGACGTCGTCGCTGCTTCTTTCGAATCTCCGCAAGGCGAAGCCCTTGGATGGCGAGCGGAAACACGGGGGTCCGTTCCGAGATTCGCAGCGCGATCCGGAAGTCCGCTCGCACCATTCCGTGTTCGACCCAGATACGCGCATCCGTTTCGGCAGTCTGCGATCAGGATCGCTTACCGCGAAGACGAAAGCCCCAGCCGAAGCTGGGGCCGGGTATAAAGTAGGTCGCCTCGCGCCATGTGTGCAAACGAGGATCCGCCGCTTTCCCTAGATACGAACCATAGCACACAGCAGCTCGGCGCGAGAGCGTGGGTCACTTCGCGCCGCCGGCGAGCGTATCGCCCCACCGAGACGCGAGGATGGTGGCAGAGCCGTCGCGGCGTCGAATCAATCCCGACTGCGCCAGAACACGAAGGATACGGTGGCGGTCACGGCTCGCGTACCCGAACGTCGGTGTCGACATGGACTCATCCAACGCTTCCATGCGGACAAGGATGTCCTGCTCGCTTAGCGCTTGCCCGATCCGGTCGCGATATTCTGCGTAGATCGTCCGATAGGCGCGCTCGATGGTGGCGCAGAGCATCGAATGCACAACCCGCGCGTGGCGCTTACCACTGACGGCCACGGAATCAATGACCCCAGACGCCTGTGCGTGCTTGATCGTCGCCTGCACGAGGCCCGCTGCGCGGCTGTCCTTGCCTTGACCGATCCCGTATGTACCGAGCAGCCGCTCGAGATCGCGGAATGAGATGCTAGTGGCGCCTCGCCGATGCGTCTCCGCCTGGACGGCCGTGTGAACGCGCCACAATGGTTCGAGGTAGCCAAGCGTGATGGGGTTCCCTACGATAGACGCCGTACCGTCTGGCTGGCGTCGAGCGAGCCCGACCGTGACCAGCGCGTCAAGCGTCCTATCGAGTTTCGTCCCGTCGTCACCAACGAACGGGCCCGAGAGTAGTACACCCAAGCTAACCCCAGTCGGCCGCGCCGACAACGAGCGCAAGACATCATCGAGCGCAATGATCTCCTCCATCCTGGCGTCCGTGATCTCGAGGTAGGTCCTCGTGGCGTTTGTGGGGGTCCAGGTTTTCCGGTCGGACGCAAGAACGGCAACGTCGTAGCGGGTCTCCTTCAAGCAAAGTTGTTCCACGAGCGCCCAGTAGTCAGTATCTTCGCCCGGGCTAACCAGATCCCACCCCACCAGGAGCTCGAACCGGCCCCCACGATCCTTACCTCCGAGAATGAAGCCGCGCCGGGTGAGCTCGAGCATTGCGGCAAACGCACGACCGCTCGTATCGGCACGGCGGTCGGTGAGGCTAGCGACATCGGCGATGTCGAGCGAGTCAACGCCCACGTTCGACAGCATCTTCGTTAGTTCTGGACTCAGCTTGCGCGGATCTCCGTAGACCACGGTGACCTGCGCGTCGTCGCGTAGCAGCCGTTCGATCAGCGGAATGAAGTCCTGGTCGCCAGTGACGAGAATGAACCTCTGTGCACCTTGATGCAGGTAATCCATCGCCCGAACGGTTAGCAAAATATCGGCCTGCTCCTTCGCGGCGCGGACCGGATCCGAAGAGATGAAATGCTCCTGCATCGCCGCGACGATAGAAGGGTCGAACTGCGTCGCTGCCATGTGGGCCGACGGCGAGCCCTGCATACGCTCCCGCGCGAACCTCCATAGCGCGTCTACGAGATCGCGATCAACCTTCTTCCCTCGACCCAGTACTGCCCCAGCGAGGTTGTCCCAGTCAACCAACAGCACGCCTTTATCGGCCATCATTCCCCTTCTTCTCCTCAGGAATCTATCGTCCTCGGGCGGGATAGAACTTCGTCGAGGCTCTCCGCGGCCCCATCGCTCGAACACCACGCCACGAACTGTCGGAACTCGTCCTGAAGGGCGCGCATCGCTGGTTGGTCGATGTGGCCCTCGTCGCGAACCCTTTCGAAGACTCGTTGCGACGCGTAGGCCTTGGTGAGGTCCGTTCTGAAGGTGGAGCGGACGAAGTCCTTGAACTTCCCATCTCCGCCGAACCCTGCATCGGCCCAGCTATCGACATCGCCTCCGAACGCGCGCGGACTCGCAACCTGAAATATGTCGGAGAGTCCGTGCATGAGGAAATGCACCCTGCTCTCCATCCCGGCCTCAAGTATGTCTGCTTGGAGTTGCGCCATCCCCCGGTCCTCGAACCTGCCGGCGCGCTTCGCCTCCGCCCGTAGGGCGCGCACGATGCGACGTCGGCTGCTCTCGTCCGATCCGCGGACCTCCTGCCACTTCGCATGAACACGTTGTGCGCTCAAGGCGTCGAACATGACACCAAACGGGGCGCTCGTCATGCGCTGCCAGACGGACGTCGCCACGGACCCGGCACTCATAGTCCCGTTCACTGGGCACAGAACAATTCGTTGCTCGCGCAACTCTGCAGCGAATAGGAGTTCCATGAACTTGACATCCCAAGCGCCCTCAACGTACAAGACTCGCATCATCGACAGGGCACCTGCGCCCTGTGCCGCGAGATTCGCGAGTTGGAGGTTCAGCCAGTCCTCTGGTCCCTGAGTGTCGAACACACCGGGAGCAGAGAAGGCAAGAAACTCGCCGATCCCTACGAGGTGGGAAGCGAGCTCCACGCTGTGACTCGCGATGTACAGACGTCCGCTCTCAGACTGTGCGGCTAGGGTCTTTCCGAGCGCTCGAACCTCGCTGCCGTAGAGATGTATCTCCGGCTCGTCGAGCATAATCCAAGAGCTCTTGCTGGCGAATCCCTGGATCTCGTGGCGGGGAAGACGACCCTCCGGAACTTCGCCCTGGAGGAAGTCGCGGAGTTCGATGCGGGCATCGCCATACCGCGTCGACTCTTCGGCGACTCGCTGCATCTCCCAGAGCGTCTCGTTCGCCGCGAGGCTCACCCACCGGCGGAGAGCGGAACTCGCCTGCTCGACGGGGAACCATTCCCGGCCGTAGCGAATCCGGTAACCGAAGTCATCCTCGGGGAGGACCTTTACATCGAGCCGAAAGCCCACCAGCGCGGCGACCCGATCGCGCGTTCGCGTTGCGAGGATGTCGGCGAACGACTCCGCCGGCTGTAGCAGCGAAACACTCGTTTCATCGGCCAGACGTCCGACGAGCGGGTTTCTGCCTAGGGCAACCGTCCCCTCGACGCCGTCAAGGCAGGCGACTACCCAGGCACCGAACGCTTTGCGCGTGCGCACGTCCAATGAAGCGGCGTCTTCGGCGTCTGGGACAATCCATCGCTCGATCGCGGCCACGATCAGACGCTGGTCAATCTCGAGAGACACACTTCCCTCGAGTCTGCCGTCGGGCTTCATGACGCTGACCCGACCGCGCCCCTCGCTCGTGACCTGTAGCCCCCATGCCCGGTCTTTGCGCGCGTCGAGCTCGTCGATCAACAGTCCTGACAGCCCTGCGGACCCGCGGCCTACGAGTTCAGCGGACGACGCCACGATCTCTTCGCGCAGACGCCGGGGCAGATTGCTGAACACCCTCAGGGTTGAAGGGGCACGGATGGCGGCGAGCAGGAGTGACTTGCCGTATCCGTTCGGACCAATAAGCACCTTGGAGAGCCCGGAAGACACCAGCAACTCGCCCTCGAATGGCGGTCCGGGGTCAACGAGCCACCCCAGGAATCCAGTACTGACCATCGACGACAGCTCTAATCGCGGCGCTTGAGTAGTCGGTCGACGACCGGCTGGAGCGAGTGACCCACCTCGTTCGTCGACGTCAGCGTGGCGACATCGCGACGTACGCCTGAGTCGCGGGTCAGGATGAATGGCGGCCGGCTACCGGCGACACCGCTATCTTCCATCAGTATCCCCTCGGCCTTCAGGGCTCGCACGAGGCGTTTGACGACGAAATCATGGTCAGCGCGGGGCAGCCCTCCCATGAAATTCGACCAGTCGATCGAGGTGTCGAAGACGTTGCCCTTCTGGAACTTACCCAGGCGTCCCGCGAGCACCCGGATCGCGTATCGTTCCGGCGTCTCGCGAGCGTCCTCCGAGTCGCCTTCGGCAGCTGCTCCCTCAGTTGACTCTGCGAAACGCTCTCGCAACTGCGGACCGAAGAATTCTTCTCCGTCGATCACCGAACTGGCGTGATCCGCCGTAGCGATCTCCGATCCGATCTCACAGTCGATGAAAGTGGTGTTGCTGAGGAATGCGCCGTTCCAGTGAGTATCGCGCAGATCGCAATTGCGAAGGTACGTGCCGGTGAACACGCAGCCGCGGAGATCCGCTCCGGAAAAATCGAGGTTGGTCAGATAAAGATCGCTCAAACTCCGCGCCGCCATCCGCTCGGAAATTGGCGCAGGAATCACGTAACGCTCCCGCTTCTCGCGCGCGATCTCGGTGAGCAGTCGCAGTAGGTTGCGCATACCGACATCGTTGGTCCGATCGGCCACGGCGCCGAGACGCGCCGCCAGTAGCCATCTGTCTCCCGCGGAGACGCAATTGTTCACGATCCCATCCGGGAGTTCCCGCCGGTTTAGCACATCTATGGCCTCAATGCGCTCCGTACTGAAAGCACGAGCCAGCGCCTTACCCTGAAAGTAGTCTCGCCACACCTGATGCTGAAATGATGCGTAGCCGTCCACAGGATCAAGAAAGTGATGCGCGAAGAGCAGTGGGAGCCTCTGGTCGTCGATGTCGATATGGTCGTTCGACACCGCCTCAAGCGCGAACAACTCCAGATCCTCCTTGTCATAGGCCGCCGTCCGCTCTGACCGCAGCATATCGAGCGCAATGTTCTCGAGGAACGCCTGCTGCTCCTTGTCCGAAAAGTCGTGCCCCTGGCGGATCCGTTCGCGCGCAAACGATACCCCCACGAGGTAGTCAAGGAAATCAGTCGGCGCGCCGCTAATCGTGAACTTGTCCGCGTCCTCGCGGACTTGCGCCACGAACTCGGATAGAAAGAATGGGCTGCCGTATATGCCCAATCCCCCCTGGACTCGGTCGAGGAGCTGTTGAGAACGTTCGACAAGCCGGCTCTTGTCCCCGGTACGATCGAGTTTGATACGGAGATACGTCCGTGCCTTGCCTCGATCGAACGGCTGAAGCTCCAGGAGTTCAACGTCGTCGGTAGTGAAGTTTGGGTCGCCGACCATCCCGACGACCTCGCCGGATGACCGGTAAAATAGTGTGCGCGCTGTGAGGATCAGTCGGCTCGACGGCCCCGCTTTGCTGATGAACTCGCCGATATTGCTCTTCGCTTCATGAGGAAATTTGTCGAGCATCTCGTCGTATCCGTCGAGGATTAGTAGCGCGCGTCCTCGGCTCACCAGGAAGCGGAACGCCCCCGGTGTGAGGAGCGGGGCGCCGTGCTCCGCTTGTGCGAGGCTGATGAGCCCGTCGAAGGTGTTCGTGCCGCGATAGTCGCCGAACGGTATGAGGTAGGGCAGAGGTGCGCCCGGCGTCGCCTTCTCCGAATACACCTTGGCGAGCCGCTTCGCGAGGATATGAGTGAGCTTGCTCTTGCCGTATCCGGCCGGTGCGAGGATGACACCAACCCGGGGCGAGACGCCTCGGGACCAGTTGACAACGAGATGCTGCATCGCCTGAACCTTGACCGCACCCTGGCTGACCGCATCTGGCGCGATAAAGTCCTCTTCGAAAAGAAGTCCAGCGCGCGCGTTGGGAGCATCCTGGCCCGGTTGCAGCAGCTTCGCACAGACACGATCGGGCCTGAGGTGATTGTCCAGGTATTTGGTGAAAGAACTGAGCTGCCCGAAGAACTGCACTCCCTCCCTACGCAACTTCTCCTGCTGCGAGGTCGTCATGTCGTCCGGGACGACTAGAGCCGTGCGGAGCGCCTCATGTCGCAAGAGGCGCCCAACAACCGTGGCGATCTGCTCCGATGTAACGGCACTGGTCGTCGCAACGATAAGACAGTTCACCAAGTAGTTGTCATCGTCGATCAGGATCGCTGAGCACGGAGCCTCATCGACGGGGGCGACAACCTCCGGGGCCACCATCTGCAGCCGCAGGAACTCCTCCAACTCGTCGACAAGGTTCACGCAGTCTCCCCGCTCCATACGTATGGAAGCGCTCCATAGACCGGAGCGCTACTTCAAGTCTCGTAGACGTTGAGCAAACCATCCGCTCGCGGAAGTCCCGGCGGGCACCCTGGGCCACGTGATTGACATCACAATAGTGGTTCCGCCCTCTTGCTCGGGCCCACGCGTCATCTCAATGCGACGGTCTGCTGTGAAGATCGCTGGGCTCCCCCCTCGGACCATCGCAGATGGAGTTGGATGTTGTCGGCAGTCCCGGCGTACCGCAGGACCGCGATGACGAAGGTTCCGCCGTTCGGCGCGATCGTAAATGGCTCGCCGTCGTGGTGGATCAAAGGCCCGTGGTTGTTCTTGCCGACCGGAAGGATCTCGTATGTCACGCCCTCGGCGGCCTCACGACCTTCATTGACCAACTCAATGCGCTCTCGCGTGCTTCGTATCCGACCGCGGTTGTCTGGCTCCCGGTCATACGCGAAGGTAGCGCGCAACGCTGCGCCTCGAGAGCCCCCTGCGGGCCGCGCGCCGAGATCGAGGATCGTCAGGTCGTGCTCAATCGCGCGCCGGACCTGCGCCTGGAGCGCTGTCGGCGAATCGAACGACCCGAAGAGCCCGCGCTCGCGGAGCGCCCTCTTGAACTCGTCCAGCGCGGCTAACGCCGCGCGGTCGTGATCGTGCGCGATCGGCATGTCGCTGAAGTAGACGTGCACCCGCTTGCCAGCCTCCTGACTCCGCCCGAGCTCCTCAGCTGTGCCGGAGGCCGCGCGCGGCGTCGCCGTCCCGAGCCTCGAATGGAAAACGCCGATCACGATATCGGCGTCATATACCAACTGGGCATTGATGACTGACTGACCGTCGGTATCGGTATACTCCGCGACGGCGTCCGTCTCCCAGCGGCGTGGCAGCAGAACGACGGCTGCACCTCCGCTACGCATACCATTCCACTCATGCAGAACCTCCTCGACAGTATCCCGCAACTCGGCTGTGTCCCCGGGGGACGCAATGAGCACCTTGACGACCGTCGCTGCAAAGACCATGTCGCACAGGCTAGACGACCGAGCCGATCTGTCAGATGAATGACCCGCGGGATCGAGCCCGCGTTGTTGCTCTGGAGAGCCCGCCGTCGGTGTCGACAAGGGTGCCGACCGTCATACGCCCCACCATAGGGTGCAGGCCGCGGAACGACGCGGTCAAGCGAGCTCAGTCGACCTCCGCCGGATCCACGGAGGCTTCGATCGCGGTGCGGGTGACGCGTACGGCAGCCGAGCGGTAGATCTCCTGGATGCGCGTTTGAAGTTCGGCCTTGGGTGGCAGGGCGGTCCAGTACTCGGCGACGATGATGCCGTCCTTGTGCATCTCCAGCAGTTCGATCTGCTCCCGGCTCGTTTCGGTGCACAGGATCAGGCCGATCGGCGCTTCTTCGTCGTCCCGGCGTTCGTAGCGATCGAGCCACTTGAGGTACAGCTTCATCTGCCCTTCGTAGGCGGCTTTGAAGCGGCCGACCTTCAGTTCGACCGCGATGAGGCGGCGGAGCGGGCGGGAGTAGAACAGCAGGTCGAGGTGGTAGTCGTCCTCATCGATCGTCATCCTCTTCTGGCGTGCGACAAATGCCCAGCCGTTGCCGATCTCCAGCAGGAAGGCCTCCATCTCGCGGATGATGGCCTCTTCGACGTCTCGCTCGGCGTAGGCGTCCTTGAGGCCGAGGAAGTCCAGGAAGTACGGATCGCGGAAGGTGTCGGTGGGCACCGCCGATCCGCCCGGCGTCTGCGCGTTGGCGATCTCCTTGCGCTCGAACCCCTGGCGGCCGATCAGTTCCCGGAGCGCGCGCACGCTCAGATGCGCGGCGAGCGTCTGTTCGATGTAGAACAGGCGAGCGTCTGTTCGATGTAGAACATGCGAGCCTCGGCACTCCGCACCGGCAGAAGCGCCTTGAAGTGGGTCCAGCTCAACTGTGGCCCCAGCGAGGCCACGATCTCCTCATCCCGGAAGACCTGGGCGAACTTCACCATGCGGTAGAGGTTGGTGCGGTCGAACCCGCGACCGAATCTGGCGGTCAATTGTTGCCCCAGCGAGGCCACAATCTCATGCGCGTACTCGGCACGCTCACGCTGCAGCACCTCGGAGTCAATGACGCGGCCAATCTGCCAGTACATCAGCGTCAGAGTGGCATTGGCCTGAGCGGCGACCACCGCGCGCGCCTGCTCAACGAGCGCCGCCAGACGGTCGAACAATGGCTCTCGCGCTATGCGGCGAGTTGTGTCGACCTCACTCATCAGCAGCCTCCCGGCGAAGCATCGTCATACGGAGCACCCAGAGTCACAACTCCGCCGCGCCACGACATGGCTGCTCGACGGCGGCGAGGTCTCCGGCACCGAGTTGCGCCAGGCACGCCTCGGCACGATCCTCCAAGCCGCCGCGCCGCGGTGCGTCGCGTTCCCGCTCGACGAGAACGGTACGCTCGTCACCGCCGACGCGATGAACGCGCAGGGCCGGCTGCTCCCGGAGTGGATGACCGCTCCCATCCGCGACGCAGACAAAGCCTCCGGCGACAGCGCCCGCGCAGAACTGCGCGCGGCACGACTCGAAGCCGTGCAGGTCATCTACGGCGTCGCCGCACTCACCGGCCGCCCACCCGCCAAAGCGCTCGAAGACGAACTCGGCCTCAGCCCGCGCACCGCCGTGCACTGGATCAAGCAGGCCCGCGACGCCGGCCTGCTCAAAGGAGTGAGGTACGCCGCCGCCCGACCGGCACGTGGGTAGCGTCCAGCCCTACGAGACAAAGGACGGTCGGCGCTACCGCGTCCGCTACCGCCGGCCCGACAACACGCAGACCGACAAACGCGGATTCACCACCAAGAAGGACGCGTTGCTGTTCCTCGCGAGCGTGGAGGTGAAGAAGGCGCAGGGTGAGTTCATCGATGCCAGCAAGTCGCGCATCACCGTCGGCGAGCTCGGCCCCTCCTGGCTCGCGGGCAAGCGACCGCCGATCATGAAGGCGTCCGCCTATCGGTCACTGGACTCTGCGTGGCGCATCCATGTCGAGCCTTTCTGGGGCCACCGCACGATCGGCAGCATCGCGAGCTCCGAGGTGCAGGAGTGGATCGCCGAGCTCAGCCAGACACGGGGCGCGACAACGGTGCTACGTGCCCACGGTGTATTGGCCGGCATTCTCGACGGCGCCAAGAAGGATCTGCGCATCACGCTGAACCCGGCACGTGAACTCGAGCTGCCGAAGAAGAAACGCAAGCGGAGGAGCTACCTCACCCACGAACAGGTCCATGCGCTCGCGACGACAAGCCGCCATCCGGAGCTTGTCAACATGCTCGCCTACACAGGACTTCGATGGGGCGAGGTGACGGGCATCCGAGTCTGGCACATCGACCTCGCGCGCCGCCGGATCCTCATTGAGGAGAACGCGGTCATGGTCAACGCCACCATCGTCCTCGGCACCACCAAAGACGACGAGGACCGCACCGTTCCCATCCCGGAGTTCCTCCTCCCATTCATCGCGGGCGCCGTCGTGACCCGCACCCGCGAGGACTACGTCTTCGGACCCGGAGACGACCCCATGCCTCTCCCCAACTCCAAGGCCGGCTGGTTCGCCGGCGCCGTCAAACGCGCGCGAAAGGCAGACACGTCGTTCCCGCACATCACGCCTCACGGGCTGCGGCACACAGCCGCGTCTCTCGCGATCAGCGCGGGCGCCAACGTCAAGGCGGTGCAGCGCATGCTCGGACACGCATCGGCCGCAATGACCCTCGACACCTATGCAGACCTGTTCGACGACGACCTCGACGACGTGGCCATCTCGATGAGCAGAGCACGTTCACGGGCGCTCAGCGAGACCGAAGGCACTTCGTCAGCGGACTCAGCCGACGCATAGACGAAGCGATCCTCGACGTTTGGTGTTGCCGGACGCTCGCACTCGGCACCTGATCGGAGAGCCCGCACAAGGGCGCGACCATGAAAGGTGGAGTTGATGCTGCATACGCCCGACCGCTCGTACTGGACGGCGGCTGCAAGGACTGTGAGCAGGTGGGTCCGTCTGCCGCGCCGCTGGGCGGTCGACATCGATCGACCGTCCACGGAGTGACGATACGCACTCAAAGGGGCGAGGGCATCAGTCGTCGAAGCTTTCAATCGCCGTGCGGTCTTCGTTCATGTGGGACCGGCCGGGCCCTACAAGCAACGCGTGGAAGCGCTCCTCGCGGCCGACCAACGCCTCCCGGTACGCGGTTGCAATGCGCTGCAATTCGAGGGCGTCGGATGACTCGGCGCGTTCCTCACCACGCAACCACTGGCAGGCCTTCTCCAGTAGAGCTAGCTTCTCTCGTGCCGTCTTCGCCGATGAGGACTTTGGGTCGATCAACTCGTGTTCTCCGATGCGTGACGCCAACTGAGCCTTCGCATTCAGACAGGCTTGCAGCATCTGGTCGCGCTGGGTGGGAAACTCCAGCTTCTCCTGCACGTCAACGAGGGTGAGCACCGAGGCCAGCAGGCTACGGAGCGACTCGGAGCCGGACGCAGCGATGGCCTCGTCGAGCGCCTGCGAAAACAGGTCGGGCGCTACTTTGACCACACCGTTGGCACCGATGGCGGCGCCGGCACCGACACCTGCCATCCCCGCGCCAGCGCCGGCGAGGGCTGCGAGGGTAGCGAGTCCGCCCATCATGCCACCAGGTCCGAAGGCTGCCAGTGTCGTTGTAATGACAGCTGCACCGGCGAGACCGGCGGGGATCACCGCGGCGAGTCCAACGCCGGTCGCTGCCAGAGTGATCACACCTCCTGCGATCAGCGCCACCGGAACCCACGAAAGCCCGGGAGCGAGGTAGTCGTCAACCGACTTCCGTGCGGAGAAGATCGCGTCGACGATATCCACGTCGGTCGGCTCGGACTTGTTGGCGCGCACAAGGCTCAAGGTGGAGACCAGAGCTCTGCGGCGTTCGTCCGTATCAGGCTTCGCTTCGATGTCGAACGGAGGAGCCGGGTTCCCCGAAGCAAGCATGATCGCGAGCGCGATCAGTGTCCGGTCCGCCCACGCTCCGCGGATATGCGTCTCCGGTCTCTGGAGAAAGTCTGAGGGTTGGAGCGGCGCCGTTGATGCGTCTGCCGCGTGTAGGACTGCGGCGGCCGCCGAGTTATCAGCGGCGACGACGCGCCGCACCCGCTCGAAGCGGGCGAGGCGGTCGAGATCAGCGGGAAGTCTCTTTGATAGCTCACGCAGGTAGAGCGACTGCAGCAGCGCCAGTTCGAGCCCACGAGCCGCGTCGGACCCTTCGACCGCGGCCCTGGCGACATCCGTCCCAACGAGTGCCAACACGATCGCGGAAGCGACCGCGGCGTGCGCGCAGTAGTACTCTCCACCGTGCTGGTGGATCAATACAGGGAACATCCAGTCCTGGAGGGTTACCGCAACATCGACGACCCATCGGAAGCGGTCACCGATTCCTCGGCCGCCGGTCACTGGATCGCGCGGGTCGAAGATGTTGACCCAAGCACCAAGCCGGTCGAAAGGGTACTCGTCCAAGTCACGACCACGGAACTCGGTAATGGCACCGAGGGGACTTCCGATCGTCACCAGGACAGGTATGTGGAGCCCTTCCGGGAGCTTCTTGACGATGTCAGCAGCGACCACCGACCCGAGGCTATGGGCGAGAATCACGACTCGAGAGCCAGCCGGAACAGCCTCAAGCGAGGCCAAGACGATGCTGTGGACCGCCGCGCGGACCTCTGCGGAGCGTGCGTAATTCCTGGCATCGTCGAGCAAGGCGCCAAGCGTGGGAACGGTGGCGAGTTCCGGTGGCTGCACCCACGCCGGCACACCGTTCGCGATCGGCCTCAGTTGCGATTCAAGAAACGCCATGCGCGCTACATAGGAAGTCTGTGCCTTCCTCAACGAGTCCTTGTCCGGCCGCTTCCAAGTTGCTCGCACTGCGGAAGAGCCCTCGGCCTCTCCGCGTAGCGCGGCCCGGTAGTCGGGAGTGAGGACGCGGGCGGGATCGATGGGTTCTTGACCTGCCCTCACGAGCGCCTGATCAAGTGGCAAGCGCCAGTGATCCTCCGTGCTCGCGTTGATCCCATGGAGGAAGAGCACCCACGTGTCGCTCACCAGCGGACTCCCCTCGCGACGTTGTTTCGTGCTACCGACGCCGAACCCACAATCAGGGTTGCGTCCAATAGCGTGGTGTACGGATCCGGTGGCCGCGTCGCTGTGAACGTGGCGACGGTCACCGTGTGATCCTTCGAGAGAACTCTTCACATCCATCTCGAAAGGAACCACGACGATG
>NZ_JBASZT010000314.1:0-17167 GCF_049661145.1 Microbacterium sp.
GCGTCCAGCGCCGCGCGACGGCGCGTGTCAGAGAAGCTCGTCACGAGCGCGCGACGGGAGTGCGGGGCGACGATCCGGCCGAGCGGATGCGCCGCAGCGGCCGCCTTCACGTCGATATTGAACCGCATGGTGGGGAACGCGTCGAACGCGTCGGTAACGGTGAGCAGACCGCCACGATCGGCCATGATGCGCGACAACTCGGCATGGCCGATCGCGGCGATCGGCCGCGGGTCGCCCGTCACGCGCGTGAGCCGCTCGTCGTGGAACAGCACCGCGACGCCGTCGGCGGTGAGGTGGCAGTCCGATTCGACATACATGGCGCCTGCGGCGTGAGCCGCAGCCACCGCGGCGAGGGTGTTTTCAACGACGCCGTCAGCATCCGGCGGCACGAAGCCGCGGTGCGCGAGCACGCGCGGCGCGGCGCTGGCGGCGAACCACGGATGCGTCACGAGGCGTGATCGGCGCCATCGGACGAAGGGGATCCCTCGTCCGGTGATGCGGACGCTCGGCCGGCGAATGCGGCGCCGATGCCCTGCAGGGCCTGCGTGAATTCGCTCGGGATGATCCAGAGCTTGCTTGACGGGTTCTCGGCGATCTTCGGGAGCGTCTGCAGGTACTGGTATGCGAGCAGCTTGTCGTCGGGTTCGCCGGCATGGATGGCGTGGAAGACCATCTGGATGGCCTCGGATTCGCCCTGCGCGCGCAACACGGCCGCCTGTTTGTCTCCCTCGGCGCCGAGGATCGCCGCCTGGCGTCGCCCCTCTGCCTCGAGGATCTGCGACTGCTTGGAGCCTTCGGCCGTGAGGATCGCGGCGCGGCGGTCGCGCTCCGCCCGCATCTGCTTCTCCATCGAGTCCTGGATGGAGTGCGGTGGATCGATCGCCTTCAACTCGACCCGCGACACCCGCAGGCCCCACTTGCCGGTGGCCTCATCGAGCACGACCCGCAACTGCCCGTTGATCTCGTCTCGACTGGTGAGCGCCTCTTCGAGGTTGAGACCGCCGACGACGTTGCGGAGCGTCGTGGTGGTGAGCTGCTCGACAGCGGAGAGGTAGTTGGCGATCTCGTAGGTCGCGGCCCTGGCATCCGTCACCTGGAAGTAGACGACCGTGTCGATCGAGACGACCAGGTTGTCCTCGGTGATCACCGGCTGCGGCGGGAACGACACGACCTGTTCACGCATGTCGACGAGCGGTCGCAGCCGGTCGATGAACGGGACGAGGAGGTTCAGACCCGGGGAGAGCGTGCGCTGATAGCGACCGAGGCGCTCGACGATGCCGGAGTACGCCTGCGGGATGATGCGGATCGAGCGGAAGATGACGACGACCACGAAGATCGCGACGACGACGAGGAGGACGATGATGAAGATCTGTCCGATGAATGCGCCGATGTCGACCATCAGTCGGAACTCCTTTCCGGGGTGACGGTCGCGGGCGCGACCTCCACGGTGGCGCCGCGGACGGCGGTGACGACAACGCGCGAGCCGAGTTCGGGCGCGCCGACAGCATCGGGGACCTCCGCGGTCCACTGCTCCCCGTTGTCAAGACGCACGAACCCGCGGCCGTCGACGAACGGGCCCGTCACGCGCGCCGGCATGCCGTACAGAGCGTCGACGTTGGTGGGATGCAGCCGACTCGAACGGCGCAAGGCGCGCAGAAGCAGCGGTCGGATCGTGAACAGCAGGAGCGCGGATACCGCTGCGGCCGCCAGGACCTGAAACCACCACGGGCCGCCGAAGAGATTGGTCCCGAGGCCGCCGATGAGCGTGCCGGCGGCGAGCATGAGGAAGGTGAACTCGAGCGTGAGGAGCTCGACGATGACGAACAGGAGGGCCAACGACAGCCAGGCGATCCACATGTACTGTGTGAGATCCGGCCACATGACGACGCTCCTTCGGTGCCCTTCTCGTGCACACTAACATTCCTCGTCAACGCGGGCATCCTGCCTCGTGCGGGTCCTCGTTGGTAAGGTCGGAGGGGTGCCCGACCGTCCGGTGCGCCGGTTCCACCTCGTTCCCTCGAGATCCACCCGCAGGAGACCGCTCATGACCCAGCCCATTCCCGTCGGCACGCTCACGGGACGGACCGCTCTCGTGACGGGCTCCTCGCGTGGCATCGGCGCCGACACCGCCCGTTACCTGGCGCAGGCCGGTGCGAACGTCGTGATCAACTTCCGCAACAAGGCGCCGCGCGCCGAGAAGCTCGCGGCCCAGTTGCGCGAGCTGGATGTCGAGGTGCTGGTCGTGGGGGCAGACCTCACGAACGCGGCGTCCGTGGAGGCGATGATGACAGCCGTGAAGGAGACCTTCGGCACGCTCGATCTGCTCGTGCTCAACGCGTCCGGCGGCATGGAGAGCGGCATGGGCGAGGACTACGCCCTGCTGCTCAACCGCGACGCGCAGCTGAACGTGCTGGATGCGGCGCTGCCGCTCATGCCGGACGGCTCGCGCGTCGTCTTCGTCACGAGCCATCAGGCCCACTTCATCCGTACCACGCCCACGATGCCGGAGTACGAGCCGGTCGCGCTGTCCAAGCGCGCGGGGGAGGATGCGCTGCGCGAGAGGATCCCCGAGCTGACCGAGCACGGCATCGAGTTCGTGGTCGTCTCCGGTGACATGATCGAGGGCACCATCACCGCGACGCTCCTGGAGCGGGCGAATCCCGGCGCGATCGCCGATCGTCGCGAGTCGGCGGGCAAGCTGTACAACGTGTCCGAGTTCGCCGCCGAGGTCGCTCTCGCCGCTGTCGAACCCATCCCCGCCGGCAACACGCGGCTGGTCGGAGACGTGAGTTCCTTCGGCGGGGAGTGAGCCCCGGCATCCGTCTTCATGACGAAATCGCCCCGTGACCCGAACGGTCGCGGGGCGCTTTCGCGTGAGTCCTACTTGCCGAACGAGAAGGCGCGGAAGATCTGGATGATGCCCAGCACGATCGCCGAGATGCCGAGCAGCCACCACAGCACCACGGCGCCCCACAGGGGCGAGAACAGCAGTGTGATGCCCGCGATGATCGAGATGATCGCGAAGAAGACCGTCCAGCCCTTGGATGGCGCGTCGCCGAGCGTCGACAGGGCGACGACGCCCTCGATGATCCACATGATTCCGACCAGGATGCCGAGGAACGCGGCGAGCCATGCGGTCGTGGCCCCCAGGTTCGTGAACGCGACGACGCCCGCGATGATGAACAGCACGCCGAGCAGGATGTGGCCGATGCGTGCCCACCCGCCCTTGCTCGACGAGAAGATGCCGAGTGCCGCGTAGACGAGGCCGGCGATGATGGCGTAGATCGCGATGATGGCCGTGACGACCATCGCCGTCTTTCCGGGCCAGACGAGGATAAGGATGCCGAGGATGACCGAGAGGACGCCACCGAGACCGAGTGCGGTCCGGATGCTGCTCGTGGCGGCCTTCTCTAGGGAAGGTTCGGAACTCATGATTTGCCCTTTCTAGGAAATCCGTTCGGGAGGTATGTTCTCAGCGTACCGCCGGGTCGGACGACGCCCGCGTGATGACGTGTCGTGACGGGGAGACAGTCACCCGAGGAGGGCGACGACCAGCAAGAGGATCGGGATGCAGCCGATCGTGGTCAGGAAGACGGTGTCACGGGCGATCGTCTCGCCGACGTCGAAGCGCTGTGCATAGTTGAACACGTTCTGTGCCGTCGGGAGGGCTGCGAGCACCGTGACGATCAGGACGTCGTGCGACGAGAGCTGGAAGACGTAGGCGGCGACCACCCAGGCGATCACGGGCATGGCGGCGAGCTTGAGCGCGGAGGCGAGAACGATGTCGCGACGATGCCCTGAAGTACCGAGGATGCGCTGACCGTGAAGCGAGATTCCGTAGCTGATGAGCAGGACCGGCACACAGGCATCGGCGATCAACTGCAACGGGTCCAGTGCGATGGGAGGCAGACGTACGCCCGAGACGGAGACGAGCACGCCGAGTACGGAGCCGACGACGATCGGGTTGGTGAGTGTGCGCCGCAGCACGGGGATGGCCCGCCGCGACCCGGTGCCGGAAGCAGTCGCCGCTTCGAAGATCGCCATAGAGATCGGGGTGAGCACGAGGAGCTGAAACAGGATCACCGGAGCCGGATAGGCGGCACTGCCGAGAAGATAGAGCGACAACGGGATGCCGATGTTGTTCGAGTTGACCTGGCCGGCGGCGAGCGTGCCGATGAGGACCTCGCCGACGGGGCGTCGCCAGAGAAGCTTCGCAATGACGGCGTAGACGGCGAACACCGCGACGGCGGCGATCGCGGAGACCGGCAAGAGCGCGGAGAACAGCGTGTGTACGTCCGCTTGCGCAAGCACGACGAAAAGGAGCACCGGCGACAGGACGAAGAAGGTCAGGCGGCTGAGCACGTGACGCGCATGCGTACCGAGGAGATCGATGCGCCCGATCAGCCAACCCACCGCGATCGAGACGCCCACCACGGCGAACCCGGTAAGCGTCTCCAGCATCCACTCAGCCTATGCGTGCTGGCGGCGCTGCTTGATCGCCCATGGCATTGTTATCACTGATAATGCACATTATGTCAGCTTCAAGAAGAGCCGAGTCGGAGTGGACGAGCGCAACCCCGCGCCCCGGTGAGGAACTGAACCCGGGAAGGTGTGCCCCTGGCACATCGGGAATCACTCTCGATGTGATGGTGGGGCTCGGCACGACCGTGCCCGATGCGATAATCCCGCCTCGCCGGGCAGGTTTCTTGCCCCGACGAGGCGGTAACGCCACTGAAAAGCTGACTAGAAGGAGCATCATGTCCACCGTCACGACAACATCGCCCGCCCCTCCCCTCGCTCGCACCCTGCGCGTTGCCGGCATCGCCGGCATCCTGCATGGAGCGCTGCACATCGCCTGGATCCTGCTCAACCAGCTCGTTCTCATGCCCTCCACCGAGGAAGGAGCGCTCACGACACCAGCGGCCATGCAGGACGAGTTCGTCATGACGACCCTCGTCGCGGTCGTCTTCGTCGCTGCCGGGGTGCTGTCGATCGTCTCCGCGGGCGGTGTCGCGGCACTCGTGCGCGCACGAGGCTCCGTCCTCGCCCCGACTGCCGCCGCGCTCGGCGCGTCGTTTGGCATCGTGATGATCGCGGTCTCGGCCGCATCCGCCGCGATCCGGGGGTTTCCGAACGAGTACATCGCTGCTACAGGCGCCCCCGAATCCACCCAGGCTGCCGTCATCGAGGGCATGTTCGCTGTCCCCCAGTCCATGACCTTCCTTGCGGCGCTGCTGTTCGCCGCATGGTGCGTCGTCACCGCGATCGCTCGCGTGTACCCGGTGTGGTTGCTGGTCGTGAACGTCGTCGTCGCACTCGTTGTGACCGGGCTGCTGTTCGTGGCCGGTGCGGCAGGCATGATGCTGTCCACGATCTACTTCATCGTCCTGGGAATCTGGCTGGTGCGCGCGGCGCGTCGGGCATGATGATCACGTGGACTCCGTGATCGCGATCGGCGCGGTCCAGACCGTCTCCTGGCCGCTCGTCGCCCTCCTGGCATGGCGGGCGGCGCGCGGCCGCGTCGGCTGGATCGCGTGGCCCACGGCAGTCGCCGTCGGTGCGACCGCCATCATGGCGCTCGGTACGGAGACGCTCGGCACCGGCGCACTGGTGGCAGCGACCGTGCAGAACATCGCTGTCAGTCTCTTGGTGTACGGCTACCCTGACGGCAGGTTCTGGCCGCGATGGGTGTGGGCGCCCCTGCTCGGCGCGATCGTCCTCCAACTCGCCGATCTCGTCTCCGGCTTCCGTTTGAGCGGCCAGGCGTGGTGGCCGCTGCAGTTCCTGCTCTGGACGCCGTGCATCGTCGTGGCGCTGTGGATGCGATACGCGCGCCGCACGGATGCCGCGGGCCGCCGCTCGGTGCGCTGGGTGCTCACCGGACTCGTCGTCATGGTCGCGGTCTATCTCGTCTGGTGGATGCTCGCGATCTCGCTGTCGGGCGGGGACACGGGGCCGTCGTGGCTGTCCGGCGTTCTCCTCACCCTCCCGTGGCTCGCTGCGGCGGTGGGCCTGCTCTGGCCGGACGCCGTCGTCGTCGATCCCATCCTGCGGTGGACCCTTGCGCTCGGTGTTTTCGCGACGGTGTGCGCCGTCTCAATCGCCGTCGTGTCCGCCCTCGGTGCCAGCGCCGCGGTGACCGCCTGGCTCGCGG
Source organism: Microbacterium sp. (assembly GCF_049661145.1). Lineage (GTDB taxonomy): Bacteria > Actinomycetota > Actinomycetes > Actinomycetales > Microbacteriaceae > Microbacterium. The sequence continues at coordinate 6,155 of NZ_JBASZT010000314.1, forward strand.
GCGGCGTTCTCGCCGTGTGCGCCGTTCCGCTGTGGACGGGCCTGTCGCGCCTCGCCGACCGCCTCGTCTACGGTCGCCGCCAAGACGTCCTGACCGCCCTCGGCGACCTCGACGATATGCTCGCGGCCGGCCACGACGCCGGCGAGGTACCGCACACGATTGTACGTACCGTCGCCCGCGCCATCATGGCGGAACGGTGTGAGCTGCGGGGGCTCGATGGCATCCTTCTCGCCAAGGCCGGGGCTGCCATCTCCGGGCTGGGCACACCCGGTCCCGCCGGCTTCGTCGCCGGCGCCGCCGAGGACTTTCCCATCGTGTATCGCGGCGACGTACTCGCCACCGTGCGGGTGTGGCCCCGGCGGGGAGAGCAGCGTCTCACCTCCGACGACCGCGCCGTCGTCGCGCGCGTCTGCGCGTACGGCGGCCCTGCCCTCGACGGAGCACGCGCGCTGGTCGAACTCGTGGACTCCCGGGCGCGCACCGTCCTCGCCCGCGAAGAGGAACGCAAGCGGCTTCGCCGCGATCTGCACGACGACCTCGCGCCGACGTTCGCGGGCCTCGGGCTCACCGCCTCGGCACTGGAGCGGTTCGCCGCCGATGGCGACCCGCGCGCCCGCACCGCGGCGCGCGACCTGACCGCCTCGCTGTCCAGCGCCACCCGTCAGCTGCGCGAGATCGCGTACGACCTGCGTCCGCCCGCGCTCGACGACCGCGGACTCGCCGCCGCTCTGCACGACCGGCTCGTCTTCGCCGGGACGACACCCGTCGTGACGATCCGCGCCGAACTGTCCGCGGAGCCGCTTCCGGCGGCCGTCGAGGCCGCCGCGTTCCGGATCGCCCAGGAGGCCGTCATGAACGTGCGGCGTCACGCCGCAGCGGCGCACTGCGACCTTACGATCACGGTAGAGCACGGCGGGCTGCGCCTACGCGTCGCCGACGACGGCATCGGTACCGGCAGTGGCGCGTCGGGAGGGGTCGGCCTGCGCTCGATGCGAGAACGTGCGGAGGAGCTGGGCGGGTCGTTCCGCATCGATCCCGCGGCGCACCACGGAACCGTCGTCGAGGTGTACCTGCCGACGCGCGCCACGAGAATGGATGTCGAGCGATGACGAGCATCGTCGTCGTCGACGACCACCCGATCTTCCGGCGCGGACTCGTGTCGCTCTTCGAAGCCAACGGTTACGACGTTGTCGGCGAGGCGGCCGGAGCCGCCGAGGCCATCGCCCTGGTCGACAACGAGCGTCCCGACATCCTCCTTCTCGACCTCGGCCTGCCTGACGACAGCGGCGTGCGCGTCGCGGAGCGCGTCAGCGGCCTCGTGCCCGCCACGCGCATCGTCGTCATCACGATGTTCGATGACGACGGCTCAGTGCGTGACGCCCTGCGCGCCGGGGCATGCGGGTATGTCGTCAAGGATGCGAGCCCCGCTCAGCTGCTCGCCGCCGTCCGAGCCGCCGAGGCGGGCGCCACCGTGCTGGGACCCGGGATCGAGCGACCGGACGATCCGATTGCCGCGCCGTTGACATCTCTGGGACTCACGCCCCGGGAGCGGAGCGTCCTCGACCTCGTCGCCCGCGGGCTGACCAACCGGCAGATCGCCGAGCGGCTGGGGTTGTCGGGTAAGACCGTCAGCAACAACGTCTCGGTGATTCTCGGGAAGCTCGGTGTGGCCGATCGTGGCGAAGCCGCCCGGACGCTACGCGACGTTACGCGGGGCGGATGACTCACTCGATGTCGGTTGCTCTTTGCGATTCACGTCAGCTTCGCGACGAGTTGTGCCGGCGTGTACGAGCGCGCTCCGGCAAAGCGCGCGAAGTCTCTGTCGTAGGTGACGACGCTGGCGTGGTGCTCGATAGCCAGCGCCGCCAGCTGGGCGTGGTTCACATTCGTTGACGGCGTAGTGCTTGCTGTCACCATTCTGGGTGCGCGGCTCCACACTTCCCGGATGTGATACCAACAGAAGGTATGGGACAGGCGTTGGAAGTGCGGCCCGCCACCATCGACGATGCGCAGGGCATTGCGATCGTGCATGTCGCTTCATGGCGAATCGCCTATCGCGGACTGATGCCCGACGACGTGCTCGATGGGCTCTCCGTCGAGCAGCGCGAGGTCGGGTGGCGCCGGATCGTCACCGACCCGAATGCCACGGGCCGCACGATCGTGGCCGAACGCGGGGGCGAGCTCGTCGGCTGGGCCTCGTTCGGTCCCGGGCGGGATGATGGAGCTGCCGAGCAGGGCGAACTGTGGGGGCTCTATGCGCACCCGAACGCCTTCTCGACCGGCGTCGGGCACGCTTTGATCGCCGCCGTCGAGTCGTCGCTGCGCCTGGACGGATTCACCTCGGCATACCTCTGGGTGCTCGACAACAACGACCGGGCCGCGGCCTTCTACGAGCGGCACGGGTGGGTCGAGGACGGCGCCGACAAGCTCGACGAGCGCGCGACCATGACGCTCTTCGAGCACCGCAGGACGAAGTCGCTCGCCTGAGCGCACCCGCGGAACCCGCCATCGCGGCGCCCACGCCGGAGTGAGCACCCACCGCGCCGCGATAGCGTGGAGACGTGACGGCGTCCCCCTCCCCCGCGACCTTCTCGGCCGCAGGTCCGGGCTGGCGGGCATGGCTCGTCTGGAGCGTCGGCGTGGCGGCCTACATGCTCGCCGTCGTCAACCGCAGCTCGCTGTCGGCGGTGGGCGTCGATGCGGCGGAGCGGTTCTCAGCGGATGCCGCCACGCTCTCGATGTTCGCGGTGGTGCAGCTTGCGGTCTACGGCGGCATGCAGATTCCGGTGGGCCTGCTCCTCGACCGCTACGGTGCCCGGCCCATCATGACGATCGGCATGCTGCTCATGGCGATAGGTCAGCTGACGATGGCGCTCTCCCCCAGTGTCGGCGTCGCGATCCTCGCGCGCGCACTGCTCGGGGCCGGTGACGCCGCCATCTTCCCCGGTGTGCTGCGACTGGTCGCCACCTGGTTCCCCGCGACGCGCGGACCACTCATGGGCCAGCTGAGCGCGCTGGCGGGTCAGACGGGACAACTGTTGGCCCTGGCTCCCCTCGCGGCCCTCCTGCACGCGACGACCTGGTCCATCACCTTCGGCAGCATCGCAGGGCTGTGCGTCCTGTTCTCCATCCTCGTCTTCGCGCTCATCCGCAACCGCCCTCCCGGGCGCGCCGCCGACGTGACTGTCGATCCGGGCACCGGCGCTACGAGCGTCGTACGCTCGTCGATCGACACCGGCGTCGGAATCCGCGCCGCCTGGGCCCATCCCGGCACGCGGCTCGCGTTCTGGTCGCACTTCACGAGCCCGTTCGCGGGAACCGCGTTCATCCTCCTCTGGGGTGTCCCCTTCCTCACCGCGGGCGAAGGCCTGAGCCACGCCCAGGCGGCGGGTGTCACCTCGCTGTTCGTGTTCATCGGAATGGCGTTCAGCCCGATCATGGGCGAACTGTCACGCCGCATCCCGACGATGCGTTCGCGTGTGCTGGTGCTCCCCGCGATCGCGACGCAACTCGTCGTGTGGCTCGTCGTCATCTGCTGGCCCGGCCCGGCACCGCTGTGGCTGCTGTACGGACTCGCCGTCGCGCTCGCCCTCGGCGGTCCCGCGTCGATGATCGCCTTCGACCACGCCCGCACCCACAACCCCGCGCATCGGCTGAGCACGGCGACGGGCATCACCAACGTCGGCGGGTTCCTCGCCGCGCTCGTCGCTGTCTTCGCGATCGGCCTCGCCCTCGATCTTCAGGGCGCAGGCACCCCCGCAACCTACCGGCTCGACGCGTTCCGCCTCGCCTTCCTGACGCAGGTGCCGCTGTGGTTGCTCGGCTGGGTGTTCATCGTCATCGAGCGCCGCAAGACCCGCGTCTTCGTCGGCATCGACCCGCCACGCACCCGGCGAGCAGAGCGCTAACGCGAAAGTCTCGTGACATGACTCAGACTTTCTCGCCCCACGGCGCGGCAGCGCCACTGAAAAGCTAACGCGAAAGTCTCGCCACCTGAGGCAGGTCTTCTCGCCCCACGGCGCGGCAGCGCCACTGAAAAGCTGACCTCAGCGCGCCGGCTCGCCGGCCTCCGGTGCCCGTTCACACAGCTCCGGAGAATCTGCCTCCGGTTGGCGTGGCGCGGTGACGACACGCCGGCAGCGTGCCGGAACCCCGGAGTTGCGAAACACCACGACCGCCAACCCCGCCGCAGCCCGGCACGTCCCTCAGCGGGGCGCGACCTCGATCCAGCCGCCGCCGAACTTGGGCTCTCGCCCGTCGCCGCTCGACGTGCCGGTCAGCCGCCGCCGCACCCAGGGCGCCAGATGCTCTCGCAGATACTGGCCACGAGCGAGGCGGATGCTGTCGGGCAGTTCCGGCAGCGACCGCCACCCCTCCGGCACCCGCTCCCCCAGCCCGTCCAGTACGCGCGCGGCGACGCGGTGATGTCCGCGACTGTTCATGTGCAGGCGGTCCTCCGACCAGTACGAGGGCTGCGACAGCTCGGCATCCGGCCAGTTCAGCGCCATGACGACGTCCTCCCGCCCGCCCATGCGTTCGACGACCGCCGTGGACATCAGATCGCCGCGACGCTGAACGAGGCGACTCAACGGCAGTTGCGCAGACGGATTCGCGCCCGACAACAGGATCAGCCGCACACCCTCCTCGTCGCAGCGGCGCAGCACCTGGCTGAACGCGTCGGCGAGGTGCACGATCGAGGTGCGCGGACGCAGCATGTCGTTGCCGCCGCCGTTGAACGACAGGTGGGTCGGTCGCAGCGCGAGCGCGCTCTCTAACTGCTGCGCCACGATCGGCCAGACGAGCTTGCCGCGGATCGCGAGGTTCGCGTACTCGATCGGCTCGCCGCGCGAATCCGCCCAGCCCTGCGCGACGAGGTCCGCCCAGCCGCGCACGGGGCCCCACGGCGCAATCGGTGCGGGGAGCTCATCGCCGACACCCTCGGTGAACGAGTCGCCGATCGCGACGTAACGAACGGATGCCACCGCTCCAGCCTAGATCCGCTTCCGCCAGCTCGGCCGCCGTCCGCCTTCGCCCGTCCCTGCACGCGAGAGAACAACGGGGCGCCGAGAGAACGGTCGGTACCCGTTCTCTCGGCGCTGATTTGTTCTCTCGCGGGATGCGGAATGGGGATGGGTGCGGGTGGAGGGTGGGAAGGCTCACCGGTCGTCGAGCGCCGTGCCGCGGTGCTCGGCGAGACCCCACGCCGAGGCGGCGGCGAGGACGAAGAACGCGGCGAAGATCACGAACAGCAACGGTGGGCCGCCCGCGGCCAGCAGCGGCGGCACACTCAGCGGGGCGACGATCGACGCAATGCGCCCGACACCCGCTGCCCAGCCCGCGCCGGTGCCGCGCAGCGACGTGGGATACGTCTCGGGAGTCACGGCGTACAGAGCGCCCCACGCGCCGAGGTTGAAGAACGACAGCGCCATTCCGGCCGCGATGATTGCACCCTCGACGGATGCCGTGCCGAACAGCACCGCCGAGACGGCCGAGCCCGCGAGGAAGACGGAGAGCGTCATGCGACGCCCCCACACCTCGATGAGCCAGGCGGCGACGGCATAGCCGGGCAACTGCGCGAGCGTGATGACGAGCGTGAATCCGAACGACTTCACGAGGTCGTATCCCTGCGAGAACAGGATCGTGGGAATCCAGATGAACGCGCCGTAGTACGCGAAGTTCACGCAGAACCACACCGTCCACAGCGCCGTCGTCCGCACCCGGAACTCGGGTGACCAGAGTGCGGCGAGTCGTTGCCCAGCCGACGTCGCGGCCGATGTCCCGCCGGCGGACGCTGCGGGGGGCGCCTGGCGGACGCGATGCCGTCGCGCATCGCCGACGGCGGGTGAGGACTCGAACGCAACGACCACTGCCTCCGCCTCCGTACGCCGCCCCCGCTGGGCGAGCCACCGCGGAGATTCCGGCAGCCCCCATCGGACGATCAGCGCGTACAACGCGGGGATCGCTCCCAGCGCGAACGCCCAGCGCCATCCATCGGCAGAGGCGGGGATGACGAAGAAGCCGATGAGTGCGGCAGCCGTCCACCCGATCGCCCAGAACGCCTCCAGAATCACGATGAGCCGACCGCGCATCCGCGCGGGGGCCAGTTCGCTGACGTATGTACTCGCCACCGGCAGTTCCGCGCCGAGACCCAGTCCCACCACCACTCGCAGTGCGATGAGGGCTGCGAGCCCGCCCACGAGTGCGCTCGCGCCCGTCGCGACACCGTAGACGAGCAGTGTCACGGCGAACACCGAGCGCCTGCCGAACCGGTCCGCGAGGAGTCCGCCCAAGCTCGCCCCGAGGGCCATCCCGACAAATCCTGCCGATGCGATCCACGATGCCTGGGCGCCCGTCAGCGACCATTGCGCGATGAGCGCAGTCAGCACGAACGACACCAGTCCCACGTCCATCGCGTCCAGCGCCCAGCCGAGGCCGGACCCCGTGAGGACCTTCAGGTGCTTGCGGGTGAAAGGCAACGCGTCGAGGCGCTCGGCGACTGAAGATCCGGGGTGGGTGGTGGCGGCATCCGTCATGTCTGAATGGTACTCAGGATGCCGCGAGCAGCTCGCCCACCATCGGTGCGACCTTCGTGCCGTACAGCTCGATCGACCGGAGCATTCTGCCATGCGAGAGCGTTCCGTTCGCGTACTTCAGATCGAAGCGGTCCGCGCCCAGCGTCTGCACGGTCGCGGCGATCTTTCGGGCGACGGTCTCCGGCGAACCCGCGTAGACGGCGCCCTCGGGGCCGACGTCGTGCTGGAACTGCAGGCGACTGTACGGTGGCCAGCCACGCTCGGCCCCGATGGCGTTGCGGTTGGCCTCCATCGCTGGATACAGCTCCTCCCACGCCTGCTCGTCCGTGTCGGCGACATGCCCCGGCGAATGGATGCCGACCAGGCCCGGGTCGCGCCCGAACGAATCGAGCGAACGGTGGTACAGGTCGACGTACGGGCGGAACCTGCTCGCCGCGCCGCCGATGATCGCGAGCATGAGGCCGTAGCCGTACCGCGCTGTTCGCACGACCGACTCGGGAGATCCACCGACCCCGACCCACGCCGTGATGCCGTGCTCGGTCTTCGGGTACACATCCGCACCAGCCAGCGCCGCGCGCGTCGTGCCCTGCCACGTCACAGGCTGTTCGCGCAGCAACTGCGAGAACAGATCGAGCCTCTCCTCGAACAGCACCTCGTAGTCCTTGAGGTCGTAGCCGAACAGCGGGAACGACTCGATGAACGAGCCCCGGCCGAGGATCACCTCGGCGCGGCCGTGCGAGAGCGCGTCGAGCGTGGCGAACCGCTCATACACACGCACCGGATCGTCGCTGGAGAGCACGGTGACGGCCGTACCCAGATGGATGCTGTCGGTGCGCGCTGCAGCGGCGGCCAACACCAGTTCGGGGCTGGAGACGGCGAACTCGTGGCGGTGGTGTTCGCCCACCCCGAAGAAGGAGAGTCCCACTTGATCGGCGACGACTGCCTGCTCGACGATGTCGCGGATTGTCTGCGCGTCGCTGACGCGCTCTCCGTCCTCGCCGATCGTGACGTCGCCGAAGGTGTCCAGTCCGAGGTCTACTTCATGCATGCGAATATAAACCCCGAAACCAGAACCGGCATTCCCCCGGCAGTCCGGTCAGCCTTGCGACAGCGCCATCCGGAGCGTGTCGAGACCCACGCCGCCCAGTCGCAGCGCCCTCATGTGGAAACGCTTGATGTCGAACGCGTCGCCCTCACGCTCGGCGGCCTCATCACGGATCTGCTCCCAGATGCGTTGACCCACCTTGTACGACGGCGCCTGTCCCGGCCAGCCCAAATAGCGATTGACTTCGAACCGGATGAACTCATCGGGCATGTTGACATTGCGGCGCATGAACTCCAGCGCGAAGTCCGCGTCCCACACGCCGCTGCCATCGGGTCGGGGCTTGCCCAGGTGCACGCCGATGTCGAGCACGACACGCGCAGCTCGCATGCGCTGGCCGTCGAGCATGCCGAGTCGGTCGGCCGGGTCGTCGAGATAGCCGAGCTGCTCCATGAGTCGTTCGGCGTAGAGCGCCCAGCCCTCGGCGTGGCCGCTGGAGCCGGCGAGCAGCCGGCGCCACGAGTTCAGCTCGGCCCGGTTGTACACCGCCTGCGCGATCTGCAGGTGGTGGCCCGGAACGCCCTCGTGGTAGACCGTCGTGAGCTCGCGCCAGGTGTCGAAGGAGTCGACGCCGTCGGGCACCGACCACCACATCCGCCCGGGACGCGAGAAGTCGTCGGTCGGGCCGGTGTAGTAGATGCCACCCTCGTTGGTGGGGGCGATCATGCACTCAAGCGTACGGATCGGTTCGGGGATGTCGAAGTGGGTCTCCCCGAGCTCCGCGATGGCGTGGTCGCTCGTGGCCTGCATCCACTCCTGCAGCGCCTTGGTGCCGTGTAGCTTCCGGTTCTCGTCGTGCTCCAGGAAAGCGACGACCTCTTCTACCGAAGCTCCAGGCAGGATCTCGTTCGCGATCGCCTCCTGCTCGGCGACCATACGGGCCAGTTCCGTCAGGCCCCACTCGTACGTCTCGTCGAGGTCGATCTGGGCGCCGAGGAATCGCCGCGAGTGCAACTGGTACAGGTCACGTCCGACCGCGTCGGCTTCGGATGCCGCCGGCAGGAGCTCGGTGCGCAGGAAGGTTGCGAGCTCGTCGTAGGCGACGCGGGCGGCACCGGCGTGGGCGGCGAGGACTTTGGCGAGGGATGCCGGAAGTCCGCCACCCTCGGCGGGTGCGGCATCGGCGGCGAACGTCACGAAGAACCCGTTGTCCGACGTGTAGCGCGCGATTTGGCCGATGACCTCCGTGACCTGCCGGCGCGCGGGGACGATCCCCGCGATGATCCCTTCGCGCAGGGTCTGGACGTAGCCGCCGATCGCGACGGGCACGGCGCGGAGCCGGGTGGAGATCACCGACCAGTCCTCGACGGTATCGGTCGGCATGAGGTCGAAGACGTTCCGCAGTTCCTGCGCGGGCGAGGCGATCACGTTGACGTCGCGCAGATGCGCTCCGGCCTCGTGCAGCGCAATGTCCAGTTCGAGCTCGCCGACGAGGTCGGCCTTCGTCACGACGTCGACATCGTCCGCCGTCTCGGCCGCGCGCAGCGCTGCAAGGGTGTCGGTCGCGGCCTGAAGCCGCGCCGCGTGACCCGCGGGCGACAGGTCATCGAGCCGCTCGTTGTGCTCGAAGCGGCCGATGTAGGTCGCCAGGCTCGGCGACAGTTCGGCCATCCGGTCGACCCACGCCTCGGCGATCTGGTCGATCGGCGTGGGGGTGCGCTGCGTTTCTGTCATCCTTCGAGCCTAATCCCGTGGGCCGGAGTCCGTCTGCCTGGTCAGTGACCGGCGATGTCCCAGTTGTCACCGCGGCCGATCTGCACATCGAGCGGCACCGACAGCTCCGCTGCGTCGCCCATCCGGTCGTGGACGATGTCGCGCACGGCATCCCACTCCCCCGGTGCCACCTCGACGACGAGCTCGTCGTGGATCTGCAGCAGCACACGCGAGCGGAGCTGGAGCGACCGCAGCTCGTCGTGGATGCGGAACAGCGCGATCTTCATGATGTCGGCCGCGCTGCCCTGGATCGGCGCGTTGAGGGCTGCGCGTTCCGCGTTCTCGCGCAGGACGCGGTTGGGACTTGAGAGGTCGGGGAACGGTCGGCGTCGGCCGAAGATCGTCTCGGTGTAGCCGTCGATACGTGCCTGCGCGACGGACGCGCGGAGGTAGTCGCGCACGGCTCCGAACCTGGCGAAGTACTCGGTCATCAGCAGCCTGGCCTCGGCCTGCTCGATGCGCAACTGCTTGGACAGACCGAACGCGGACAGCCCGTACACGAGGCCGTAGCTCATCGCCTTGACTTTCGTGCGCATCTGCGGAGTCACATCGGCCGGGCCGACTCCGAACACGCGCGCACCGACGAACCGGTGCAGGTCCTCCCCGGAGTTGAACGCCTCGACGAGCCCCGCGTCGCCCGACAGGTGCGCCATGATGCGCATCTCGATCTGGGAATAGTCGGCGGTCAGCAGCGTCTCGTACCCTTCGCCGACCTGGAACGCCGCGCGGATGCGACGCGACTCCTCGGTGCGGATCGGGATGTTCTGCAGATTCGGGTCGGTGCTCGACAGGCGCCCGGTCTGACTGCCGGTCTGCAGGTAGGTCGTGTGGATGCGCCCGTCCGCACCGGCTGCCCGGTCGTTTCCGATCGCGGTGTCGAGCGATTCGATGATCTGCCGGAGCTTGGTGGCTTCGCGGTGCTGCAGAAGTAGGTCGAGGAAAGGGTGGGGGTTCGACTCCTGTAGATCGGCGAGGACGGCGGCATCCGTCGAGTACCCGGTTTTCGTCTTGCGGGTCTTGGGGAGCCCCAGCTGGTCGAACAGCACCTCCTGCAACTGCTTGGGCGAGCCGAGGTTCACTTCGCGGCCGATCTCCGCGTACGCGAGCTGCGCGACGGCATCGGCGCGCGCGCCGAGTTCGGCCGAGAACCCGGCCAGCTTCTCGTGCGAGACCGCGACACCGGCGAGCTCCATGTCGGCGAGGGTGTCGAGCGTCGGCAGCTCGATGCCGGTGAGCACGGCGGCGACGGATGCCGGCAGCTCGCCGCGCATAGTATCTGCGACGCGCAGGGTGTACCAGGAGAGCTGCCCCGGGGTCGCACCCTCGGTCTCGGGGACCAGCTGCGTGGGGTCCGCCTCGGGGAGTTTCTCATCGAGGTAGCGGTCGACGAGGTCGCCCAAGCCCTTGTCGGGGAAACTCGGCCGCAGCAGCCAGCCGGCGAGGATCGGGTCGAACACGAGGCCCCGCAGGCGCACCCCCGCGCGGCGCAGCGCCTTCACCTGGGGTTTGGCGTCGGCGATCACCTTAGCGCTCTCGCCCTCCAGCCATGGCCGCAGGGCCGCGGCGACGGCATCGCTCCAGCGGGTCTCGACGGCGAGGGGCGCGTCCACTGCGCCGGCGTCGGTCGCACCCAGCGTCGCGAGCCCCACGCGGGACGGCAAGCCC
>NZ_JBASZT010000315.1:0-1750 GCF_049661145.1 Microbacterium sp.
GCGGAGATCTCCGCCGCAACCGGACGCCCCGCCCACTCGGTCGTGTTCGACGTCACCTCGCCGGACGCGGTCGACGCGGGTGTCGCCGAGGTCGAGTCCCTCGTGGGCGTCGTCGACATCCTGGTCAACAACGCCGGTATCCAACGCCGGGCACCCATCGCCGAGTTCACGACCGAGGACTGGAATGACCTGGTGGCGACCAACCTGTCGAGCGCGTTCTACCTGTCACGGCGAGTCGCCGCTGGCATGATCGCGCGGGGCTCCGGCAAGCTCGTGCAGATCGGCAGTGTGCAGTCGCAGCTGGCCCGCCCATCGATCGCCGCGTACTCGGCGACCAAGGGCGCCATAGTGATGTTCACGAAAGGGTTGTGCGCCGACCTCGGGCCCCGCGGCATCCAGGCCAATGCGATCGCGCCGGGGTACTTCGCGACCGAGCTGACCAAGGCGCTCGTCGACGACGAGACATTCTCGGCGTGGGTGCGCGGGCGCACGCCGGCCGGACGCTGGGGTGACACCGGCGACCTCATCGGCGCGCTCGTATTCCTCTCCAGCAGCGCGAGCGACTTCGTCAACGGGCAGACGCTGTTCGTCGACGGTGGCATGACAGCGGTGGTGTGATGAGATTCGGACGCATCGCTACCCGCGGGGGCATCATCGACGTCCGCGACGGCGTCGACGGTCCCGTACCGATCGAAGACCCCTGGGCGGCGTTCATCGAGGGACGGATGCCGCGGGATCTCGGCGGACCCGTCGCGGGTGAACTGCTCGCTCCCTGCCAACCGCTGGTCGTCGTCGGCATCGCGCAGAACGGTCCCGCTCATCCTGCGCCCGTGCAGGCGTGGCTCAAGAGCCCACGCACGATCGTGGCAAGTGGGCGACCGGTGACGCTGCGGCGCGACGCGGGGACGACCGTTGCAGAGGGCGAGATCGCCGTCGTGATCGGGCGCGACACCGAGGGGCTCACGTCGTCGAACGCCCACGAGTACGTGATCGGGGTCACCGCGGTCGACGACCTGTCCAGCCCCGACCGCGGCGAGATCGACCCACGCAATTTCGAGTCGAAGTCCGGTGACGGCTACACCCCGCTCGGTCCCTGGATCGACACGGATGCCGACCTCGACACCGTCTCGCTCGCCCTGCGCATCGACGGCGTCACCGCTGGGGAGGGAAGTGCGAGCACCCTGCCGGTGCCGCTCCGGGAGTGTCTCGCGTACCTCGCGATCTGGACCAGGCTCGGTCCGGGCGATGTCGTGATGACGGGAGCCCCATTCACCAACACGCCGATCGCTCCCGGAGCTCTGGTCGAGGTGCATGTCGGCGATGTCGTGCTGAGCACACCCACGCGGTGAGAATGGAGTTCGAAGTGAGCAATCCCGGAGTCGTCGTGCACGCTGCCGGCGACCTGCGCGTCCAGGAGATGGGTGAGCCGGCGCCGGCCTCCGGCGAGGCGGTCGTTGAGGTCGCCTACGGCGGTATCTGCGGTTCGGACCTGCACTACTGGCAGCACGGGGCGGCGGGCGCCTCGATCCTGCGCGAGCCGATGATTCTCGGCCACGAGATGGTCGGCACGGTCATCGCCGCCGCCGCCGACGGCACGGGCCCGTCAGCGGGCACGCGCGTCGGCATCCATCCCCTGACTCCGCACGGCGACGGCGTGACTCCGTGGCCGGCCGACCGCCCGAATCTCGCGCCGGCCTCCACCTACCTCGGTTCGGCGATGCACCTTCCCCATACGCAGGGCGGCTTCGCC
>NZ_JBASZT010000316.1:0-3401 GCF_049661145.1 Microbacterium sp.
GCTCGACTCCTGGCTCACGGTGCAGCGACTCGGACGTCCGCACGTGACCGTCAAGTGGGCGCAGTCGCTCGACGGGCGCGCGGCGGCCGCCGACGGCACGAGCCAGTGGATCACCGGAACCGAAGCCCGGGCCGATGTGCACCGACGCCGCAGCGAAGCGGATGCCATCGTCGTCGGCACCGGAACGCTGCTCGCCGACGATCCGGCACTCACGGCGCGGCGGCCGGACGGTAGTTTGTACGAGCACCAGCCGATGCCCGTCGTGCTCGGCCAGCGCTGTATCCCCGACGATGCCGCGGTGCGACGGCATCCGCGCGCCGTGCTGCACCGTGACGGCGAGAACCTCGCGGGTGAGAGCCCGAACGAGCCGTCGGTGCTGGCCGAGCTGCGCGGACTCGGCGTGCAGCGCGTGTTCGTCGAGGGCGGGCCGACTATCGCCGCCGCATTCCTGCGGCTCGGTGTCGTCGACGAGCTGCTTGTCTACGTCGCGCCGACGCTGCTCGGCCGCGAGGGGGCGTCGGCCGTCGGATGGCTCGGCGTCGGCACCATCGCACAGCAGCGGCGGCTGACGGTGTCGAGCGTGGAGCGGCTCGGGGAGGATCTGCTGGTCGTTGCGGGTCTTGCCGGTGCGGATGATCTCGATACACCGCCGCTGCGCGGCGGCACTCGATCACCGGGGGCGGAAGCCTCGGGAGCGGAAGGAGCCTGACATGTTCACCGGAATCGTCGAAGAGCGCGGGGTGGTCACCGCCGTCGAGTCGTCGGGCGACGGCGTGCGACTCACCGTGCGCGCGCCCCTCGCCGTCAGTGACACGCACCAGGGCGACTCCATCGCGGTCAGCGGCGTGTGCCTCACCGTCGCAGCTCACGGCGAGGACTGGTTCACCGCCGACGTCATGCGCCAGACGCTCGACATGTCCACGCTCGGCGAGCTGGAAGCCGGCTCCCCGGTCAACCTCGAGCGCGCCGTCGCCGGTCACACGCGCCTGGGCGGTCACATCGTGCAGGGCCACGTCGACGGCACCGGCGTCGCGCTCGAGGTCCGACCCGGTGCGCAGTGGCGCGTCGTGCGCATCGGCCTGCCCGCCGACCTCGCCCCGCTCGTCGTCGACAAAGGGTCGATCACCGTCGACGGCGTCTCCCTCACCGTCAGCGCCGTCTCCCCCGCCGGCGACCCCGCACCGTGGTTCGAGGTGTCGCTCATCCCCGAGACGCTCGAGGTCACGACCCTCGGCGCCCGCACAGTCGGCGACGCGGTCAACCTCGAGACCGACATCCTGGCGCGTCACGTACAGCGGCTGCTGTCGTTCGTGGCGCGGGCCGCGCCCGAGCGCCAGCCCGCGCCCGGCGAGATCGCTTTCACCATCCCGAATCACGAAGGAGGCTCCCAATGAGCCCTTCCCCCAACCCCCTGGCGACGATCCCGCAGGCGCTCGACGCGCTGCGCGCCGGTCGGCCGGTCATCGTAGCCGACGATGAGAATCGCGAGAACGAAGGCGACATCATCCTCTCGGCCGAGCTCGCGACGCCCGAATGGCTCGCGTGGACCATCCGCTATTCGAGCGGGTTCCTCTGCGCCCCGATGCCCGCCGAATGGGCCGACCGCCTCGACCTGCCGCCGATGGTCGCGGTCAACGAGGACAGTCGCGGCACGGCGTACACCGTGAGCGTGGATGCCGCGGACCGCGTCTCCACCGGCATCAGCGCGACCGACCGCTCGCACACCCTCAATGTGCTGGCCGACCCGGCATCCACGCCGTCCTCGGTCATCCGGCCCGGACACGTCCTGCCGCTGCGTGCTGTGGATGGCGGCGTGCGCGAGCGCGCCGGGCACACCGAGGCGGGGGTCGAGCTGATGAAGCTCGCGGGCCTGCAGCCGGTCGCAGCGATCGGCGAGGTCGTCGCGGAGGACGGTTCGATGATGCGCCTGCCGGGATTGATCGAGATGGGCGAGCGTGAGGGTGTGCCGGTCATCACGATCGAGCAGCTCATCGCGCACCTCGACGGGGCACCGACCGCCGCTTCGAGCGCGCCGAGTCACGGCAGCCGACGTCGGGTGAGCCTGCGCGCCGAGGCCCAGGTGCCGACCTCGCACGGGTCGTTCCGTTTTCTCGCGTACAAGGACCGGATCACCGGCACCGACCACATCGCCGTCGTCTCGGGTGACCTTCGTTCCAGCGAGGCTCCGCTCGTGCGTGTGCACTCCGAGTGCCTCACCGGCGAGGCGTTCGGTTCCCTGAAGTGCGAATGCGGGCCGCAGCTGGACGCCGCCCTCGACGCGATCGCACAGGAGGGCGGCGTCGTCGTGTACATGCGTGGTCACGAGGGCCGCGGCATCGGGCTCATCAACAAGCTCCGCGCCTACAGCCTGCAGGAGCGCGGCCTCGACACCGTCGACGCGAACCTCGCGCTGGGCCTCCCGGCCGACGCACGCGACTACGCGGCGGCCGCCGGCATCCTCGCCGACCTTGGGGTCGAGCGGGTGCGACTGCTGACGAACAACACCGACAAGGTCACCCAGCTGCGCGAGCTCGGCCTCGACATCGTCGAGCAGGTGCCGCTGCTCGTGGGCGTCGGGGCGAACAATCACCAGTACCTCGCCACCAAGCGCGACCGCATGGGCCACCTCATCGGCACCGCGGAGCTCGAGGAGGCCCTCGCGCACGGCATCGGGCCCGGTGCCGGTCAGGAGGGGATCGCGTGAGCGGCCACGGCGCGCCGAAGACCGAACCGATCGACGCGACCGGCCTTCGCGTCGTCATCATCGCCGCCTCGTGGCACGACGTCATCATGGATGGGCTCATCGCCGGAGCGGAGCGTGTGCTCGATGCCTCGGGCGCCTCGTGGCGCCTCGAACGCGTGCCCGGCTCGTTCGAGCTGCCCGTCGCCGCGAAGGTCGCGTTGGATGCCGGGGCGGACGCCGTCGTCGCCCTTGGGGTGATCATCCGGGGCGGAACGCCGCACTTCGACTTCGTCTCGTCGGCGGCCACCGACGGGCTGACCCGGGTGGCGCTCGACACCGGAAAGCCCGTCGGGTTCGGCGTGCTGACCCTCGACGACGAGCAACAGGGCCTCGACCGCGCGGGCCTGCCCGGCTCGACCGAGGACAAGGGTGCCGAAGCCGCGGATGCCGCCCTCCGCACCGCGCTGCTGCTGCGCCGCTTGCGCCCGCGCGGCTGAGCCACGTGCGAGGCTGAGCCGCCTCCGCTCCTATCCGCGAGCGAGCTATCCGCGAGCTCTCCGCGAGCGAGCTATCCGCGAGCCGCTACGTTTCGACCCAGCCGCTATGATCCGACCGGTCGAAACATAGCGGCTCGGGCGAAAGGTAGCGGCTCGGTGGCGTTTCCGGGGCGGCGGGCGGCCGCGGCGGGTGGCGGCCGCGTTTCGACTCGCTCCGCGAC
>NZ_JBASZT010000317.1:0-3604 GCF_049661145.1 Microbacterium sp.
GCGTCCAGATACGCGGACACCGCATCCGGCCCACCCCACAACTCCTCCAACGGATCAACATCCGCCGAGGAGAGACGTGCCCGGAACCGGTTCATACCCCCCACGATAAGCAGGACCTCCGACATTCGAACCGCTCAGAACCGGCCCCCACGGCGCCCGGAGATCACAAAGCCATAACGGAATCCGACGGGCGATGGTGGGCTATCGAGGGCTACGCGGCTGCACTCAGCCAGCGGGTGAGCGCATCCGCGATGGGAGGTTCGGCTCCGTCTCGTGCCACGGGTAACCGTGCGAGGGATTGACCTCGAAGCACACGACGCACCGTTCGGCGAGCTCGTCCGGCAGGTCGTATGGGGCGAGCTCAGCGTCGCGGCCGACCTGGGCGCGCGCATAGCGATAGGTGGGCGGGCCGTGCGCCGGCGGCGGCGGCCAGAAGCGCACCATCGAGGAGGGGATGCGGCGACGACCCGAAGGACGCGCCCGGAGTGGCGAGCCCAGCGCGTGCGGCTTCGATGCCGGCGAGCAGTTCGCGAGGTGCGGGACCAGCGAGGCACGACGGCTCCGCTCGATTGCGCACCGGACAGGTGACTCCGGTAAGCCGACTGAGGAAGAACGCGACAAGTTCCGCGGCGGCACAGTCGCGCTCCGAGCGGCTCATGGCGCTCGAGGGCTGTCAAGCAGCGGGACGGCGTTCCCGTCCTCGAGGTGACTCGACCCCGCTGCACCGCTGCCGCCCGAACTCGACGTCGACGATCTCGGCGGTGTGCCACTGCGGGTCGTGCGAGGTCGATACACGCTTCAGTAGCGTCGGTATTCTGAGGGAATGTCCCGAGACGACGCCCTGAGCTGGGGCGGCGACGACGACCCGACGCTCGATGTCGGATCGCGTCCCGCCCCGGAGCCAGAACCCGCGCCAGGACGCGAGGCCGCGCCGCCCGCGCTTCCGCTCGGCTTCACGGCGGTCGGCCGTGGCAGCGATGAGGTGGGCCGCATCGAGGCCGACGGCACCGTGACGCTCCCGGGTGAGCCCGCACCGCTCAGCAACGCCGTGCTCGTGAGTCTCGGCATCCTCGGTGGCGCCTACGCACTGTTCACGGTGGGCGGGATCATCGGTGGGCTGCGACTGCAGGGCACCGCGCAGTTTCTCGTGAGCCCGGTCGGCTATCGGTTCGCGTTCTGGTTGGCGGTCGTCGCGCCCGCGCTGTGGTTCCTGACGGCGTATGTGCTCACGCGGGGAGCCAAGGCGTGGGTAAGGCTCGTGTGGCTGATCGGGGGCCTCGCGCTGCTGATCCCGTGGCCGTTCATGTTCGTCGGGGCGGTGGGCCAGTGAGCGTCGCGGACCGCGAGACGGCGGTCCGCCGGACGCCGACGTGGATCATCGTAACGATCGCGGGGCTGTTCGGGCTCTTCTATGCGTATGCGGTGTGGAACGCCGTCGACTTCCTCGTTGCGCAGGCGAGCGGGACCCTCTCGCTCAACGGCTACGGCTGGTTCGTCCTGCTGCTGGCGGTCGCCTTTCCCGTCCTGGCGTTCGGCGTCGCCTTCGCCGTCGGCTGGCGCCGCCCGTGGTGGGAGTTCGCCCTCGTGATGCTCACGGGCCTCGCCGTCGTCGCGGTGTTCTGGCTCGACATCGTCGCGTACAGCGCCGTCGCGGGAGCGTCGATGCTGGGGTGACATATCCCCGGTCGTATGCGATCGGTGCGATCTGACCCGCCCGCTAGGCTGGTGGCTTCCCCACTCTCATTACGAAAGCACCGCTGTGTCAAAGCCCGTCGTCCTCCTCGCCGAAGAACTCTCACCCGCCACGATCGACGCCCTCGGGCCCGACTTCGACATCCGCTCCGTCGACGGCACCGACCGTTCCGCGCTGCTGTCGGCGATAGCCGAGGCGGACGCGATCCTCGTCCGCTCGGCGACGAAGGTGGATGCCGAGGCGATCGCCGCGGCATCCCGTCTCAAGGTCGTCGCGCGTGCCGGCGTGGGTCTCGACAACGTCGACATCAAGGCGGCGACCGCCGCCGGCGTCATGGTCGTCAACGCGCCCACCTCGAACATCATCTCGGCGGCCGAACTCACCGTTGGGCACATCCTGAGCCTCGCCCGCCACATCCCCGCGGCGCACGCGTCGCTCGCGGCAGGCGCTTGGAAGCGCAGTTCTTTCACCGGCACGGAGCTTTTCGAGAAGACGGTCGGCATCGTGGGCCTCGGGCGCATCGGCGGCCTCATCGCGGCACGACTGCAGGGCTTCGGCGTCAGCGTGGTCGCGTACGACCCCTACGTCACCCCGACCCGCGCGCAACAGCTCGGCGTCACCCTGCTGAGCCTCGACGAGTTGCTCGCGCAGAGCGACTTCGTCACGATCCACATGCCCAAGACGCCCGAGACGACCGGGATGATCTCCGCCGCGCAGTTCGCACTCATGAAGCCGACCGCGTACATCGTCAATGTCGCCCGCGGCGGCCTGATCGACGAGGCGGCGCTCTACACGGCGCTGACCAGCGGTCAGATCGCCGGCGCCGGTCTCGACGTCTACACGAGCGAACCGCCGAAGCCGGAGGGCACCGCCTACCCGCTGCTGAGCCTGCCGAACGTCGTGGTCACCCCGCACCTTGGTGCTTCCACCGACGAGGCGCAGGAGAAGGCCGGCGTCTCGGTGGCCCGCTCGGTCAAGCTCGCCCTCGAGGGCGATCTCGTGCCGGATGCCGTCAACGTCGCCGGTGGTGTCATCGACCCGTTCGTGCGCCCGGGCATCGCCCTCGTCGAGCAGCTCGGCCAGGTGTTCTCGGGTCTTGCGACGAGCGCCCTCACGAGTCTCGACATCGAAGTGCGCGGCGAGCTCGCCGCCTACGACGTAAGCGTCTACCGCCTCGCGGCGCTCAAGGGCATCCTGTCGAAGATCGTCAGCGAGAACGTCTCCTACGTCAACGCGCCGCTGTTCGCGGAGCAGCGCGGCATCGAGACCCGCCTGATCGTCGAGGCCGACAGCCCGCTGTACCGCAACATCACGATCCTGCGCGGCACCCTCTCCGACGGCACCGTCCTCACGGTCGCCGGTACGCTCGCCGGCACCCGCATGGTGCCGAAGATCGTCGGCATCAACGGGTACGAGATCGAGGTGCCCATCGAGCACCACCACATCGTCATGCGATATGCGGACCGCCCCGGCATCGTCGCGATCTACGGACAGAAGCTGGGGGATGCCGGCATCAACATCGCCGGGCTCTTCGTCGCGCAGCCCGACGCCACCGGCCGTGCGCTCTCGGTGCTGACGGTCGATTCGCCGGTGCCCGATGCGCTCCTCGCCGAGATGCGAGACGCCGTCGGTGCCGACCTGTTCCGGCAGATCGAGATCATCGAGTCCTGAGCCGCCGCCCGCTCCCGGCGAGTCGGGTGCTCAGGCCACGGGCGTGACGGCGCGCTCGACGAGCGCGATCAGCGCGTCGAGCGCGGCTCCGCGGGGCACCGGCCCGGCGGCGGCGCTGATGCTCAGTGTGTTGTTGAAGTACAGGCCGTCACTCACGAGCAGCACGAGGTCGAGCGCGGTCTCATCGCGGACGTGGGGGCGGAGGGCCCGCGCCCATCGCGCTCGCGCGCGGCGCAGGGC
>NZ_JBASZT010000318.1:0-2777 GCF_049661145.1 Microbacterium sp.
GGCGTGTGGCTCGGCTCGGCCTCGGTCGCGCCGGGGGGCGGGGCGCACGGCATGGCGGGCTGGAACGCCGCGCACGATGCCCTGCGTCGGCTCGGCTACGCCACCTGAACGTCGCCGCACAAACGAAGATCGCCCCGGGGCCGAAGCTCCGGAGCGATCATCAGTGCGGTTTTTTGGTTTCCGTTTCCGGTTCTCTTTCGAGTCCCTCTGTCTCCGTTGTCCTTCGCAAGACCCAACATACTCATCCCCGGTGCGACGTCAAGAGTTTACGCAGAATTAACATGACCGTCATGTTGAAGGTGAGAGTAGGTGCATGCCGCCGTCACGGCGAGACGAGGAAGACCCCGTCGAGCAGCCCCGGATTGTGGGCGTGCACGAGCACCGCGAAGACCACGGCGTCGAACAGCAAGTGGACCGTCACGACGTAGCCCAGCGACCTCGTCTTCAAGAAGATGACCGCCTGCAGCAGTGCGAACGGGATCGTCAGCACCGGACCCCATGCCCGGTAGCCGAGCTCCCACAGGAACGAGACGAACACGACCACCTGCAGCACGTTCGCCGCGACATCTGCGAAGTGCCGACGCAACAGCGCGAACACCGTGCAGATGAAGAAGAGCTCATCCCAGATGCCGACGGCGCCGACCCCGACGAACAGGCGCGCGATGAGCTCCGGCGAGTCGACCTGCGGCCAGTTGCGGTAGACCCCCGACGAGATGAAGTAGAACGGCAGGATCAGCCAGCCGAGTCCGAGCACCGCCGCAAGCCATCCCCATTGCCAACCGCGCCATCTCTTGCCGCCGCGAGTACCACGCCAGGGAAACGCGATCGCCCGGTCGCGGTACACCCACCGCGACACCGCGTACGGCACGACGACGGCACCGCCGAGCGCGAGCGTGAACCGCAGCATCGACAGATCGTCGAGCTTCGCCTCGAGAGAGATCGCGCTGACGATCAGCATCCCGACCGCGATGAGCGACAGGTCCCGCGTGAGTGAAGGAGCGGATGCCGTCACCCGCCCCCGCTCGACCAGCCACGCCGACACGAGACCGGCCGCCAGCAACAGCCAGCCGAGCCACGGCGTCAGCAGCACGAAGAAGGCGGGAGCGGCCAGGCAGACGAGCAGCGCCGGCACGGTGCTCACCGCGACGAACGGCCGGGGTTCCGGGAGCGGCTTCGTGGGCAGCGGTTTCATGCGCGGTCGCGGCGCCGATAGACGAGGTCACGGATCTCGCGCCCCTTCGCGATGCCCTTCCGCTCGAACGCCGTCATGACCCGGCCCTCGAAACGCGGCGCCCAGCCCGCCGTGTCGCCGGTGGTGGCCGTGGCGGTGTCGAACTCGGGATCGAACTCCACGGCATCCGCCATCACGGCGCGCATCTGGAGGGCGTAATCCTCCCAGTCGGTCGCGAGCCGCAGCACGCCGCCGTCGCGGAGCGCCCGCGCGACCAGCGGTGAGAAGGCCTCTTGAACGAGCCGGCGCTTATGGTGCTTCGCCTTGTGCCACGGGTCGGGGAAGAACACCCACACTTCGTCGACGGACGCCTCCGGCAGCAGATGCTCGAGCACTTCGGGCGCGTTCGCCTCGACCAGCCTCAGATTTCTCAGGCCGGCCCGGTCGGCATCGAGCATCGTGCGCGCGAGCCCAGCCCGGAACACCTCGACCGCGAGAAAGTCGGTGCCGGGGTTCGCCGCGGCCGCGGCGACGATCGCGTGCCCCTGTCCCGAGCCGATCTCGACGACGAGCGGAGCGGCGCGGCCGTACACGGACCCCGGGTCGATCCCGGACCCGGGCAGGATGCTCGTGGCCGCGGCATCCCGCTGCACTTCGAGCAGGTAGCGCGGCGAGAGTTCAGCCCAGGCTCGCTCCTGCCCGTCGCTCATCCGGCCACTGCGGCGGACGAACGAGACCGGTCTAGCCCGAAAGACGCCCGACCCTTGCGGGGTCTCTCCACCGCCAGGACGCGGTAGCGCCACTGAAGAGCTGTCGCGAAACCGGCGCGGTTCGGGGTCGGCCGGGTCAGCGTCGGCGGGCAGCGGCATCCGCCCAGGTTACCCGCGCGGTCCCGGGCCTTCGCGGCGCAAACTCCACAGGATTGGTGTCCAAGACCACTTCAGAGGCCAAGAACGCCGCGAGCGCGCTCGGATTGGTGGAGTTTCGGCGCGCGGACGCCGGCGAGTCCGCCGCGGGGTGCACAGCGCGACCGCGGTTCAGGCGGTGACGAAGTCGATCAGCTCTTCGACACGGCCGAGGAGGGCGGGGTCGAGGTCGCGGTAGCTGCGCACCGACCCGAGGATGCGCTGCCACGTGTGGGCGAGGTCGGCCTGGTCGCGGGCGGGCCAACCGAGCGCGCGGCTCACGCCGACCTTCCACTCGATGCCGCGGGGCACGTCGGGCCACGAAGGGATGCCGAGGGCGCGCGGCAGCACGCACTGCCACACATCGATGTGGGGATGGCCGACGATCCGCACATGGGGCCCGTGCGGTCCGCGCTCGACGGCCTGCGCGATGCGCGACTCCTTCGAGCCCGGCACGAGGTGATCCACGAGCACGCCGTAGCGGCGATCGGGCCCGGGCGGTTCGTCGCGCAGCACCGACTCGAGCAGGTCCACACCCCGCAGGTATTCCACGACGACGCCCTCGGCGCGCAAGTCGTCACCCCACACCTTCTCGACCAGTTCGGCGTCGTGCCGGCCCTCGACGAGTACGCGCGAGGCGCGCGCGACGCGGGCCCGGGCCTCGGGTGCGGCGAACGAACCGGATGCGGTCCGTCGCGGCC
>NZ_JBASZT010000319.1:0-4319 GCF_049661145.1 Microbacterium sp.
CTGCTCGACCGCTACCCGGTCGCGCTGCTCTCGCCCGCGCGCGGCTGAGTCGCCGCACGGTGGGGGACGTCCCACGTCAGCCCACGTCGGTCCACGTTGGTGCGGGGCGCCGTTCGCACCGCCCGTCAGGCGGTGAGGGTGTAGCGGCGGTTGCCGCCGAGGCGTGGTGTTCGGTCGGCGTCGATCCAAGGTGGCGGGATGAACCAGACGTTTGCGGTGATGCCGGTGCCTTCGACGCGGATGTCCCATCCGTCGTTGTGGATGCGGTGGTGGCATCCGGTGCAGAGGAGGCATCCGTTGTCGAGATCCGTCGGCCCGGCATCGCGGTTCCACCATCGGATGTGGTGGCCGTGGGTGAAGGCGGGCGGGGCGCCGCACATCGCGCAGCCGCCGTCGCGTTCGGCGAGGGCGAGTTTCTGTGCCGGGGTGTAGAGCCGGCGGGCGCGTCCCCAGTCGAGGATCTCGTTGTCGCCGCCGAGGACGCAGGGGATGAACTGCAGCTCGGCCGCTGCGCGGCGCATGGCGGTGGCCGGGAGGGGGGTGTCGAGCCCGTCGATCGTAGCGGTGCCGGTCCCGGTCTCCAGTTCCTGCAGACCCATTCTGACGACAACGGTGGTGGTGGGTCCGGTGGGCACGGTGGTGCACCCGATCGCGTGGGTGCACAGGTCGTGGAGGGCGTCGGCCTGAAGCTGCCGCGTGGAGCGCTGATCGCGCGTGGCGTCGTCGGCGTGCTCGTTGTCGCGGAGGATCTGGGTGACGATCCCCTCGACGGCGGTCTTGATCGGGGCGCCGGTCTCCACATCGAACACCCCGTTGAGATGGATCATTCCGTCGCGCTCTTGGAACAGCAGCGATCGCTCGGCGCGGCGCTGCTCGTGCCGCGGCTCCACCCCGTCCGGATCGAGGTGGGCTTCGGCGCGGGCGAGCAGCCGGGACAGTTCATCGGCCCGCATCCCCGGTGCCAGCCGGCACAGTTCCCGTTCTGCCGTGTCGAGGCGCCCGGCATCCACGCGCATCGCGACGCGGTCCAGGACGGTGACGATCGCGGAGGCGGACGCGATGCTGAGCCGCCCTGACGCGACGGCGTCTGCGACGTGGCGATGCGTGGCAGGGAGGGGCTCACCGGTGAGGGCCATGCGGGGCGCGGTCGCTTCGCCGACCTGCACCAGCTTGACCGCCTCACCCACGGTCGATCCCGTGGCCGCCTGGATCAGGGCGACCGGGGAGCGGAACCCGTGACGCTTGGCGAGGGAGTCTTTCCCCAGCTCGGTGCGCGACTGCCGCGCGATCTCGGCCGCGACCGGAGCGAACGCCGCATCGACTCGTCGCTTCAAGACTCCGAACGCCTCGTTCACCGCGACCAGTTCCCCGGGATCCAGCGTCCCGGGACCGCGGTCGCCGCCGACCGCGGTCAGCGCCTCGAGCGCTTCCCCGATCCCCACCAGCAGTCCGTTTTCCATACCCCACACGATAGAACAAACCTCCGACACTCGCCGAAGTTGTCCACAGGTGCGCGCGCGAGGCTCGGGGTCAACCCTCGTTTCGTCACCGCAGACATTCGGCGCGATCAAACTCGGCGAGCGGGTGGTGGGTCACCCGCGCGCGGCTGACCTGTTCCGACGCCGTTGGCCGGGATTTTTCACTGTCGGCGCAGGCTCGGTTTCTGCCGGAAACATGCGCGACCCACGATGGGGGCATGACTGACGAGAACGAGTCCCCCGATGGCGCCCGCGCGGCCCAGACGATCGCCTATCCGAGTCGCGGTGCGCACGGGCGCCGCGACGCTCCCGAAGCCGGCCCGCACGTCGTCGTGCTCGTCGGTGCGACGGGGGACCTTTCGCGCCGCAAGCTGTTGTGCGGGCTGGGGTTCCTCGCCGTCTCGGGGCTGACCGCCGGCATCCGGGTGGTCGGCACGTCGCTCGATGACCTCACCGACGACGAGTTCCGCACGTTCGCGCGGGAGTCGGTGGATGCCGTCGGCGCGCGCAAGCTGACCGACGAGCAGTGGCAGCGCTTCGCGCCGATGCTGTCCTACGTTCCCCAGTCGGCCGGTCCCGAGGCCCTCGCGGCGAAGGTCGCCGAAGTGAAGCAGGAACTGGGGGAGAGGGCGCGGGTGCTGCACTACCTCAGCGTTCCGCCGCAGGCGGCGACCGCCGTCATCGAGTCGCTGCGAGAGTCGGGCCTCGTCAAGCGGTCGCGGGTGATCATGGAGAAGCCGTTCGGCGAGGATCTCGACAGCGCCGTCTCGCTCAACGCGGAGATCCACCGGACGTTCCAGGAATCGCAGATCTTCCGCATCGACCACTTCCTCGGCAAGGAGGCGGCGCAGAACATCCTGGCCTTCCGGTTCGCGAACGGGCTGTTCGAGCCGATCTGGAACCGCAACTTCATCGACCACATCCAGATCGATGTGCCCGAGGCGCTCGGACTCGACGCACGTGCCGCGTTCTACGAGCCGACGGGTGCCTACAAGGACATGGTGGTGACCCACCTGTTCCAGGTCATGGCATTCGTCGCCATGGAACCGCCGACGGCGCTCGAGCCGGCGTCCATCTCGGAGGAGAAGAACAAGGTCTTCCGCTCGCTGGAGCCGGTGCTGCCCGAGGACGTCGTGCGAGGCCAATACACCGGCTATCGCAACGAACCCGGCGTCCACCCCGACTCCGATACCGAGACGTTCATCGCGCTGCGCGCGCGTATCGACAACTGGCGGTGGGCGGGCGTGCCCTTCTATCTGCGCACCGGCAAGCGGATGTCGGAAGGCATGCGCATCATCTCGGTCGCCTTCAAGGAGGCGCCGAAATCGATGTTCCCGTCGGGGTCGGGCATCGGGGCGCAGGGGCCCGATCACCTCACCTTCGACCTCGCGGACGAGTCGAAGGTGTCGCTGTCCTTCTACGGCAAGCGTCCTGGACCGGGGATGCGGCTCGACAAGCTCTCGATGCAGTTCTCGGCGAGCGAGTCCAGTCACGCGAAGGACGTGCTGGAGGCCTACGAGCGCCTCATCCTGGACGCGATGCGCGGCGACCACACGCTCTTCACGACCGCGGAGGGCATCGAGTCGCTCTGGGAGCGCTCAGCGCCCCTGCTGGAGAATCCCCCGGCCGTGAAGCCGTATCCGCCGGGGACCTGGGGACCCAATGCCATCCACCAACTCGTCGCGCCGCACGGTTGGCGGCTGCCGTTCGAGCGTCGCTGGCGCGGGGACGCCTGACCGGTTGTGCTCGTACGAGCCGTGCGCGAGATCGTGTCACGGCGCGATTGCTACACTGTAGTGCATGGTAGCCCCAACGAACGTGCGCTTCCCGGACGACGTGGATCGCGCGCTGACCGAGTTCGTCAGCCGTACCGGCGCAAAGAAGTCGAGCGTGGTTGTCGGAGCCGTGCGCGAGTGGATCAAGATGCAGCAGCATCCCGGCATTCACTTCGTCTCCACCACCACCGGCGAACGACGTGCCGCCACGCCGTCGGGGCCGCAGGTGTGGCAGTTCGCAGAGGCGTGGCTGCAGCACGACGTGAAAACGCGCACGACGGAGGAAGTGGCGTTTGCGACCGGCGTCGAGGTTGCGGAGGTCGAGGCCGCGCTCGGCTATTGGGCGGACAATCGCGCCGAGATCGACGAGGAGATCGCGCGCGAGCACGCGGCGCAAGACGAGGCGCTCGCAGCGTGGGAACGTCGCAGGGCGCTGGATGCCGTCTAGCCTGCACTTCCTTCTCGATGAGCACTATCCGGGCTGGCTCGCGGAAGAACTCACGGCCGACGGTATCGACGCCGTGGCGTTGGTGTCCCATCGCCCCGGACTGCGTGGGGCCGCTGACGACCGCGTGCTCGCACAGGCCGCCGAGGAGTCTCGCGTCGTGGTGACCGAGGACGTCTCCACGTTCTCTGCGGCGATGACGCGCGTGCCGCATCATGTCGGCGTCGTCTTCTGCCACCACGCGCGATTCCCACGTACGCGGCCGGGCCTCGAGCGTCTGCGACGCGCGCTCGTCGCCCTGCATGCGTCACCGCCCGAGGGCCTCGACGAGTCTCCTGTTGTCTGGTGGCTCTCGGCGGCTACGTGACGGGTTGGCTGTCCAGCGCCAACCCGCAGCGAGTACGCGCTGCCGTTTGTGGCTCGCGCTGCCGAAGAGTGCGCAGCGCGAGCAATTTTCGACCGCGCAAGTGGCGTGGCCGATTGTTGGCGGGCTTGAATGTCGGAGGTCCTGCTTATCGTGGGGGGTATGAACCGGTTCCGGGCACGTCTCTCCTCGGCGGATGTTGATCCGTTGGAGGAGTTGTGGGGTGGGCCGGATGCGGTGTCCGCGTATCTGGACGC
>NZ_JBASZT010000320.1:0-3895 GCF_049661145.1 Microbacterium sp.
CTCCGGCGGCCCGCAGCGCCGCGACGACACGTGCGGCGGCGGCGACCGTATCGGGGCGCTGCGCGTGCGCGACGACGAGGATGTCCCGAGTCGGCGCGGTCGCCTGATCCGTCATGCCTCTCCCGCCAGTCGGTTGACAGCCTGCAGATATTCTGTCGGATTGCCGACGGTGCCGCCCGGCGCCACTCGCCGCAGGTGCACCAGGAACTCCCGGTTGCCGTGGGTTCCCGCGATCGGCGACGACATCGTGCCGAAGGTGCCGAGGCCGGCGTCCCACGCCGCCCACAAGACACCCGCGACAGCGTCGGCGCGCGCCGCCGCATCCGTCACGAGACCTTCGCGCACACCCGTGCGCCCGACCTCGAACTGCGGCTTCACGAGTAGCACGATGTCCGCATCGGATGCCGCGACCTCCGCGATCGCCGGCAGCACGAGCGTCAGCGAGATGAACGAGAGGTCGCCTGTGATCACTTGCGGCGCGGCAGACTCGCCGCTCGCCGCGGCCAGCGACGCGGGCGTCAGGTACCGGACGTTGCAGCCCTCCACGGCGATGACGCCCGGATCTGCGGCGACCACCGGCGAGAGCTGCCCGTGCCCGACATCGACGGCGACGACGGGATCGGCGCCGCGCTCCCGGAGCACCTGTGTGAACCCGCCGGTGGAAGCACCCAGGTCGAGTGCGCAGCGGTTCGCGACCGGCACCGCGAAGCGGTCGAGGGCGGCGATGAGCTTGTGCGCGGCACGGCTGACATAGTGGTCCGATGCCGTAACCATGATGACAGCATCGTCGGCGACCCGTGCCGAAGCCTTCAAGACGGGGCGCCCGTCGACGATGACCAGTCCATCCGCGATGAGAGTCGCGGCGTGCGTGCGGGAGCGCGCCAGACCGCGCGCGGCGATAGCGGCGTCGAGGCGCCCGGTCATGCGTGCGGCGGCACGCCGGCACCCGCCTCGAGGCGACGGGCGAGCTCATCGTGCAGCGACTCGTAGGCCGCTGCCCGCGTACTGAGGGGTTGCGCCTCGATGACATCCAGCCGCGAGACGAGATCGTCGCTGGTCGCATTCTCCATCACCCCAGGCTACGGCCCGCGTTCGGCACACGCGAGCAGCTATAGCGGCACGTCGACGATGCGCTCCTCGCCGGCGATCGGATGGATGCGGCCGGCCGATGCCGCGGCGAGCTCATCGGCGACGCGTGCGAGTTCGGCATCGGGCACCCAGAGTTCCAGCGTGACAACGGCCCCGTACGCCGTCGGGCCAAGGGTTGCGCCGAACCCGGCCGCGCGCTCGCGCAGCAGGTTCTCGCATCTTCCGGCATCGGCGTGCGATACCTCGATCGTGACGCGCCGCAATGCTTCACGACGCACGAGAGCGGCACTGTCGAGCGTCTCGGACACGGCCGAGGAGTAGGCACGCACGAGCCCGCCGGCACCGAGCTTGACCCCGCCGAAATACCGTGCGACCACGGCGACGACGTCGGTCAGCCCGCGGCGGCGAAGCACGTCGAGCATGGGTGCGCCGGCCGTCCCCGCGGGCTCGCCGTCGTCGGACGATCGGGCGTGATCGCCGAGGAGTCCCGTGATCATCGCAGTGCAATGGTGACCGGCATCCCACGTCCGCTTGCGGATCGCCGCGACGACGGCATCCGCCTCTTCGGGAGACGCGACGGGGGTCACGGTCGTCAGGAACCGCGATCGCTTGATCACGATCTCGTGCTCGACGATTTCCGCGATCGTCGCCGGGAAGCGGCGGGACAGTGCCATCGCCCGCTTCAGGGCCGGTGGAAGGGGTCGGCGTACAGCACCTCAGGGACCCGGAACCCGAAGATCGCCCGGCCGCTGGCCCAGATGGCCGCGGCTCCCGCCCTGAGCAGATCGATCGGTCGGCTGCCCGCCGCAATGACACGAATGTCCGCGCCGTCGAGCTGCACCGCGGCATCGCGCACGCTCGTCACGTCTCCACGCACGACCGTTCTCGGGTACTGCTCGTGCAGTTCACGCAGGTCGCTCAGGATGTAGGTGGGCCGCGAGGTCGGCGGGGCGGCGAGGACGTGCTTGGGCCGATCGATGCCGGTGAGCACCAGCGCCGATTCGATCCCCGCGGTCTGTGCGCCGGCGATGTCGGTGTCGAGCCGGTCGCCGATGAACAGCGGATGCCGTGCGTCGAACCGCGCGACGGCCTCATCGAAGATCGGCCGCTCGGGTTTGCCCGCGACGACAGCGAGCCGGCCGACCGCCGTGTGCACCGCCGAGACGAGAGTGCCGTTCCCGGGTGCGATGCCCCGGGCCTGCGGGATCGTCCAGTCGGTGTTGGTGGCGATCCACGGGATGCCGCCCTCGTCTTCCGGCGTCGCCAACGCGTAAGAGGCCTCGGCGAGGTGCTTCCAGCCGATGTCGGGTGTGAATCCCTGTACAACAGCCGCCGGGGCGTCATCGGCGCTGCGGGTCACGACGAAGCCGGCCTTTTCGAGCTCGAAGACCAGGCCGTCGCCCCCGACGACGAGGACCGTCGCGCCGGGTGCCACGCGATCACGCAGCAGCCGCATCGCCGCCTGCGGACTCGTGACGACGTCTTCCGGACGCGTCGCCGACAGGCCGAGCTCGCGAAGATGCTCCGCAACGACGGCATCGCGGCGGGAGGCGTTGTTGGTGATGTAGCCGAGCCGGCGGGTCCGCCCAGCGGCGTTCAGGCTTTCGATCGCGTACGGCAGCGCGCCTGGGCCGGCGTAGACGACCCCGTCGAGGTCGGAGAGGACCGCGTCCACGCCGTCGAGCGGCGTTCGTGACCCACGGGAGAACAACGCCATCAGTCCGCTTTCCCCTCGGCATCCTGCGCCGGCGCATCCACGTCCGGCAGCGGGACCTCTTCGATCTCTTCGATCACGACCACCTCGTGGTCGACGTCCTGCGCGCCCAGCGCCTCGGCGGCGACCTCCGCGCGCCGCTGCCACTGCGCAGCCTCGCCATCGCGTCCCAACTCATCGAGTACCGCAGCGCGCGCCGCGAACAGACCCGGGCTCCAGCTGAACGCACGGTCCGGATCGAGTTCCGGAATATCGAGCTCCTGCAGCGCCCGCTCGGTCTCGCCGAGGTCCAGGCGGGCGCCCGACATGGCGATCGCGAGCTCGACGCGCACCTCAGTGGGAAGGCTCGCGCGGTCCACTGCACGCCCGACCTCAAGCGCTCGATCCGGGCGGCCGACGCCGCGTTCACTGTCGACGAGCATCGCGATCTGATCGTCGCGACCAGAGATCCGGCGGTACGTGCGCAGTTCGCGTACGGCCAGGGCGAAGTCACCCAGTGCGTATGCCGTGATCGCGACGGTCTCGCGCACGATCGCGATACGGCCGGCACTGCGCGAAGCGGCCAGCGCGTGCTGGTGCGCCAACGGCGGATCGTCGTCGATGAGGCGCGCCGCCATCGCGAGGTGACGAGCTACCTGCTCAGCGTTCTCCTTGCTCAGCGTCTTCAGCTCGTTGCGTGCCGGGCCCGGCAGATCCTGTGGCGTGACGTCGTCGGGAAGTGCCGGGGCGGGCGGACCGGAGCGGCGGGCGGAGTCTTGAGGCGGGCGGCTCCCCGTGCGATCGCCCTCGCGCTTGCGATACGGCTTCCTGTCACCCCCGCGGTCGGAGTGAGCTGTCGGCTTGCCCCCGCGCTGCGGATAGGGCTTCTTCTCGCCGCTGCGCGGCCGGCGTTGTTCTGCCACGACTCGTTCCTCTCACGCGCGTGTTAACGAGAAATGGCCACCCAGCACTGGGTGGCCATTTCACGAAAGAAGTCCGGCGGTGTCCTACTCTCCCACAGGGTCCCCCCTGCAGTACCATCGGCGCTGTGAGGCTTAGCTTCCGGGTTCGGAATGTAACCGGGCGTTTCCCTCACGCTATGGCCGCCGAAAC
>NZ_JBASZT010000321.1:0-1878 GCF_049661145.1 Microbacterium sp.
GGGGGGCAGTTCGACGGTCGCGCCGCCGTCGACCCGGACGGCGTCGCGACCGGTGACGACGAGGGTATGCCCGACGTCGATGCCGTGAGCGCTGAGCGCGCGCAGCAGACCGGGATCGCGATCGCTCACGCGCAGCACGCGCCCCACGTGTCCGAGGTGCGCTGTCGCCAGGAGCACGAACGGGACGCGGTGGACGGCGCCGTCGGCATCCGGGATCGCGTCGCCGTGCGGGTCGAAGCGCGGGTGCCCCAGCCGGTCATCGATGCCGGCGAGCAGCCGGTCGCTGATCGTGTGCTCGAGCACCTCCGCCTCGTCGTGCACCTCGTCCCACGCGTATCCGAACTCGCGCACGAGCCATGTCTCGATGAGCCGATGCCGGCGGATGATGGATGCCGCGCGCACCGCCCCGGCATCCGTCAACGACACCGGGCCGTAGGGCCGGTGCGACACGAGCCCCTGCGCCGCGAGCTTCTGGACCATCTCGGTCACCGTCGACGCGGCAAGGGAAAGCTCCGCGGCCAGCTGCGACGGCGTGATGGGGGCGGGCTGCCACTCGGTGTGGTGGTAGATCGTCTTCAGGTAGTCGTCGATCGCGACGGAGTTCGCGGGCACGGTCCTCAGGGTAATGGCCGCGGTCACGCTCCCGACAGCACGAGCCACAGCAGCACGCCGTTCAGACCGACGAGGAACACCGACGCGACGACGCCAGCGGTGGTCGTCCACCAGCGGTTGCGGTGCACGCCGAGCACGGCACGGCGCGCCGTGAGGACGACGAGTGGGATGAGGGCGAACGGGATGCCGAAGCTCAGCACGACCTGGCTCAGGATGAGCGCCCAGGTGGGGTCGACACCGGCCGTCAGCAGCACGAGGGCTGGGATGAGGGTGATGAGGCGCTGCACGATCAGGGGGATGCGCACGCGGAGGAGGCCCTGCATGATCTCGGCGCCGGCGTAGGCGCCCACGGCGGTGCTGGCCAGCCCGCTTGCCAGCAGGCCCACCGCGAACAGCGTCGCGACCGCGCCGCCGAGCCCGGTGTCGAGCGCGGCATGGGCGCCCTCGAGGGTGTCGGTGCCCGCGACGCCCGCGAGGTTCGCTGCCGCGAGCAGCAGGATGCAGAGGTTCACAGTGCCTGCGATCGCGAGCGCGATCGTGACGTCCCAGCGCGTTGCGCGCAGGAGCCTGCGGGTGCCGGCGCTGCGGTCGGCGGCGTGAGAGGTCGGGCTCGTGAAGCGATCGCGCGCGAGCGCCGAGTGGGCGTAGATCGCGTGGGGCATGATCGTCGCCCCGAGGATGGATGCCGCCAGCAGCACCGACTCGGAGCCCTCGAACCGTGGAACGAGGCCCGCGGCGATGCCCGCGGCATCCGGCGGGGCGACGAACACGCCGTAGGTGAAGCCGAGCGCGATGACGGCGAGCAGACCGATGACGACGAACTCGAAGCTGCGGGCGCCGCGGCGCTGCTGGAACAGCAGCATCCCGATCGAGACGGCGCCCGTGATGAGCCCGCTGATCGGCAGTGGGACGCCGAACAGCAGCCACAGCGCGACGGCACCGCCGATGACCTCGGCGATGTCGGTGGCCATCGCGACGAGCTCGGCCTGCAGCCAGTAGGCGCGGCGGGCGCCGTTGTTGCCGATGCGTTTGCCTAGAGTCTCGGCGAGGCTCTGGCCGGTGATGATGCCGAGCTTGGCCGACAGGTACTGGATCAGCCAGGCCATGACGTTGCCGAGCACGACGACCCAGACCAGCAGATAGCCGAAGCGGGCGCCGGCGGTCATGTTGCTCGCGACGTTGCCGGGGTCGAGGTAGGCGACACCGGCGACCAGCGCGGGCCCGAGCAG
This sequence comes from Microbacterium sp., assembly GCF_049661145.1. GTDB lineage: Bacteria > Actinomycetota > Actinomycetes > Actinomycetales > Microbacteriaceae > Microbacterium. The sequence goes on from NZ_JBASZT010000321.1 coordinate 1,842, forward strand.
CCAGGCGGCACGGCGGGGACGCGGTCTGTGCGCGCGC
>NZ_JBASZT010000322.1:0-1624 GCF_049661145.1 Microbacterium sp.
GGGGCGGGGACGCGACGGGGGCGTAAGCCGTGACGGCCGCGGCGGGCTCGACGTCGCCTCGGTCACGCGGCTCCGGGAGCGAGGCGCGGACGGGACCGGTCCGGCCCTGGAGCTCACGACCGACCCAGCGCTCGGGGCCGAACCCCACGACGGTCGCCCACACCGGCAGCAGGAACCACGCGAGGACCGTCATCCCGCCGCCGTAGCCGAACGCCCTGTTCACCCGGTGCACCGCCAGGATGAGCGCGATCCAGCCGGCGAGCGGGATGACGAACAGCACGACGAGCCAGCCCGACAGTCCGCCCAGACGCAGGAGCACGACGAAGTTGAGGATCGGCACCCAGGCCTTCCAGGCCTGCTCGCCGCACTTGCGGAAGACGGCTGAGAGCGCGATGGCGGTCCAGACATAGACGAGCAGCGCAACCAGCAGCGACGTCGTCACGACGGCGACGGCGTTCCACGAATCGAGATCGGTCATGGCGATGTGTGCGCGCGCTGAGAGGTGCGGCGCTTCTCCCTTTCGGCGGTGTGCTCCCGGCGAGTGGTCGGGGGCGCGACGTGGCGGACGAACGATCTCAACGATACGGTCGCGAGGATCCGGCGCCACCAGCCGTGCTCGCCGGCGAGGCGGCGGCGCTCGGCGTCGACGATGCGCCAGAACTCCGCCGCGTCGTCGGAGGTCGCGGTGAGGCCCGAGAAGACCGCGCGATCGGCGTGCTCTGCCAGCAGCATCCCCGGCTCCGTGCCGTAGTGCTCCGCGACCTCTGTGCGGGTCAGCGCGCGGGGCGCACCCCGCCCCGCATCGACGGCCGCGTCCACGAACTCGTCCCAGCCGCCCGCGATGCGCGCCTGCGGGCTGCCTGCGTCACGGCGCTCGCGGCGACGCAGCACCTTGGCTGCCGCGATGGCCAGGAACGGGCCGAAGGCGAGCAGTGCGATTCCCAGCGCGATGCCGCTGACGCGCAGTGCCGGCAGCAGCCACGCCAGGTCGATGCCGGGCGCTGACGGGTCGGCGTCGGCGCCGGAGTCCTCCTGCACGGGATCCGGCGGGAGCACCTCGTCGACGGACTCGGGGCGGACCTCCGTGACGTTCTCGGGGTCGCGCTGCTCGGCGATCTCCAGGCTGGGCGAGATCTCGTGCTGCGGAGTCACGTCGATCGGCACCCAGCGGCCGGCCGCGTCCTGGACCTCGGTCCACGCTGCCAGATCCTGAGCACGGCAGACGCCGCTCTCGCATGTCGGCAGAGTCGGGTCGGCGGAGGCGAGACGCGCGCCCAGCACGACGCGCGCAGGAAAGCCGAGTTCACCCGCGATGAGCGCGACGGCCACCGCGAACTGCTCGTCGTCTCCGACCGCGGCGACATAGTTGCCCGACTCCTCGGCACGCGGATCCGTCTCGCGCTCCAGCAGGCGCGAGAAGAGCGCGCCGATCCGGGCAAGCGAGTGCCCCGATGCGCTCGGCTGAAAGGTGTAGCCCGCCATGTCCTGCGCCCACTGCGGGGCCACGGCGCCTCGTGTGAGCCCGTGGCTGACGTAGCCGCGCTCACGCAGCAGAGCGACCAGCGCCTCGAGTGCGGCGCCGTCCGCGCCGACGCGATGGCGCTGCACCCACGTCGTGAGACTC
>NZ_JBASZT010000323.1:0-1997 GCF_049661145.1 Microbacterium sp.
CGCGCGAGCAGGTCGAACGCGATGAACATCGCCGGCGTGGTCTCGCTCAGCAGCGCCACGCGTGAGGCGGCGGGGTGGATCCGCTGGGAGAGGAGCTCCCACTGCAGTCGCGCCGGATCGCCGGCCGCGACGACGATCTCGCCGTCGACGAGGCAGGGCCCCGGCAGCAGCGCGGCGCATGCGGCGACGAGTTCGGGGAAGTAGCGGGTGAGGGGCTTCGCCCCGCGGGAGCCGATCTCGACGTCGGTCCCGTCCCACGCGATCAGGGCGCGGAAGCCGTCCCACTTGGGCTCGAACGACAGTCCGCCGGGCGTCTTCGCCGGATCGGGCACGGCCGGGACGGACTTCGCGAGCATGGGAGCGGGAATCTCGTACACGGCACCATCCTCGCGGAGGTTCCAGCGGAGAGTGCAGGATTCTGAGGACGGGATGCCGGGTCCTGCTCCTCAGCATCGTCCATCTCCTCGGCATCCTGCGGTGCGCGGGTCTCGCCGAGGGGATGCGCTGATACTGAGTGTCAGCTAGAATGACTCGGAGTGTCAGCCGAGGAGGACTCATGGCCACCGAGTACCAACCGCCCGTCGCGGACTACGCATTCCTGTTCGGCGAGGCCTTCGGCCTCGACATCGTCGCCCGCGCCACCGGCGGCGAGCTCACGGCCGACGACGGGGTCGACGTCATCGCCGGGGCAGGGGAGTTCGCGGCATCCGTCCTCGCGCCGTTGCTGGAGACGGGCGACCGCGAGGGCGCCCGGCTGGTCGACGGTCAGGTGCACCTGCCGGCGGGGTTCGCGGAGGCGTACCACGCGTTCGTCGAGGCGGGCTGGGTGAGCGCCGAGGCGCCCGTGTCGGCCGGAGGCGACGGCCTGCCGGGTGCCGTGCGGGCGGGGCTCGGCGACATCTGGAACGGTTCCAACGCGGCGTTCGCCCTGTGCTGGCTGCTCACGGCGGGACAGATCCACGCGCTGGACGCCGCAGCATCCGACGCCCTGCGCGAGACCTACCTCAGCAAGCTCGTGTCCGGGGAGTGGACCGGCACGATGAACCTCACCGAGCCGGATGCCGGGAGCGACCTCGGCGCGATCCGCACGATCGCGACGCCGCGCGAGGACGGCACGTGGGGGATTCGCGGCCAGAAGATCTTCATCACGTGGGGCGATCACGACATCGCCGAGAACATCGTCCACCTCGTGCTCGCGCGCACGCCGGGCGCGCCGGAGGGCGCGCGGGGGCTGTCGCTGTTCGTCGCCCCGAAGCGGCTCGTGAACGCGGACGGGTCGCTGGGCGAGCGCAATGCCGTCACGACGGTGGCGCTCGAGCACAAGCTCGGCATCCACGGCTCGCCGACGTGCGTGCTTTCGTACGAGGACGCGACCGGCTACCTCGTGGGCGAGGTCGGCGGGGGACTGGCCGGCATGTTCGTCATGATGAACTCGGCGCGCATGGGCATGGGGTTCCAGGCGACGGGCATCGCGGACCGCGCATGGCAGCAGGCTGCGGTATATGCCGGGGAGCGCATACAAGGACGAGTGCTCGGGCGTGAGGGCGCGGCCCCGATCGCCGAGCACCCCGACGTACGCCGGCTGCTGCTGTCGATGCGCAGCGACGTCTTCGCGATGCGCGCGCTCGGCGTCTATGTCGCGGACCTGTTCGACGTGGCCTCGCTGTCGGCCGAAGCGGGGGATCTCGCGCTCGCGGAGTTCTTCGTGCCGATTCTCAAGGGCTGGTCGACGGAGGATGCCGTGGCGCTCGCGAGCGACGGCATCCAGGTGCACGGCGGCATGGGATTCGTCGAGGAGACCGGCGCCGCGCAGCACTACCGCGATGCCCGCATCATGCCGATCTACGAGGGCACGACGGCGATCCAGTCCAACGACCTCGTCGGACGCAAAGTGATCCGCGACCAGGGCGCGACGGCGGAGGCGCTGTTCGGCCTCATCGAGCAGACCGTGTCGGCGCTGCGGGATGTCGCGGCCGGCGGTGCGTCCGCGATCGCCG
>NZ_JBASZT010000324.1:0-1582 GCF_049661145.1 Microbacterium sp.
CCCGAGCGGCACGAGCGCGAGGGTGGTCTCGGTGGTGGTGCGGTGCAGGTATCCGTACGAGACGCCCTGGCCGACGCCCACCCGTCGCACGGCCGCGACCGCGCCGCGCAGCGTCATCGCGGGGCGCAGTCCGAGGTCGGCCGAGGTGCGGCCGGCGATCGGCGAGAGGCCGTAGATCGAGATCCCGAGGCGCACGCATCCGAACCGCGCCTCCGGCAGGTCGATGGCCGCGAGCGACGCGGCGATGTGCCGCAAGCGCGGGGCCAGACCGTGGGATGCCGCAAGCCCCAGGCCATCGCGGAACCGCGCGACCGCGGCGAGATCGTCGGCGGCGCTCGTGTTGGAGAGGTGGCTGAAGATCCCGATGACGCGCAGCCGCCCGATCCGCTCCAGCCGGGCCGCCTCCGCGAACGCGACGGCATAGTCGGCGGGCGCGAGTCCGTTGCGGCCGAGTCCGGTCTCGAGCTTGAGGTGGACACCGACGGGACGGTCCCCGGATGCCGCGGCCGCCTGCAACTGCTCCACACTCGAGATGCCCAGCTCGATCCCGTGGGCAGCGGCGGCCGCGAAGTTCGCGCCCGGCGGGTGCAGCCACGCGAGAATCGGCGCGTCGATGCCCGCGCGCCGCAGCGCGAGCGCCTCATCGATGTCGGAGACCCCGAGCCGCGCCGCACCGCCCTCCAGCGCCGCGCGCGCCGAACGGACCGCTCCGTGCCCGTAGCCGTCGGCCTTGACGACAGCGATCACCTCGGATGCGGTGAGCCGCCGCAGCTGCCGGACATTGGCCGCGATCGCAGACGTATCGATGACCGCCTCACGCAGGATGCCGAGTGGCATGCGGCTCATGCCGCCTCCCCGGTCCCGGTGGCACCCGGTTCCGCATCCGCGCGTTCCGCATCCGCGCCGAGCCCATTCGCGCCCGCCGTGCCGGCGCCCGCCGTGCTCGCACCGGCGGCATCCGCTCCGGGGTGTGTCCCGACACCGCTGGCGCCGACATCCCGGCCCTCCGCGACGACGTACGCGGCCGCGAGCCCGGCGTCGTGCGAGAGCGAGAGGTGTACGGCGGCGATGCCGCGGCCGGTGACGGTTGCGGCGGTCTCACCGCTCAGCGCGAACACGGGGCGGCCGGAGGACTCCGAGGCCACCTCGATCTCGGTCCAATGCACGCCGTCGGAGCCGCCGAGCGCCTTGATCAGCGCCTCTTTCGCGGCGTATCGCGCCGCGAGCGAATGCGGCTTGAGTCCGCGCTCCCCCGCCGCGAACAGGCGGTCGAGCAGTCGCGGCGTGCGGGCGAGCGCCCGCTCGAATCGCGGGATGTCGACGAGGTCGACCCCGATTCCGACGATCACTCCCTCACTCCTCCCCCGCCCACTTCCGCGAGCCGCTATGTTTCGTCCCAGCCGACACGATACGCCCGGGCGAAACGTAGCGGCTCGGTCGAAACGTAGCGGCTCGGCGATCGGGACCCGAGCACACCACGGACACGACACCAGACCCCACGACCCACGACACGCCCCCGCGCCGCGCCCCGGACCCCATGCCCCGCACCCCGCGACACGCGACACGGCCCGCGCCCCACCCC
>NZ_JBASZT010000325.1:0-4807 GCF_049661145.1 Microbacterium sp.
CGGCCGGGCCACGCGGAGCCCGCCGGCCCAGCTGGTGCGGACGGCGCGGCGATCGAGGGGGCGATGGAAGGCGCGACAGGGACCCTCGCGATCGACGACACCGCGGGGGTGCCGACGACGGATGCCGACGGGGTCGTCGTCGGCGCGGGGGACGGGTCCCCGGCATCCCGTCGTTCCTTCGCCTTCGCGACGACCCCGCTGACCTCGGCATACACCTGGCTGGCGAGCCGCGACAGCGCGTGCTCGCTCAGCGGCAACTCGGCGCTCGGGTCGAAGCCCAGCCGCTCACTCGTACTCATGGAACTGGTCCACACGCACGCCGGTGAGCACGGCCACGGCGTCGTCGGTGAGCACGGCCAGCGACGAGTACAGGGTCACGAGGTACGACGCGATGGCCTGATTGTTGATGCCGTTGAAGCGCACCGAGAGGCCGGGCGACTGCTCGCCGACCAGGCCCGGCTGGAACAGTCCGACGACGCCCTGCTTGTCTTCGCCGGTACGGATCAGCAGGATGCTGGTCTCGCCGTTCTCGACGGGAATCTTGTCGGAGGGAATGATCGGGATGCCGCGCCACGTGATGAACGGCGTGCCGAACAGCGTCACCGTTGCCGGCGGCACCCCGCGGAACGTGGCCTCACGGCCGAAGGCCGCGATCGCGAGCGGGTGGGCGAGGAAGAAGCTCGGGGTCTTCCACACTCGCGTGATGAGGGCGTCGAGGTCGTCGGGGGTCGGCGCCTGGCCCAGCGGGGTGAGGGTCTGCTCGGCCGTGACCTGCGTCAGCAGGCCGTACTCGGGGTTGACGAGCAGTTCGGTCTCCTGGCGCTCCTTGATCGACTCGATCGTCAGCCGCAGCTGTTGGGTGATCTGGTCGTGCGGGCTGGAGTAGAGGTCGGAGACGCGGGTGTGGATGTCGACGATGGTCGAGATGGCGCGCAGCGTTAACTCGCGCGGGTTGGTTTCGTAGTCGATGTAGCTCTGCGGCACCGGGTCTTCGCCGGCCTCGCCGACCTGGATCTCGACGCGCTCGGGGTGCAGCACCCGGTTGACGCGGTAGACGCCCGCCTCGACGGGAACCCATGACAGCAGGTGCAGCAGGAACCGGGGCGTGATGCTCGCCAGTTGCGGCACCGTCTTTGTCGCGTTGGCGAGTTGCCGTGCGGCGAGGTCTCCGAGTGCCTGGGACTCGGTCTGCGGCTGAACCATGGTGGTGCTCCGATTTCTGGGAAGGGGTCAGAGGGCGGCGAGGCGGGCCGGCGCGGGCAGACGCGCGCTGCGGTAGGTGATCGGCGCGGCGATGCGGGACAGGGATGCGCGCCGCTGCACTGCCAGCGCCAGCGGCGTACAGGCCGTGCCGTCCGCTTCCGATCCGCTCAGCAGCACCCGGCCGCTCCGGTGCCAGCCGGCGACGACGTCGATGACGAGGGATGCCGTGTCGGCAGCGGCGGCGGCGCCGACGTCGAGCCAGAATGCCTCGCCGCCGGCGACGGCATCCACGGCCCTCCCGTCGGCGTCGACGACCGCGATGCGGGGATCGTCCGCCGAGACCAGGGCGAACTGGATGGCACCGGGGTCGAGGTGGTACGGACCGATCAGCGACGATGGGCCGGCCAGCGCGGTGCGCGGGCCGCGGATGACACCTTCGGCGTGTGCCGCGGCGGCAGCGCCGGCGCAGAGGTGGTCGTAGAGCGCGAGCACCGCGGGCGAGTTGCCGTGCAACGGCGAGTCGGCGAGGTCGAGATCGATCCCCTCGATGCGCACTGCCGTCGTTCGCCGGCTCGAGACGACGATGCGGTAGTGCGCATAGCCGACCTGGCGTCCGCCGCGCACGCTGGCGACGGTCGCGCCGACGCCGATCCCCTTGCGCAACAGTAGGCAGGTGTCCGCGTGTTGGCGACCCTCGGTCGCCAACACGCGCGAAGACGGCACGGGGAGCCAGCGCTCGCCGTTCTCCGACTGCTCCAGATGCACCTGGATGTCGTGGAGGTCGCCGCCGAAGAGGTCGGCGTCGCGCAGGTCGACTCGATACCCCCGGACGACGGCCTCGGCGGGCAACTCGACGGGGAGGACCGCCGGTGCGCCAGGGCCGACGCGCAACAGTCGGCTCGCGGCTGCGCGAGAGAGCTCCGCGATCGGCCCCGCGGCACCCCGGTGGGGGCGCAAGCCTGACGTGACCGTCCACAACGCAGCCTGCGTCGCCGCGATCGCGTCGTGGAGCGAGATATCGCCGGCACCGATTGCGTGACCCGAAGCGCGCAGCTGCGCGCTCAACGTGGCGGTGTCGATGGTCGGGTACGAATTCGCGAGGAGCCAGACGATGGCCGCTTCCTGGCGGCGCAGAATCGACGTGGGAGCCTCTGCCCACGGCCGCACCCGGTACGGCACCAACCGGCGAGGGCTCTGGCCGTGCGGATCGAGCGAGTAGGCGTCGACGTTCGGCGAGAGCCTGATGAGGTCAGTGCGTGCGGTCGTTCCATCGTCGAGTTGCAGGCGGCCGACCGTAGACGAATAGGTGCCGCCGCGGTGTCGCCACAACACGTCCGGCAGAGAGGTGTCGTCATCGATGAGGCTGGGGGCGTGCAGCGCGCGCAGGCGGCCGGCGCTGCGGAGGCCCCGGGAGATCATGCGTTCACGATAGGGCGGGGGCGCAGGCGGCTACCGCGACGTTTCGGAGTATGACCGTTCGCGGCGTCGTCTTACATCACTGGTTCGTCGAGCTTCGCCCTCGAGCATCCTGCGTGGATACTGTTCGCGTTATGACTGACACTCGCCCGATCAAGAGCATCGGGTTCATCCACCTCGTTCCGTTCGATCCTCGTGACCCCCGCAAGGGACACGAGGAGGGCATTGAGTTGTTCACCTATGCGGAACGGCTGGGATTGGATAGCGGGTGGGTTCGCACGCGACACCTGCAGCACGGCCTTTCCGCGCCGGCCGTCTTCTTCGGCGCCGTCTCGCGAGAGACCGAGCGGATCGGGCTGGGCAACGCCGTGATCCCGGTGGGATTCGAGAACCCGTTCCGTCTCGCCGAAGACCTTGCCACGGCCGATGTGCTCAGCGGCGGACGGTTGCTGCCGGGGCTGAGCGTGCACCCGCCTCGATACGATGACCACCTCAACGGCCTGGTGCACGACGCGGGTTGGCCTCACGAAGACTACGGTTACGGTCGCATCGAGCGGCTGCGCGGGTTCTTGGCGGGCGAGGCGCTGAGGGCTAGACCCGAGTACGGGGGATTCGGCGGAGACTTCGACAGCGAGCGCGTCGAGCCGTACAGTCCGGGACTCAGCGATCGGCTCTGGTACGGCGGGGGATCGTTGCGGTCGGCGGAGTGGGCAGGGCGAGCCGGGTTCCACTGGCTGATGAGCAACATCAACTCCTACGAGAACGGCGAGCAGGACTTCGCGGCGGCTCAGCTCGCGCAGATCCGTGCTTTCCGCGGAGCGCATGCGGCGGGGGAGGATGCTCGGGTGTCGGTCGCCCGGGTGTTCGCACCCACCGAGGGGGCGACCGCGGCGCAACGGGAGAAGTACGCCGAGTACCTGCGATCACGCGCCCCGCGGTCGCAGGGGGTATTCCAGGGGCGCACGCTGATCGCACAGGACATCACGGGTTCGAATGACCAGATCGTCGACGTCATCCGCAACGACGCCGCGTTCCAGGCGGCGGATGACTACCTCTTCGAGTTGCCGTTCGAGTTCGAACTCGACGACTGGAAGCAGATTCTCGATCAGCTCGCCGGCGAGATCGGGCCGGCGCTCGGGTGGAGGCCGGCGCCACGCGGATGAGTAAGGGATGACGACGATGACAGAGCTGGTGATCCGCAAAGCGACCGAGATCGACTTCGATGCGGTAGGGGAGGTGACCCACGACGCCTATGCCCATGACTATGACGATCTTTCCGATGAGTACCGGGAGAATCTGCGGCATCCCGAACGCCTCGTCGCCGAGTATCAGACGTGGGTCGCGGAGCGCGATGGGCGTCTCGTTGGCGTCATCTCGATCCGGCACGCGGAGTTGCACGAGCCGGGGTGGATCGAACCCGATGAGCTGTACTTCCGGCTGCTCGCCGTGTCGCCCGCTGCGCGCGGTACCGGGATCGGGCAGGCGTTGATCGAGCACGCTTTCGACGTCGCGCGCGAGCGTGGCGCAGTTAGCGTCGTGATGAACAGTGGGCCGCAGATGAAGGGTGCGCACGCGCTGTATCGCAAACTCGGTTTCATCGAGCCCGCCGACCGCCAGCGTTTCGTCGACGACGGCGGTGTTCGAATCCGACTGCACACCTTCTCACGCTATGTGGCCCCGGCCCCGGTGTCGCGTGCGAACGCGGGATGAGCGCACATCCGGGCATCCACCGCGGCCCGTGAGCACGCACTGCGGTGCGTCAGCCGCCGAACGCGGCGGTCAGCGTGCGCTCGTGCGCGAACAGCGCCGGCGCCCCGCCGGTGTGCAGGAACAGCACGTCGGTGTCCGCATCGAAACGGCCAGAACGGATGCCGGCGATCAGCGCGGCGGCGGCCTTTCCTGTGTAGACGGGGTCGAGCACGATTCCCTCGGTGCGGGCGAACAGTCCGATCGCCTCGATGCCGCCCTCGGTGACGATCCCGTAGCCGGGCCCGACGTGGGCGGAGTCGACGCGCACGTGGAAAGGCGCCTCTGGTGTCCCGAGGAGCGCGAGGGTCTGCGCCGTCAAGCGGGTGACCTCCTCGGCCAGTTCGTCGCCGTCGGGTGACACGGCGACACCCTCGATCCGCGGCGCGCGAGTCGCCGAATCGTCGCCCGCCGCGGCCCAGGTCGCGCCCGCGAGCAGGCC
>NZ_JBASZT010000326.1:0-5395 GCF_049661145.1 Microbacterium sp.
GCCGCGACCAGCACGCGCGCCCACAGCAGCCACAGCACCGCAAGGGTCGCGGCGGCGATGACCATCTTCGCGAGCGCTGCCGGCCACGCGCCGGCGGCGACATCGGCGGGCGCCGACCACGACGCCCCAAGCGGCGTCCAGCCGAGGATGCCGGTGATCTCACTAAGGCGCGTGCCAAGACCCGTAGAGTCACGCATGGCGCCCAGGAGCGCGATGATTCCGCTCGCGAGGGGGCCAGCGAGAATCAGCAGCACGAGCACGATCGTCCCGATGAACTCGCGGCCGCGGCGGTTGCCGCCGAGTCCGCCCGACAGCGCCGTCACAAGGCGCGAGGCGACGACGCACGTGAGCACGGCGAGCGCGATACACGGCGCCGCGATGATGGCGGCGACCGGCCACCGCACCCACAGGACCACCGTCGCGAGCGCCGCCAGCGTCGTCACGATGCCGGGGATGCCGGTCAGCCCCGTCGCCGTGAGCGCCGCCATCACCTGCCGCACGGTGAGCGGGAAGGGTGCGAGCTTCTCGGCATCCACCGTCGTCTCTGCTCCTGCGACGAGGATCGGGCCGAGCACCCAGCCCACGAGCAGCGCGGCCCCGCCGAGGGTCGTGACCATGCGCGCGACCTCGACGCCTTGAAGCGCCGCCACAGCGACCAGCGCGGCGACGACCATCCCGAGGATCCACAGTGCCGACAAGATGCCGAAGCAGAACCCGACGAGTTGCCAGGGCCGACGGGCGAGGGTATTGCCGAGGATGCGGCAGCGCAGCCTCAGGACTGTCGCAACCACTGCGGCCCCTCCGAGGTGTGCCGGCCGCCGACGAGCGAGACGAACCGGTCCTGCAGCGTCTGTCCATCGCGCACCTCGTCGACCGTGCCGGCCGCGAGCACGCGTCCGGCGGCGATGACGGCGACGTGGTCGCACATGCGCTGAACGAGGTCCATCGAGTGGCTCGAGACGATGATGGTGCCGCCGGATGCCGTGTACGAGCGCAATACGTCCTCGATGTTGGCCGCGGAGACCGGATCGACCGACTCGAACGGCTCGTCGAGCACGAGCAGCCGCGGCGCGTGTACGAGCGCGCACGCGAGGGCGATCTTCTTGGTCATGCCGGCGGAGTAGTCCGCGACGATGGCGCCGGCGGCCTCGCGCAGGTCCATCAGCTCGATGAGGTCTTTCACTCGACCGGCGATCTCGGGTCTCGGCAGCGAGAACATCATGGCCGTGTAGGTGATCAGCTGCTCCCCCGTCAGCCGGTCGAACAGCCGCACCCCGTCGGCGAGGTTGCCGATCATGGCCTTCGCCCTGACCGGGGCTGCCCACACGTCGACGCCGTGCACCCAGGCCGTGCCCGCATCGGGTCGCAGCAGGCCCGTCGCCATCGACAGCGTCGTGGTCTTGCCGGCGCCGTTCGGTCCGACGAGGCCGAAGAACGAGCCCTGCGGCACGGCGAGGTCGACGCCGGCGACGGCGGTCTTGTCGCCGAAGCGTTTGACGAGACCAGTCAGCTGGAGAGCGGGGGGCGTTGCTGCAGGTGTGTCAGTCATCTCTGTCGAGCCTACTCACGCCGTCTGCACGGGCGGCGGGCCACCCCACCTCGCCCGCGGCGCCGTTGCCGCGCACTTCACCCGGGACCTGGCGCCGAGGATCCCGGCCGAGACGTTCGGAAAGCAGGCTGAAATGCACTCGAAAGGCCCGAAAGCGGGCGAAAGGAGCGATCCAGCCTGCTTTCGGAACCGCCGCCGCCGGCAACCGGCCTACTCCCGGATTGTGGCCCCGAACCGCTCGGCCGCGACGGCGACGCCGTTCAGCTTCGCCTCGGTCGCCTCGGCGGCGGTGAGCGTGCGATCGGGCGCCCGGAAGCGCAGCGCGAACGTGAGGCTCTTCGTGCCCTCGGTCAGCCCCTTACCGCGGTAGTCGTCCACGAGGTGCAGCGATTCCAGCAGCTCCCCCGCGCCCTCGACGAGCGCCGCGCGCACGTCGCCCGCGACGACGTCGTCACCGACGACGAGCGACACGTCCTGCGTCGCGGCGGGGAACCCGGACAGCGACGCGGCGGCATCCGGAGCCCCGGCAAGCGCGAGAATGCCGCCGAGGTCGACCTCGACGACGTACACGCGGCCGGGCAGGTCGGCAGCGGCCGCCACGGCGGGAAGCACTTCGCCGACATAGCCGACTTCCACGCTTCCCACCGAAAGGATGCCGGTGCGCCCCGGGTGGAGCGCCGCGCGCTCCCCCTGGGCGACATCGATCCGCACGCCCGCGGCGGCACCGATCGTCTCGACCGCGCCCAGCGCGTCGGCCAGCTCGACGGCGACGGCGGGGTATCCGGGCTGCCTCGCGGACACGTTTCCGGCGAGCAGCACCGCGACGTGGCGCGGCTGCGGCGGGATCGCCGCGTTCAACTCCGCGAGCGTGTCGTCGGAGGGCCGCACGGCGAGCGGCGGCACGTCCGCCGTGCCGTAGACCGCCTCGGGCTCGGGCGTGAAGGCGAGGCCGGTCTCGAACAACGACAGGTCGGTGAAGCCGCGCGACAGGTTGCGGTGCGCGACCTGCAGCAGGCCCGGCACGAGCGAGCGGCGCAGGTACGGCGCCTGGCCGTCGATGGGATTCGCGAGCTTGACGGCGGGGACAGATCCCCCCGAGGCCGACCCGTGCAGGTCGTTCGCCTCGGACGTCACGAACGGGAACGAGAGCGTCTCGACGTAGCCCGCGGCGGCGAGCGCGTTCGCGACGCGACGCCGCCCCCGCTGCAGGGCGGTCAGGCCCCTGCCTGACGGCGGCGTGGGCAGGATTGACGGGATGCGGTCGAGCCCGTGGATCCGGGCGACCTCCTCGGCGAGGGTCCATCTGTCGGTGAGGTCGGGCCGCCACGACGGCGGAATGACCTCCCACTCGGCATCCGCTTCGTCGGCGGGCGAGACCTCACAGCCGATCGTCTCCAGGGCGCCGGTGATCTCGGCATCCGTGTAGTCGACGCCGATCAGCGCCGGGACGAAGGCGCGCGGCAGCAGGATCGACGGCAGGAACACCTCGCCGTACAGGGCGCCGCCGAGGTCGGGGTCGAGCGTGCCGCCGGCGAGTTCCACCATGAGGTCGGCGACCCGGCGGGCCGCGACGAACGGGATGAGCGGGTCGACGCCGCGCTCGAACCGGCGCGACGCCTCGGACGGCAGCTTGTGCCGGCGGGCGGTGCGGGCGATGGTGACCGGGTCGAACGTCGCCGCCTCGATCAGCACGTTGCGCGTCGCGTCGGTCATCTCGGTCGTGCCGCCGCCCATCACACCGGCCAGGCCGATGGGTCCGGAATCGTCCGTGATCAGGAGGTCTTCGCCGCTGAGCGTGCGCTCCTTGCCGTCGAGGGTCGTGAGCTTCTCGCCCTCGGCGGCTCGGCGCACCGTGATGCCGCCGGAGAGAGCGTCGAGGTCATACCCGTGGATCGGGTTGCCGAGCTCGAGCATGACGTAGTTCGTGATGTCGATGAGGATGCCGAGCGAGCGGATGCCGGCGAGCGTGAGCCGCGCGACCATCCACGGCGGGGTGGGGCGCGAAGGATCGACGTCGCGCACGACGCGCACGACGAACTCGCTCGCGCCGACGCGGCCGCGGATGGGGGCGGCGTCGTCGACTGTGATCGGGAAGCCGGAGCCGGGCTGGACGTCGTCCCACTCGTGCGCGGCGGGGTCGCGGAAGGGGGCCCCGGTGGCGTGCGAATACTCGCGGGCGATGCCGCGGATCGACAGGGCGTACCCGCGGTCGGGTGTCACGTTGACATCGACGGCGACGTCGTCGAGGCTGAGCAGGGCGATGGCGTCGGTGCCGACCTCAGGGTCGAGTCCGAGCTCGGTCAGGCGCAGGATGCCGCTGTGTTCCTCACCGAGGCCGAGTTCCTTCGCCGAGGCGATCATGCCGTCGGAGACGTGACCGTAGGTCTTGCGAGCCGCGATGGGGAACGGCCCCGGCAGCACGGCGCCGGGCAGGGTGACCACGACCTTGTCACCCTCGACGAAGTTGTGCGCGCCGCAGACGATGCCGCGCACGCCACCGTTCGCCTCGCCGACATCCACCTGGCACCAGCGGATCGTCTTGCCGTTGGACTGAGGCTCCGGAACGAACGAGAGCACCGTGCCCACGACGATGGGGCCGGTGAGATCGAAGCCGATGCGCTCCTCCTCCTCGAACCCGACCGAAACGAGCGCCGCGAAGACGTCGTCGGTCGTCGCGTCCGCGGGGACGTCGACATATTCACGCAGCCACGACAGAGGGACGCGCATCACACCACCATTCCGAACTGCTCACTGAAGCGGACATCGCCTTCGGCCATGTCGCGCATGTCCTGCACGTCGGAGCGGAACATCAGGGCTCGCTCGACGCCCATCCCGAACGCGAAGCCGGAGTACACGTCGGGGTCGATCCCCGCAGCGCGCAGCACGTTCGGGTTCACCATTCCGCATCCGCCCCACTCGATCCAACGGGCGCCGCCCTTGAAGGTCGGGTGCCACAGGTCGAGCTCGGCAGAGGGCTCGGTGAACGGGAAGAAGTTGGTGCGGAACCGGGTCTTCGCCTCGGGTCCGAAGAGCTGGCGCGCGACGTGGTCGAGGGTGCCCTTGAGGTTCGCCATCGTGATGCCCTTGTCCACGACGAGGCCCTCGAACTGCGTGAACACCGGCAGGTGCGTCGCGTCGAACTCGTCGGTGCGGTAGACGCGACCGGGACACAGGACGTAGATCGGCAGATCGCGCTCCAGCATCGAGCGGACCTGGACGGGGCTCGTGTGCGTGCGCAGCACGAGGTGGCGGGATGCCGGGGCCACGTAGAACGTGTCCTGTTCCTGGCGTGCCGGGTGGTCGGCGTCGAAGTTCAGCGCGTCGAAGTTGAACCACTCGTGCTCGAGCTCGGGGCCCTCCGCGATCTCCCAGCCCATCGCGACGAACAGGTCGGCGATCTCCTCCTGCAGCAGGGCAACGGGGTGCCGCGCGCCGACGCGCGTGCGCGGGGCGACGGCGGTGATGTCGATCCGCTCGGCTTCGAGCTGCGCGGCGGACTCCGCTTCGGCGAGCTCGGTCTCGCGAGCGGCGAACGCCTGGTTGACGCGTCCGCGCGCCTGTCCGACGAGCTTGCCGAGGGCGGCCTTCTGGTCATTCGGGACGTTCCGCAGCTGCGCGTTCAGCCGCGCAAGCGGCGATCCCTCGGCGGAGTGCGCGGCGCGCGCCGCCTTGAGCTCTGCCGTGGTGGATGCCGCGGCGATCGCCTGCCGCGCGTCGTCCGTGGCCGCCGCAACGGCCTCGGGGGTGATCTCGGGAGTGTCAGACACGATCATCGAGTCTACCGGCGCCCCGCGCCCGCCCCGCCCCGCCTCCCGCACCTCCGCGCCCCGCCGCGCACCTCCCCGC
>NZ_JBASZT010000327.1:0-5082 GCF_049661145.1 Microbacterium sp.
GACCGCCACCGACATCGCCTTCGCGCTCGGCGTGCTCGCCGTCCTCGGGCGCGGGCTGCCGCCGGGGGTGCGCGTCTTCTTGCTGGCGCTTGCGATCCTCGACGACATCGTCGGGATCGTCTTCATCGCGGTGCTGTTCACCTCCGATGTGGATGCCGCCATGATCCTGTTCGCGGTGGGCTTCGCCGCGGTGTTCGCCCTGTGTAGCCGGGTGCTCGATACCTGGGCGCGGCGCTGGGCGATCGCGGGGCTCGTCGTGTCGGCGGTCGGAACCTGGTGGGCCGTGTACGAGTCGGGAGTCCACGCGACGATCGCCGGCGTCGTGCTCGGCCTCGTGATGGCGCAGCAACCCGCGATGCGCGTGCGCCATGCGCTGGAGCCGTGGGTGAACGGGCTCGTCCTGCCGCTGTTCGCGGTGTGCGCCGCGCTCGTGGTGATCCCGCAGGTGCCGGCGCGGGAGCTGTCGCCCGCGTTCTGGGGAGTGCTCGTCGCGCTGCCGGTCGGCAAGCTCATCGGGATCGCGCTCTCCGGGGGCATCGCGCAGCGGCTGCTGCGGGTCCCGCGCGACGCGGCGCTGTCGTGGGGCGACCTGGTGGCCGCCGGGGCACTGGGCGGCATCGGGTTCACGGTCTCGCTGCTGCTGAGCGAGCTCGCCTTCGCCGATGCCCCCGGCATCCGCGATCAGGCGACCCTCGGCGTGCTCGGCGGGTCGGCGATCTCGCTCGTGGCGGCCGCGATGCTCGTATCGTGGCGGGCATGGCATCACAGGCGCAGGGCTCTGATCGTGACGAGTTGACCACCGACCCGATGGTCTCGTCACCTGAGCCGGATGTCCTTGCCGATGTCCCTGCCCCGCGGCGCGACAGCGCCACTGCAAGGGCTGACCCGCTGCGGCAGGCGGCCGAGACGATGCGCACCGTGCGCGAGCGGTGCGTGTGGTCGCAGCGCATCACGCACCGGGACCTCGTGCCGTACCTCGTGGAGGAGTCGGCCGAGCTGATCGATGCCGTCGAGGCCGGCACCCGCGCGGACCTGCGCGAGGAGCTGGGCGATGTGCTCTGGCAGGTGCTCTTCCACGCCGCGATCGCCGCGCAGGACGAGGCCGACCCGTTCGACATCGACGACGTCGCGGCGGGGCTCGTCGAGAAGATGGTGCGTCGGCATCCGCATGTCTTCG
This sequence comes from Microbacterium sp., assembly GCF_049661145.1. GTDB lineage: Bacteria > Actinomycetota > Actinomycetes > Actinomycetales > Microbacteriaceae > Microbacterium. The sequence goes on from NZ_JBASZT010000327.1 coordinate 1,178, forward strand.
GGGATGCCGTGGCCACCACCCCCGAGGAGGTCCTCGTCCACTGGAACGCCGCCAAAGCCGCCGAGAAGCACGAGCGCCGGTCGGTGCTCGACGGCGTGTCCGAGCACATGCCCGCACTCGCCCTGGCGCAGAAGCTGCTCGGCAAGGCGGCACTCGTCGGCATCCGCCCCGCGTCGTCGCCCGCCTCGCCGGCTCCGCCTTCAGCCTCGCCGTCGCCCGCGAGAGAACAACCGGACGCCGAGAGCACGGGCGGCACCCGTTCCCTCGGCGTGGAGTTGTTCTCTCGCCGGCAGGCGGGGCTGAGCGAGCCCGCGCCCGCCCCCGCGACCGAGGTCGAGTTGGGGGAGGCGCTGCTGGGGCTCGTGGGGCTGGCGCGGGAGCGGGGGTGGGATGCCGAGCGCGCGCTGCGTGAGCGGATCCGCGTGCTGCAGGACGACATCCGCGCCGCCGAGCGCGGCTGACTGTCCCGAACTCCTCCACTCCCGCCGTGCGAACCCCGCTGACGGCCTGAATCCACCCGATCGCGTTCGCGCTGGAGGAGTTTGGGTCGGCAGGCCCCGCCACGGGTGCGGCCCCGCCGCTGGTGCGGCGGCTGCGGCGAAGTCCCTGAAAGAATGGACGGGTGCCCTCCGTGAACCCGCCGCGCGGCATGCGCGACTTCCTCCCCGCCGACAAGGCGCGCCGTGAGCGCGTGCTCGCCGTCATCCGCGAGCGCTACCGCGCGCACGGCTTCGACGAGATCGAGACCCCCGTCGTCGAGGACTACGATCGCCTCCACGCGGGGATCGGCGGCGACAACGAGAAGCTCGCCTTCAATGTCCTCAAACGGGGGCTGGATGCCGACGCGATCCGCGCCGCCGCCGACGACCCGGCCCGCCTGAGCGACCTCGGACTGCGTTACGACCTCACGGTTCCCCTCGCGCGGTTCTACGCGACCCACCGGGCGGAGCTGCCGACGGTGTTCCGCTCGATCCAGATCGCGCCGGTCTGGCGGGCCGAGCGCCCGCAGAAGGGTCGTTACCGGCAGTTCGTCCAGTGCGACATCGACATCATCGGCGACGCGACCGGCCGCGCCGAGGCCGAACTCGTCGTCGCGAGCCTCGACACCCTCGACGCGCTGGGGCTCGACGGCGGCACGATCCGCATCAACGATCGCCGTGCCCTGGACTGGATGCTGGAGGTCTTCGGCTTCGCCCCCGACGAGCGCGCTGGCGTGCTCATCACGATCGACAAGCTCGACAAGATCGGCGTCGACGGCGTCGTCGCGGAGCTGAGCGAGCGGGGCGCGACCCCCGAGGCGGTCGCCGCGTTCCGCGCATTCCTGCACCGCCCCCAGACACTCGAGTACCGCCCGTACGGCGAGGGCCAGATCCGCAAGGCTCTGCCGGAGGGAGCACCGGACGACGTCGTCACAGGCCTCGTCGCGATCGGCGACGCGGTCGCCGCAGCGCGAGCAGCCAACGCGGTGACGGACCCGGGCGGCATCCCGCTCGTCTTCGACCCCTTCCTCGTGCGCGGCATGGGCTACTACACCGGCACGATCTTCGAACTCGCCCACCCGAGCGTCGACTACTCGCTCGGCGGCGGCGGCCGCTACGACGGGATGATCGGCCGGTTCCTCGGCCAGGACGTCCCCGCCGTCGGGTTCTCCATCGGGTTCGAGCGCATCGTCGATCTCGTCGGTGCCGAGGCGGATGCCGGAGCCTCCGCCGTCGTGCTGGTGCACGACCGGGACATGCCCGTGGCTGAGCTCGTCACGCTGAAAGCGGCGCTCGTCGCCGGCGGCTCGCGCGTCCGCCTGGAGCGCCGCCCCAAGAACCTCAAGGCGCTGCTCGAGCGCGCCGCCGCCGACGGCTACACGTCCTTCGCGACGATCGCTGCGGGTGCTTCTCGCGACGAGCTCGAACTCAAGTCGCTGTCCTGACGGCGGTCGGCGGAGGTTCCTGAGGACAACGCAGGACTCTGAGGATCGGATGCCGGGATTTCGTCCTCAGCATCCGTCATCTCCTCGGCATCCGACGCCCGCCCGCGTATCAAGATTATTCTAGTTGCGATAGAATAATTGCATGCTGCTGAGAGTGGACCCCCAGAGCGCCGTGCCGGTGTTCGTGCAGATCGCGGCCAGCATCCGGGTGGACGCCGCGATGGGTCGACTGGTGCCCGGCGACCGGCTTTCGTCGGCGCGAGAGGTCGCCGCATCCCTCGGGGTCAACGTCCACACAGTGCTGCACGCCTACAACACGCTGCGCGATGAAGGCCTCATCGATCTCCGACGCGGACGCGGTGCCGTGGTGACCGACGCCGCTGTCGCTCTCGCCGCCCTGCATACCGAGATCTTGCTCCTCGCCCGCCGCGCCCGCGACCTCGGACTTCCCGCTGACACCCTTGCCGCTCTCGTGAAGGAGGCCGCGAATGCCCGCTGACACCCCTGCTCGATCGAAGGGCGAGACCCGTGGCGAGACCCGGGCCGTGTCGCGCTTCGTGCTGGTCGCCCTCGTGCTGCCGTGCCTTGTCGTCCTCGCCGGCGTCGTCGCGCTGCTGATCGCGATGCCCGCGTTTCCCGATCCCGTGGCGATCCACTGGGGAGCGGCGGGGACGCCCGACGGCTTCGGTCCGCCGTGGCTGCCCGCGCCGCTGCTGGCGGGCGTCGGGCTCGGCATCGCCGCCCTGCTGACCTTCACGGCTCTGCCCAGTCTGCGCCGCGGCGTGCGCAGCCCGTCCTATCGCCTGCTGGGCGCCCTGTCACTCGGCGAGGCGCTGTTCCTCACGATCCTCGTGACGGCGCTGACACTTCCGCAGGCGGGGCTTGCCGATGCCGCTGATGCGCCGCTCGTCGGGCTGCCGATGGCACTCGCCATCGTCGGCGCGGTCGTGGGCCTCGTGGCCGGCTGGTTCCTACAGCCGCATCAGGATGCTGCGCCGGTCGCCGTCGAACACGTCGATACGCTGGACCTGCAGCCCGGGGAGCGTGCCGCGTGGTTGCGGACGGTGACGATGGCGCGGTCGGGAATGATCGTGCTCGCCGTCGGCATCCTCGTGCTGGTCGGCTCGATCGTGCTCACGTGGACGGCCACCGATGAGTTCGCCCCACGGCTGATCACACTCATCGTGACCGTCGGAGTCGCCGTCGCGGTCGTGACCAACGTCGCCTTCCGTGTCCGCATCGACGCCGCCGGGCTCACCGCGACGTCGGTGGTGGGCTGGCCGCGGCTGCGCGTTCCGCTCGCAGACGTTGCCGAGGCCGCGGTGGTGCACGTAGACCCGATGGGCGAGTTCGGTGGCTGGGGGATTCGCTGGGCCGCCGGTCGCACCGGAGTCGTGCTGCGCGCCGGGGAGGGGATCCTCGTGCGCCGCCGCAGCCGCCGCGACTTCGTCGTCACGGTCGATGACGCCGAGACCGGCGTCGCCCTGCTCACCGCGCTCAGTTCCCGCGAAGGTTCCTGAGGAGATTGCAGGATGCTGAGGAGCGGATGCCGGGATATCGTCCTCAGCATCCGTCGTCTCCTCGGCATCCGCCGCGGCGTGCAGTGAACCGCTCCCTCCGCCTGCGATATGACACCGCCGGGCACACCCCTGGCGCCGACCCGCCCGGTGCGGTTGGCTGACGCCATGACCAACCTCAACGATGCCGCTGCCGCCGTCGATCGCTACCTCACCGAGACGCTCATCGGCCACGATGAGGCGCTGGATGCCGCGGTCACCGCCCAGTGCGCCGCCGGCATGCCCGACATCGAAGTCGCTCCGACCGGCGGCAAGCTGCTGCATCTGCTCGCGCGGGCGACAGGGGCGCGCCGCGTGCTGGAGATCGGCACCCTCGGCGGCTACTCCACCATCTGGCTGGCCCGCGGCATCCCCGACGACGGCGTCGTCGTCACGATCGAGGCCGAGCCCGCGCACGCCGCCGT
>NZ_JBASZT010000328.1:0-2348 GCF_049661145.1 Microbacterium sp.
GCGGCATCCTCGGGCGTCTTGTAGCCCGAGATGATGATGAGCACCATCGCCACGATGAACGCGGCGCCGACCGCGATGACGTACAGCCCGATCGGGTCGAACGCGGGGATCGTCAGCAGCGACGTGAAGACGAACGCCTGCGTCGTGATGCCGTGCGGCAGCCCGAGCAGGAGCGAGCCGACGCCGATGATGACACCACCGGTGAGGCACCCGACGAGCATGCGTGGATAGATCCTCTTGTACCGCAGATGGATGCCGTAGAGCGAGGGCTCCGAGATTCCACCGAGCAGGCCCGCCGCCAGCGCACCGGTGGCGGTCTGCTTCATGTCCTTGTCCTTCTCGCGCCACGCGAGGAACAGGACGCCGGCCGTCGCACCGAAGCACGCGAAGTTCCACGCGCCCATCGGGCCCTGGATGAAGTCGTAGCCGAGCGTCTGGATGTTCAGCAGCATGATCGCGTTGATCGGCCAGTGCAGACCCAGCGGCACCATGAAGGGGTATGCCAGCGGGATGACGATCGCGAAGATGAACGGCGAGAAGGTGTTGATCGCGGCCAGCGCGCTGGCAAGCCCCGCTCCGACGTACACGCCGATGGGGCCGATGAGGAACGCCGTCAGCGGGATCATGATGAGCATCGCGAGGAACGGCACGAAGATCAGCTGCACGTTCTCGGGGATGATCCGCTTGAGCAGCTTGTACAGGGGGCCGAGCACCGCGGCCATCAGCAGTGGCGGGAACACCTGCGACGAGTAGTCCGCGATCGGCATGGGCAAGCCCCAGATCTGGACGATCGCGACCTGCGCCTGCTCGAAGCCGAACAGCGGCGTCTTGTCGACACCCGCGCCGAGACCCGCGAATCCGGGCAGCATGAGCACTGCCATGATCGCGAAGCCCACCCACGGGTCCGCACCGATCTTCGCGGACGCGTTGTAGGCCACCATGAGCGGCAAGAAGACGAACACGCACTGCCACATCAGGTTGACGAACGCCCACGACGGGTCGAGGGTCACACCGGGAGAGTTCCAGGGCGGGATCACCTCAAGGGTCGCCATGAGCGCCATGAACGTGATGAACAGCGACGCGCCGAGCAGGGCGCCGAGGATCGGGCGGAACGAGTCGGAGAGGAACTCGAACAGCGTATCGAGCCACGCGTTGGTGCCGCGGGGGCCCTTCGCACGCTCACGCGCCTTGATGTCGGCATCCGTCTCGCCGCCGCCAGCGCCGCCAGCGCCGCCCGGTGCTGCGCCGGCGCCGGCACCTGTCATCACCGGGAGCGCCATGATCTCGTTGTAGACGGTCTGCACGCCACCGCCGATCACGACCTGGAACCGGTCGCCGGCCTGCGGCACGGCTCCGAGGACGCCCGGGACCGCCTCGGCGGCATCTTTGCTCGCTTTGTCTCCGTCGTGGAGTTGGAAGCGCAACCGCGTCGCGCAGTGCGTGAGACTTGCGATGTTGCCTGGGCCGCCGACCGCCTCGACGATCTCGGCCGCGGAGTTCGATGCCATGTCCTGCCCCTTCGGAGTAAATGGATGCTGGCTGAGAAAGGCCTGAGAGCGGCCTCCGTTCGTGACTCTACCCCGGGTCGACGACACGTCGGTAGGCCATCACCGTGTCAAAGACGGTCTCGGCGCGAGCCGTTCTCGGTGACGCCTTCGCAACGGGTGGGACCCGCGGCGCGGTCAGGTTCTGTCCAGGTTCTGCGCCGGGGTTGCCCAGAAAACGTTGTGAAGCTGTGACCTTCGTGTCCGACCCGAGGACGCGCGCCGCCACGCCCTCCCCTGCGTTGCTGCGGTGCCGATTCACCGGAAGTACTTTTCCATGCCCCGCCTTCCCCTTCGCCCCGTCATGCCTGTGCTCGTCAGCGTGGGTCTTGTCGTCGGCATCGCCGCTACCGCGTCGGGAGCCCTCCCCTCCGTCGCCGCCGGCGATACGGCCGGTGCCGGTGATGCACCCACCGCGTCGCACCTCACAGTCGCCCAGGCCATGTCGGCACCGCTCAGCGCGATCACCGCGGATGGGCAGACCGCGCAGGTCGACGCGAAGGCGGCGATCACCGGTGCGGCCAGGGTGTCGGAAGACATCACGGCATCCGGCCTGGACGTGGGCACGGACGACATTGTCGTCGACACGTCACCGCTCAGCGAGCTGGTGGACAAGCTCGACGGCCTCGACGTGACGCCCACCCTCATGATCCCGTCGCTGACGGCCGAGACCGTCGCCGAGACGTCGCGCGTGCGGGCCGAAACGGCGGCGTTGCGCTCGGCCCTGGATGCCGCGAAACAGCGCAGAGCCGAGGAGGAAGCGGCCGCGAAGGCAGCTGCTGAGGCCGCCGCGGCGCAGGCGGC
>NZ_JBASZT010000329.1:0-3994 GCF_049661145.1 Microbacterium sp.
CGGCCGGCTGGGCGCCGGCGCGCACCCGCACGACCAGCTGCTTCGTCGTCGCCGCACCGCGGGTGTCGGCGACGGTGAGGGTCAGTGGTGCGAGTTGCTCGTCGGCCGCACTCGCGTCGCTGTGCTGAAAGACGACGTCGCCGTGCGGCGTCGTCGCGACCTGGCCGAGTCCGGAGTCGTCCGTCGCCGACAGCAGCAGCACGGGGTCGCCCTCGGGGTCGACCCAGTCGCCGAGCACGGGCAGGGAGATGGTCCCACCGGGCGCGACTTCGGGAGAAGGCCACTCCTGCTGGCATCCCTCGACTCCGCACCACTGCGGCGCCGAGTTCTCGCCCGCTGCGACCACCCGGAGCGTCACCGTCGCCGGCTCGGACCGCAGCCCGTCGGGGCTCGTCCCGTCGGTCACGGCGTACGTGAACGTCGCCGATCCCGAAGCACCGGCAGCGACCCGGACGGCGAGTCGCTGCCGGTCGTCCGTCGTCGTGACGCTCCCGAAGGCGGGGTCCAATCCGGTGAGGGATGCCGGGTCGACCGCGAGCACGTCCTCATTGGGATCGTGATCGTTGAGGATGACCGGCAGTGTCACGAGCGCACCGGAGCGCACGCCGAAGGCATCGTCTTCGGCGGCCGGCGGCCTCGGATCGATGACCGGCGGCGGTTCCCGCTCGTTCGTCGTCGACGCGACCTCCGCGTCGTCATCGATGTCCCATTCCTGGCTCGACGGCAGCAGCCGGCCGTCGGGGGCAGACCAGACCCAGCCGGAACGCGCATCGTTGAGGATCAACCCGTCTCCCGCCTCGACGAGCACGGGTCGCCGTTGCGCGGGAAGTGCCAGCCCGCCGTAGTCCAGCGACACGTCGCCGCTCGTCGAGGTCCAGAGCGTCCCCGGTCCCGCGCCCTCGGGCAGCCACGCCGCCGACACCCCCTCGCCTCGCCCGTCGTCGCGCGCATCACCGCGCACGAGGGGGCGGGCCGGGGCGCCGCGCGCCGTCGTGCTGTCGCCGAAGATGCGTTCCGCCCTGGCTTCGGCGACCGTCACGCGCACGAGTCCCGTCTCGTCGGCGAGGTAGACCGCATCGCCGGGGGCCGCGTTGCTGACCGCGACGGCGCCCGTCGTCCCGGTGTCGCCGACGGCGTCGGCGGTCCAGAACCGCCCCGCGGCCGCATCGACCAGCACCCAATCCTCACCCGCCGCCGTCAGCACGGGGGCGGCGACGTCCGTCTCGACGCGGTCGGTGCGCTCGACCCGCCCGGTCATGACGTCGACGCGCGTCACGGTCCCCACGTCGGCGGCGTAGCTGAACAGGTCGCCATCGGCGTTCACCGAGACGGCGTCGGAGCGGTACGCGGCGGCGGCATCCGTGTCCGCGGTCCCCGTCGCGCCGCTGGTGGGTGGTGGACTGCGCGGATCGATCTCCGCGACCACTCCCGAAGACAGCCGACCCGCGTAGATCTTCCCGGCATCGGTGCGGTACGCGACGACATCGCCCGAGACGTCGACCTCGGTCGTCCCCGGCGGTGCATCGCTCGCCGCGCGCAGACCCTCCGCGTCGAGATCCGCCGGCACGGCCTCGTCGATGCGGATGACCTTGGCGTCGCTGTCGGTGAACATGTACGCGCCGGCGGAAGACTCGACGATACGGCTCGGATTGTTCACGGCGCGCACCGTGTCGAGTTCTCCGATCGCGGTGTTGACACGGGCATAGCGCAGGCCGTCGGCCTGCAGCACCCATGCGCTCACCGCGCGCGGTGGCGTCTCCTGCGCGTCCAGTCCCGGCCATACGACGCTCGCGCCCGCTACGAGCGCGATCGCCGCGCCCGCGGCGGCCAGACCCACGGCGGCTCCGCGCCGCATCAGCAGACCCCTCCCATCAGCCGGATCCACGCATCAGTGGGATCCCACCCAGACGATCGCGAAGGCGGTCGCCGCGGCGGCGATGAGGACCCCGCTGGAGGCGACGATCCACGGCCAGACGCGCTCACCCGCGCCTGCGACGACCGCGTCGTCGTCCTCATGAGGACGCGGTCGCCCGAGGGTCGCTGCGGCGGCGATCGGGCGGCGTGGGGCGTGCTCGACGCGGCTGCGGACAGGCCCGCGGACGCTCACGTCGGTGAACTCGACGGGGTCGGACGCCGGCATCCATTCCTCCGACGGCACCTCCAGGGGCGTCGGAGCCAGCCCTTGTGCGCGCTGGACGGCGCGCACTGCCTCGCCGAACTCGCGGGCGGACGCGAACCGGCCCTCGGCGTGGCGCATCATCGCGGTGGCCAGCACCCGCTGCAACTCGTCGGGCACGTCGGGGCGGGTGATCGGCAGGTAGGTTCCGCGAGCGATGCGGCGCCGCATCAGATCCTGGGTGTTCTGGCCCTTCTCGCGTCGCTCGAACGGGCTGTGGCCCGCCAGCAACGAGTACACGGTCGCGCCGAGGCTCCAGACCTCGCTGGCGACGGTGCCGCCGGTCTGTTCGGCGACCACCTCCGGCGCGCTCCACGGAATCGACATCGCGAGCACGTCGGGGGTCGTGCCGTGCCGCAGCGACGAGGAGATGCCGAAGTCGGCCAGCACCGCGGAGCCGAAGCTCGTGACGAGGATGTTGCTGGGCTTGATGTCGCGATGAATGAGCCCCGCGCGGTGGGCGGACTCCAACGCTCCCGCCAGGCGCACAGCGATCGCCATCACCTCGTCCACCGGCATCCGCTCGATGCGGTATCGCTGCGCCAGCGAACCCGGGCAGTACTCCATGACGATGTAGGGGCGGCCATCGGCGGAGATGCCTGCCTGATACACGGTCACGATCGCGGGATGTGCGGAAAGGTGCGCGAGGACATCGGCCTCGGCGTTGAACATGCGCCGTAGGTCGGGATCGCGTTCGTCCGCGGGGAGCACTTTGACGGCGACGGCGCGGCGCGGCATGTCCTGCTGATACAGGAAGACGTCGGCGAAGCCGCCGGAACCGAGCGGCCGGACGTAGTCGAAACCGGGGAGCAGCGGCGGCGCGGACGGGAGCCTGCGCGTCATGACACCCCTCATCGGTCTGATCTCGGGACCGCTCGTCCCGCTCCGAGACCAGCAATGCTAACAACACCGATTGCGAGAAAGCCCTAGGGCTCCGCCAGCCCCGGTTCCACGCCCGGGTCGAACGGGGCGTCCAGTGCACGCGCCAACTCGTCGAGCAGCGCCGCGATCTGCGGCTCTACGTACTGACTGACGGCCGCCTGAATGCGCAACCGGTGGTGCAGCAGAACCGCGCAGATCTCACGGCCGATCATGTTGGCGTAGTCGTCGGCGAGGCGGACCTCTTGACGCAGTGCGACCTTGGCCTCTTCGCTCAGCGGCGGGAGGTCCGGGATGTCGACGTCCACTTCCTCCGCGAGACCGCCGATCGTGAACAGGAACGGCGCGCCGGGAACCGGGTCGGGGTCCAGCGGCAGACCCTCGAACTCGGGGTCGAGACCTTCGGTCGGGCGGTAGCTGCGCGCGCGATTGCGTGCCGCCTGCTGATCGAGCTCCGCCTGCAGCATCGGGAGGTTCCGCGACGTGTACTCGGCCACCGAGTGGTCGACGATCGTCTTGATGCGCGTCGACAGACCGTGCTGCACGCCGTGGGGGACATCGGAGCCGAGTCCCGCCGCCGAGAGCACCGGCGAACCCAGGCAGCGACGGCAGGGGGCGACCCGGCCGCGGTGCGTCGCCGGCTCCCAGCGCGGCAGCCAGCGCAGCCAGGCGTCGACCGCCTGGCTCACCTGGGTCTCGATGGACCGCTCCACTCGTCCATTGTGACCGCTGCGGGTCGTTTCTGCGGGGATTTCGTAGAAACAGCCAGCGTCGAGCCCTCGGCCGAACGCGCTCGGGCGTCGAGAAGCACCAAAACGCGGGTGCCGCGGCATCCGACCCGCACTTCGGCGCCTCTCAAACGGGACGGCGCCGCAGTCGGCGAGGGGACCTACTCGCGCTTCTCCCACGGCCAGCGGGGCCGGTCGGCGCGGGTGCGCA
>NZ_JBASZT010000330.1:0-12747 GCF_049661145.1 Microbacterium sp.
CCTCGATGACGCCGCCGTCGAAGCCGATGGTCACGCCGCCGCGTTCGGCGAGCGGCCCGAAGGCGTGCTCGCTCGTGGCGGTCTCGCCGTCGACGGTGACCGACTCGCCGTCACCGAGCGCAACGACCGGTCCCTCGTCGCCGGTGCGCCAGTGTCCCGGGATGCCGGGGATCGCGGAGTCGTGCTCGGTGAGCCAGTACAGCCCGGTCACCGCGAGGAACCCGTGCGGGTCGGCGCGGCGCGCTTCATGCGTGCGGTGCCAGTCCTGCCATTCGTGGGCGAACTCGGGTGCGGTCTGGATGTCGGTGACGGTGCTCATGGGATCCGTTCCTGCTGGGTGGCGGTAGGGCGTTCAGGCTCTCGCGCCGGCGAGCTGCGCAGAGCGCTCCGGAACGGGCAGGCCCAGGTTGTCGCGCAGTGTCGTGCCGGTGTATTCGGTGCGCAGCGAGCCGCGCTCCTGCAGCAGCGGCACGACGCGGTCGACGAACTCGTCGAGACCCGAGGGCACGAGGTGCGAGCCGATGACGACGCCGTCGGCGCCGTCCTGCTGCACGAACGCGTCGAGCTGGTCGGCGACCTGCTGCGGCGTCCCGACGTAGGCCGAGGCAGCACTGCGCGACACGACGCGGGCGAGACCGCGGATGGTCAGCTCGCGCTCGGCCGCCAGCTCACGCCACGTGCGCACCGTCTCGAACCGGTCCGCGAAGATGAGCGCGCGACCCTGGATGAAGGCGGGAGCCTGGGGGTCGGGGTCGATGTCGGGCAGCGGCCCGTCGAGGTCGTACGCCGACAGGTCGCGGTTCCACACCTGCTCGAACGCCACACGGATCGTCTTGTCGCTCAGCTGCTGCTCCAGAATGTGGCGCGCCTTCTCTTCGGCCTCGGCCTGCGTATCACCGAGCACGAAGCCGGCCGACGGCAGGATCTTGATCTCGTCGGGACCCCGCCCGAACCGGGCGGCGCGCTCTTTGATGTCGGCGTAGAACGCCTGCCCCTCCGTGAGGGTCGAGTAGGGCGAGAAGATCGCGTCGGCGGTGGATGCCGCGAAGTCGCGGCCCTGGGGCGACACGCCCGCCTGCACGATGACGGGGCGCCCCTGCGGGCTGCGCGGCACGGTGAAGCGGCCCTCGATGTCGAACTGCACGCCGTGGTGCGAGAACTTCCCGGCATCCGGGTCGGCGAGGAACTCGCCGCTTCGCTTGTCGGCGACGATGGCGTCTCCTGCCCACGAGTCCCACAGCTCCCGGACCGTGGCGACGGTCTCTTCGGCGCGCACGTAACGGTCGGCGTGCGGCAGGAACCCGCCGCGACGGAAGTTCGCTCCGGTGTACGCGTCGAACGAGGTCACGACGTTCCAGCCCGCGCGGCCACCGGAGAGGTGGTCGAAACTGAGGAGCTGCCGCGCCAGTTCGTACGGCTCGTTGAAGGTCGCGTTGAGCGTGCCGACGAGTCCGATGTGCTCGGTCACCGCGGCGAGAGCGGCGAGCACGGGCAGGGTGTCGGGGCGGCCGGCGATGTCGTGGTCGAAGATCTCGCCGCCCCGGGCCCGCAGCGCGAGGCCCTCGGCGAGGAAGAAGTAGTCGAACCGGCCGCGCTCGGCGGTCTGCGCGACGTGACGGAAGGTCGAGAACGCGATCTGGCTGCCCGCGTCGGGGTCCTCCCAGAGGGTGTGCTCGTTGACCCCGCCGACGTAGGCGGCGAGGATGATCTGCTTGCGGGGCTTGTCGGTCATGGCGGTGCTCGATCCTGTCAGTTCTTCAGTGGCGCTGCCGCGCCGTGGGGTGAGAAAGCCTGGCTCATGTCACGGGACTCTCGCGTCAGCTTTCAGTGGCGCTGCCGCGCCGTGGGGCGAGAAAGTCTGCGTCGGGGATGCGAGACTCCCGCATCAGCCCGCGTTCGCGGCGGCGTAGCGGCTGGGGATGCCCTCCGGAAGGCCGAGCAGGCCGCGCAGGGTGGTGGCGTCGTCGGCGGATGCCGGCAGGAGCCCGCGCTGCTGCAGCAGCGGCACGAGGTCGTCGGCGATGCGCGGCAGGTCGTCGGTGATGACGCCGGGGCGCAGTCGCACGCCGGCATAACCGAGCGCGGAAAGGTCGGCGATCACGTCGGCGATCTCGGCCGCCGATCCCGCGATGATGCGGGCGTCGGAGGTGAGCGGGCGTCCCAGCGCGTCGAGTCGGGCCAGGCGGTCGGCGGCGCGCTCCGCGGCGGGGTCGCCGCTGGCGTCGCCGTTTGTGTCACCGTTTGTGTCATCGAGCAGCACGACGAGGTCGGCGAACACCTGCAGAGGCTTCTCGAGCGTCGCGGCGCGGTCGACGTCGCGCTCGGCGGCACGGACCTGATCGAGGATGGCACGAGCAGCCTCGGCATCCTTCGGCGTGACGAACACGAGGTCGGCCTGCCGGGCCGCGAGGCGGTAGGGCACCTCGGCGTGGGCGAGCGCCGCGACGACGGGCTGGCCCTGGGGTGGGCGCGGCGTGATCGACGGGCCGCGCACGCTGAAGAAGCGGCCCTCGAAGTCGATCTGGTGGACCTTGTCGCGGTCGAGGAACCGGTCGGTGATGACGTCGCGGATCTCGGCGTCGTCCTCCCAGCTGTCCCACAGTCGACGCACGACCTCCACGGCGTCGGCGGCCTCGTCGAACAGCTCGGTGACGAGCGCGGCGAACGCCGGGTCGCTGAGGTCGATGTCGGTCGGGAACTCGCGGCGGCCCACGTGGCGGGCCTCGTCGGGACGTCCGGAGACCTTGACCTGCCAACCGGCGCGGCCCTCGCTCGTGTAGTCGAGCGTCGCGATGGCCTTCGAGACGTGGAAGGGCTCGGTGTGGGTCACCGTCGCCGTCGGGATGAGGCCGATGCGCGATGTGAGGGGCGCGACGCGCGACGCGATCAACACGGCGTCGAGTCGGCCTCGCACCTCGTCCGTGCGGTGGTCGGGTGCGAAGTGCTCCTCTGACTGCAGCGCGAGGGAGTCCTCGATCGTGACGAAGTCGACCAGTCCCGCCTCCGCAGCGCGGACGACGTCCACCCAGTATCCCGGGGTGAACAGGTCGGCGGGTCGCGACGACGGCTCGCGCCACGCGGCGGGGTGCCACCCGGCGCCCTCCAGTGCGACGCCGATGCGCAGACGTGTCGTCGAACTCATGAATGCTCCTGTCCTCGGTCCGGATGAGTTCCGGGCGTGCCACTGAAGCGTCTCTCATCCAGCGCCGCGACGCGCATTGTGTCGTCAAGCGCGGAAACCGGGAGTCACAAGAGGTAATGCAGGAGTCGTGCGCGGGGGTCTCGTCGCGCGGCGCTCTCAATGCGTCAGCGGAAGGCGGCGTCGAGGGCGGCGAGCAGGTCGGCCTCGAGGTCGGCGGCATCCTCCAGGCCGACCGAGAACCGCAGATGGCCGAAGCGACGGAACGGCTCGGGGTAGGCGGCGACGCGGGGACCCGCGGTGCCCACGTGCACGATGAGCGACTCGTCGTGGCCGAGCGAGACGGCAGACGTCACGACGCGCAGCGCCGCGACGAACCGGTTCTGCGTCTCGGGATCGCCGTCGACCGCGAACGCGATCATCGCGCCGAAGCCGCGGCCGCCGAACTGGCGGGTGGCGAGTTCGTGCTGCGGATGCGTCGGCAGCCCCGGATAGGCCACGAACGCGACGCGCGGGTCGCCGGCGAGCACCCGCGCGAGACGCGCCGCGGTCTCCTGCTGCTGCCGCAGGCGCAGCGGCAGTGTGATCGACCCGCGCTGGATGAGCCACGCGTTGAAGGGCGAGATGACTCCGCCGACGTCGACCATGGCGTCGGATTTGATCCGCTCGATGAGCGGGCGGGCGCCGATGACCGCGCCGCCCATCGCGTCGCCGTGCCCGTTGATGTACTTCGTGAGCGAATGCACCACCAGGTCAGCGCCGTCGACGAGCGGCCGGTAGAGCGGCGGCGGCGTGAACGTCGAGTCGACCGAGAGCAGGGCACCCGCGCCGTGGGCGATGTCGGCGAGGGCAGCGACATCGGTGACTTTCGTGGTGGGGTTGCCGATCGTCTCGATGTGCACGAGGCGGGTGTTCGGGCGGACCGCGGTGGCCACGGCATCCGCGTCGGAGGCATCGACGAACGTCGCCTCGATGCCGTACTTTTCCGGCAACAGCTCGGCGAACAGGCGCCACGACGCCTCGTAGGTGACGTCGGCGACCACGACGTGGTCGCCGGTGCGCAGGAACGTGAAGAACACCGCGTGCAGCGCCGCCACGCCCGACGCGAGCGCGACGGCATCCTCCCCGCCCTCGAGGACGGCGAGCTTCTCCTGCAGCGCCAGCTGGTTGACCCCCGAGTTGCGGGTGTAGAGGGGCACGCCGGTGCCGGACCAGTCGATCGACGAGGGATCGTCCGGCAGAGCATACGAGTTCGCCATGACCAGCGGTGTGCGGATGGCGCCGGTGCCGGGATCGATCCGGTTGCCGGCGTGGACGGCCTGCGTGGCGAAGGCGAGGCTCGCGGCATCGTGCTTGTCGGGACGTGGGGGCATGATCCGAGGCTAGGCGAGCGGCGTCGGCCTCTCGCGCCGATGTCGGCGTAAGCGTGGGAATGTTACGGACCCACCGATCAGCGGGCCCCCCGGCTCCGGCCGCGGAACAGCGTCGCCGAGACGACGGCGCCGACGACGAAGAACCCGGCGGCCCACGCATAGGCAGTCGCGTAGCCGGCGATCGCGGCATCGACGGCGACCTGCGGCGTCGGTGGGGTGTGCGCCGCGAGGTAGTCGGCCGCGGCGGTGGCAGCGAGGGTGTTCAGCAATGCCGTGCCGATGGATCCGCCTACCTGCTGTGACGTGTTCACCATGGCCGAGGCGACCCCCGCGAAGCCACGGTCCACCCCGAGCGTCGCGGTCTGCATCGATGCGGGCATGATCGTGCCCATTGCCGCGCCCATCACCATGAGCGGCGGCAGCACGTCCGCCGCATACGCACTCGAGGCGTCGAGGAAGGTCAGCCAGATCATCGCGGCGGCTCCCATCAGCATCCCCGTGGGAACGAGGATCTTGGGTCCGAAACGCGGTACCAGGAGATTGGTGCCCAGCTGTGCCGCGACGATCAGCATCAGGATCATGGGCAGGAACGCCAAGCCGGTCTGGATCGGCGTGTATCCGAGGGTCAACTGCAGGTAGTACGTCACGAAGAGGAACACGCCGAACATCCCGGCGCCGGCGACGAGCACGGAGATGTAAGCGGCAGCGCGGTTGCGATCGAGCACGATCGACAGCGGCAGCAGGGGATGCGAGGCCCGCGCCTGCCACAGCACGAAAGCGACGAGCAGGACGCCGGATGCCGTCAGCATCCCCCATGTCCAGGGCGACGACCAGCCTTCGGTCTCCGCCTGGGAGAATCCGTACACGAGGGCGAACAGCGCCCCGGTCACGAGGATCGTGCCCGGTACGTCGAGCCGGGGCCGCTGGCCACTGCGGGCGAGTCGCGGGACGAAGATCAGCGCACCGATCAGCGCGAGGGCCGCGATGAAGACGTTGATGTACAGATTCCAGCGCCAGTCGAGAACCTCCGTGAGCACGCCGCCGAGCAGCAGGCCGACGGCACCGCCGGCCCCGGCGATCGCACCGAAGACACCGAAGGCGCGCGCCCGCTCGCGCGGGATCGTGAACGTCGTCGTCAGGACCGCGAGCACGGTCGGCGCCAGCAGTGCGCCGAACATGCCCTGCAGCGCACGGGCGGCCACGAGCAGTTCGAAGGTGCCTGCGGCGCCGCCCAGGGCCGAGGCGCCGGCGAAGCCGATCAACCCGACGATGAAGGTGAGCTTGCGGCCCCACAGATCGGACAGGCGTCCGCCGAGCAGGAGCAGGCTGCCGAAGGAGAGGGAATAGGCCGTGATGACCCACTGCCGCTGCCCATCGCTGAATCCGAGATCCGCCTGCGCGGCCGGGAGCGCGATGTTCACCACCGTGGCATCGAGCACGACCATCAGCTGGGCGAGGCCGACCACGACGAGGGTGATCCAGCGTCGTCGATCGGCGGGGCCTGCGAGAGTGGGCGAGGTCGTGTCGGCAGTCACTGAAGTCATGACGATCATCATACGGTACTGCTTAGTTCCGGATATCTCTGGTGCAGGAATTAACTTGCTGGTAACGTTGATCGTGACGAGAGGCGCGACGATGGCGGAGGTCGGCGAGCAGACGCGACCGCGGCTGGGGCGTAGACGCGATCACTCCCGTGACGCGGAGATCCAGGAGGCGGCACTCGACGTGCTGGCCGAGATCGGCTACGAGGGCATGACGATCGACATGGTCGCCGCGCGGGCACGCGCCGGCAAAGGCACCGTCTACCGGCGCTGGGCGTCGAAGTCCGAGCTCGTGCTCGACGCGATCGCCTGCATGAAGAACACCGACGTCGACCTGGCCTCGCCGCCGGACACGGGGACCCTCCGCGGCGATCTGATCGCCATGGTGAAGTCCCCCACCGTGAAGGAGAGCGAGCGGAAGATCAAGGTGATGGCGGGCGTCTTCTCGATGATCGCCCGCGATGCCGAGTTCGCGGAGGCCGCACGCCTGGCTCTCGTCGAACCCCGCGCGAGGGCCAACCGGATCATCTTCCGGCGCGCGATCGAGCGCGGCGAGATCCCCGCGGACAGCGACGTCGAACAGCTGATCACGATCGGCGCCGCCCTCATGCACTACCGCGTGCTGATGCTCCGCAAGCCCGCGGATCGGGACTTCGCGATCTCGATGATCGACTCGGTGATCCTCCCCGCCGCGCGCGTGCGCGCGCCGGACGAAGTCATCGCCGACACCGTGCGTCACACGGAGTAATCGACGACGGGCGGGCTTGAGGCGCGACCGTGAGGTTGCGATCCTTGCAGACATGGTCCCGCAGGCACATGACGTGATCGCCGCGCCGCCTTCGGCTCGCGGGCCGCTGACGGCATCGGCGCTGGAGACGATCTGGGCGGATGCCTTCCCCTCGCTCTCCCGGCCCGTCGTGCCCCTCCGGCCGCCGCGTCCGCAGCTGCTGGCACTGAACGAGAAGGTGGCCGGTGAGCTCGGCTTCGACGTCGCGGACCTGAGGTCCGATGAGGGCCTGCGTCTACTCACGGGGCAGGTTCCCGGCGCTGTCGCGCAGGTGTACGCGGGGCACCAGTGGGGTCAGTTCCGGCCGATCCTCGGCGACGGCCGTGCCGCGCTCCTCGGTGAACGCCGGGGCGGGGACGGTCGACTCCGCGACGTGCACGTGAAGGGCATCGGCCCGACGTCGATGTCACGCGTCGATGGCTTCGCCGTCGTGGGGCCGATGCTGCGCGAGTACCTCATGGGCGAAGCCATGCACGCGCTCGGGGTTCCCACCACCCGCGCGCTCGCCGTCGTGGGCACCGGAGCGCCCGTCGTGCGCGACGACGCCACTCTGCCGGGCGCCGTGCTCGCGCGCACCGCGGCGAGCCACGTGCGCATCGGATCGTTCGAGTATGCCCGTGCACAGGCCCTCGCACAGGGCGACACCGATCTGCTGCGTCGCCTCGCCGACCACGTCATCGACCGCCATTACCCGCGTGCACGGACCGCGGATCACCCGTACCGGGCGCTGCTCGCGCACATCGTCGACGCGCTCGCCGCCCTGACGGCCGACTGGATGCGTATCGGGTTCGTCCACGGCGTGCTGAGCACCGACAACGTGCTGGTGTCCGCCGAGACGATCGACTACGGTCCGTGCGCGTTCCTGGACGCGTACGAGCCCGGCGCGTGGTTCAGCTCCATCGACCAGTTCGGTCGCTACGCATACGACCGCCAGCCGGCCATCATGCACTGGAACCTCGAACGGCTGGGCGAGGCGCTCGCGCCGTTGCTCTGTGAGGAACGCGATGACGATCTGCGCTCCGCGCTCTCGGTGGCGGCGGCGATCGTCGAGACATTCCCGGAACTCTACGAGCACCACCGCACCGAAGCCTTCCGAGCCAAGCTCGGACTCGGCCGTGCGGTCGCCTCGTCGGTCGTCGCGGACCTGGCCGACACCGCGTTGGACCTGCTCGAAACCCACCGGGTCGACTTCACCGGATTCTGGCGCGACCTCGCGGCCGCGGCCGACGGCGACGAGCGGCCGGCGCGGGGACGGTTCCTCGGTCCGGTCGCCGAGCTCGACGAATGGCTGGCGCGGTGGTCGGCGCTGGGGCCGGATGCCGTCGGCATCCGCTCGGTGAACCCGATCTACATCGCTCGCAACCACATCGTCGAAGAGGTGCTGGCGGCGGCGACCGACGGCGACCTCGGCCCCTTCGCGCACCTGGTCGGACTGCTGGACGACCCGTTCATCGAGCGCGCGGACCCGTCGTATCGCCGGTTCGCGTGGCCCGCGCCCGACGACGCGCCCCGCCACCGCACCTTCTGCGGCACCTGACGCGCGCGCGGCTTCGCCGCCCAGTGACCCCCGGGTGCGACTTGCCGTGTGTGGTCGGCTCCGCTCTGACCGAGCTCGGTTGTGGTCCGCACCCGCTGGGCCGCGGTCCGCACCCGCGTCCTTGTGTGCCCGAACCCGTTCGCCGACGTGCCGACATTTGCCGGTTCACGTACGGCGAAGCGACCAAACGTGGCAAGTCGGCGGAGCTCCAAGAATCGACTTGCCGAGTTTGGTCGCCATGCCGTCGGCGAAGCGACCAAACGTGGCAAGTCGGCGGACCGGGGGCCCGGTAGCGAACGGGGGCCCGGCAGCGAGCGGGCGCCAAGGGCCACCGCGAGCGCGTCAGACGGCGGCGGCCTCCGACACAGCCGACGACGCGACCGGTCCCGGCGTCCAGCCGAGCTCGGGAAGCACCCGCTCCGTGATGTCGCGCAGAATCTGGCGATAGTCGGCATCGTCGAACGCGTACGGCAGCGCGATACGCACCTCGGTGCGCCCGTCGATCGTCGGATCGTCCCGCAGCCGCTGGATGATCTCGTCCGACGTGCCCACGAGGTCCTTCTGGAACACGTGACCGTTCACCGGGGCGAGGGTGCGCTCGGTGCGGCTGTCGAGATAGGCGGCGTAGTGGTCCCGCTGGGATGCCGTGGCGGAATCGGTCGGCACGATCACCCGTTCCACACCGATAGCCGGGGTTCCCGGGCCCGCGTACGCGTCGTAGTACGCATCGACATGCAGACGTTGCGCCTGCTCGAACGTCGCATCGCCGTCGGCGGCCGTGATGTTGCCGAGCAGCAGCTTCAGCCCGTGCTCGGCGGCCCAGCGGACGGACCGCAGCGAGCCGCCGCCGAGCCACACTCGGTCGCGCAGTGACGGGATGTGCGGCTGGATGCGAGGAGTCACGTGTCCGTACGGCGTGTAGATCGTCTCGTCCGAAAGGGCACGCCCGTCGAGCGCGTCGAGGAACCGCGAGATGAGCTCGTACGCGTCGACAGTGGCCCCGGCATCCGTGCGCCCGAGGGAACCCAGCAGCTCGCTGTGCGGCGCCGACGTGCTGATTCCCGCATTCAGGCGCCCGCCGGAGAGGGCGTCGACGGTCGCGAAGTCCTCGGCCAGCCGGAACGGCGTCTCGTAACCCAGCGGTACGACCGCGGTCTCGAGTCGGATCGTCGAGGTGCGCTGTGTCGCCGCGGCCAGGAACGTCAGCGCGGACGAGACGCCGTTCTCCAGGTGTCGCTGGCGGATCCCGGCGACCTGAAGTCCGATCTGCTCGGCGAACTCGAACAGGCGGAGCGTCTGCTCGAGACCCGCGGCGGGATCCAACTCGGGGTAGTTTCCCGGCAGCGTGAAGCCGACCTGGGTGATGGTGGACGCGGTCATCAGTCGGCGTCCTTCCAGGCGGTCACGAGGGAGTTCAGCCTCGAGTCCGCGCCGAGCGTGATGCCGTGCACGGACGACTGCGTCCCGAGGATCGAGGTGAGCTCGTGCACCGGGATCTGGTAGTACTGGCTCGCGATCCGCTCCTGGACGTCGGCGATGACCGCGGCGCGCGCGTCGGGATCGCTCGTGGCGAGCTGCTTCTGCAGGAGGGCCTCGAGCTCGGGGTCGTCGATCTTGTAGTAGTTCGTCGCGGCCGACGAGAACGAGGTGCGCAGGATGTCGCCGTCGGCGCGGGAGTTGTTGCCCCAGACGATGTCGAAGTCGCCGCCCTTCTGCGCGTCGATGAACTCGGGAACGGTGCCGCTCTGCAGGGTCAGATCGATGCCGACCTCCTTGAGTTCCTGCTGGATGAGCTCGAGCGAGGTCTGGTTCGGGCCGAAGTTCGCGATCCACCAGAGCTTGAGCGCGAGCTTCTGGCCGTCCTTCTCGCGGATGCCGTCGCTGCCTTCGATCCAGCCGGCGTCGTCGAGCAGTTCCTTCGCGTGGTCGGGATCGTAGACGAAGTACGAACTCTGGTCGGCGAAGGCGGGCGTGTTCACCGCGAGCACGCTCGTCGCGACGTTGAAGTAGTCGTTCAGCGACGTGTCGCGCACCGTCGTCGCGTCGATCGCGGCGGCGATGGCCTCGCGGACCTGGATGTCCGACACGGTCGGCCGTGACTGGTTGAACGAGAGGCCGAAAGTGACGCCCGGGTTGCCGCGCCACACGAGCGGATAGCCGGAGCTGTCGAGCGTCTCGACATCCGTCGGCTGAACGCCGCCGATGACGTCGACCTGGTCGGACGTGAGACTTCCGGTGCGGACGCTCGCTTCGGGCACGATCTGGAAGGTGACGGTGTCGAGGTAGGCGCGCGAGTCGTTGCCGAGGGATGCCGGGGCCCACGCGTAATCCTCGCGTGCGCTCAGCACGGTCTCGGTGTCCTTCTTGTAGCTCTCGAGGGTGAACGGCCCCGTCCCCACCAGTGCGCTCCCGTCCGCGCGCTGGTCGAACGGCACTGCGACGGTCGCATCGCCGACGATGCCCAGCGCCACGGACGACGTCGAGTTGGGGAAGGCGGCGTTCGGCGTCGAGAAGTGCACCTCGACGGTGTGGTCGTCGATGACGTCGGTGGATTCGTATCCGACGAACAGGCTCACCGCCTGACTCAGCGCGCCGGCCGCGACGATGTCGTCGAAGGTCGCCTTGACGTTCTCCGCGGTGAATGGCGTACCGTCCGAGAACGTCACATCGTCGCGGAGGTCGAAGGTGAAGACGGTGGCGTCGTCGTTCACCTCGTACGACGTCGCCAGCCACGGCTCCAGATCGCCCGTGTCCGGGTTCTGGTACAGGAGCGAATCGACGAGCTGACGGGTGACGTAGAGGGTGTCGTTGCCTGAACCGGTTCCCGACGGGTTGAGCGAGATGGGGTCGTTGGCCACGGCGAACGTGAGATCGCCGCCCTGAACCGGCGAGCTGTCAGCGTCGGTCGGGCTTGCGGCGGGACTGCCGCCGCCGGCGCAGGCGGAGAGGGTGAGGGCGGCGGTCACGGCGAACGCCGCGGCAACGCCGGTGCGGGTGATGCGCATGGATACTCCTGGAGTGGTGGTGAAGGGGGTGGTGCAGGGGGTGGTGCAGGTCAGCTATTCAGTGGCGCTGCCGCGCCGTGGGGCGAGAAAGCCTGGGTCATGTGGTGGGACTTTCGGATCAAAGCGCAAAGGCACGGCCGGGGATCGCCTCGAGCAGTGCACGGGTGTAGTCGGCTGTGGGACGTTCGAAGACGTCGGATGCCGGGCCCAGCTCGACCAGTCGGCCGCGCTGCATGACGCCGACGGTGTGAGCGATCTGCCGGACGACCGCCAGATCGTGGGAGATGAACAGGTAGCTCAGCGATAGTTCGCGTTGGATCTCGTCGAGCAGGGTCAGGATCTGATGCTGGATCGAGACGTCGAGAGCCGAGACCGGTTCGTCCAGGACGAGCAGCTCGGGCTCCAGGGCCAGGGCGCGAGCGATCGCGACGCGCTGGCGCTGGCCGCCCGAGAGCTCGGCGGGCCGGCGACGCAACACCGTCGCAGGCAATGCGACGAGATCGATGAGTTCGGCGGCCCGTGCGCGACGGCTCGCGCGGCCTCCGATCCGGAACGCGTCGAGCGGGTCGGTCACGAGAGTTTCGACGTCCCACCGCGGGTTCAGGGTCGCGTAGGGATTCTGCTGGACCAGCTGCATCCTGCGACGGAGCTGCCGAAGCGCCGACCCTGACGTGCGCGTGATGTCGACGCCGCTGAACCGGATCGTGCCGGCCGTCGGATCGGCCAGTCGCAGCGCCAGCCGGGCCGTCGTGGTCTTTCCCGAGCCCGACTCGCCGACGAGCGCGAGCGTGCGGCCACGGTCGATACGGAACCCGACGCCGTCGACGGCGCGCTGCACCGCGTGACCGACGCCAGGTAGCGCGAACTCCTTCACGAGCCCTTCGACCTGCAGGACGGGGTGGGCGATGGGCGTCGCAGTCGCGGCGTCCGGTGTCGCGATCACTGCGGGACGCGCGGTGTTCAGGCTCGGCGCGGCCGCGATGAGCTGGCGCGTGTACGGATGCTGTGGCCGCTCCAGGATGTCGGCGGGGCTGCCCTCTTCGACGATGCGTCCCTGCGACATCACGATGATCCGGTCGGCGCGATCGGCGGCGACACCGAGGTCGTGGGTGATCAGCAGCAGGCTCGTGCCGCGCTCGCGCTTGAGTTCGTCGAGGTGGTCCAGGATCTGACGCTGCACCGTCACGTCGAGCGCACTCGTCGGCTCGTCGGCGATGATCAGCGGCGGGCCTCCGATGATCGCGATGGCGATCAGCACCCGCTGGCGCATGCCTCCGGACAGTTCATGCGGGTACTGCTGCGCCCTGACCGCGGCATCCGGCAGCCCTGCCGCCTCGAGCGCCTCGACGGCGCGCGCGGCGGCGG
>NZ_JBASZT010000331.1:0-6023 GCF_049661145.1 Microbacterium sp.
CTGACGGTCTCGTCGTGCAGGTCTCGCCGCGGGTGACGGTCGTCAGCGATCTCGACACCGGCGACATCCGGGAGCTGTTCGAGTTGCGGCGCGCCCTCGAGGAGACGGCCGCCCGCCTGGCCGCCCAGCGCGGCGACGCCGAGCTGTTCGCGACGCTCGCCGCCGAGTTCGACCGAACGGATGCCGCAGCGGACCCCGACGCCTACTACGCCCTGATCGCGCGGTTCGACGCCGCCCTCGACGACGCCGTGGCCAACGACTATCTGACGGCGGCGCTGCGCACCGTGCGCACGCACCTCGTCCGCGTCCGCCGGCTGGCGCGGGACAACCCGGACCGACTCGCCGCCTCCGTCGCGGAACACGGCGTCATCGCGGGTGCCATCGCCGACCGCGACGGGGACCTCGCCGCGCACGCGACGCACGTCCACTTGTACAACGCCCGGCGGGCGATCCTCGCCTCCCTCGAGAGCGCCGGCCGCGCCGACGCGGCGCCTGCGGCGCACCACTCAACGACCGGGGCATAGCTCCGAAACCGAAAGGAACCACGTATGACCGTCACGCATCACGTTCGCGTGTATCGCAGCGAAGAAGAGCTGCCCCGCGAGGAGCAGCTCGCCTGGAGGATCGCCGAGGTCGCCGCCGACCCCGTCGCCGTCCTCCCCGAGGTCGCCGAGATGATCATCAACCGCATCATCGACAACGCGTCGGTGGCCGCGGCATCCCTGAACCGCGGCCCGATCATCGCGGCCCGCGCGCAGGCGCTCTCCCACCCCGTCTCGACGGGGGGCGCAGGCTCGTCGATCTTCGGACTCGCAGCCGAGAAGTCCAGCCCGGAATGGGCCGCATGGGCCAACGGCGTCGCCGTGCGCGAGCTCGACTACCACGACACCTTCCTCGCCGCCGAGTACTCGCACCCCGGCGACAACATCCCGCCGATCCTCGCGGTCGCCCAGCACGTCGGCACCGACGGCGCCGCGCTGATCCGCGGCATCGCGACCGGCTACGAGATCCAGGTCGACCTCGTGCGCTCGATCTGCCTGCACAAGCACAAGATCGACCACGTCGCCCACATCGGCCCGTCGGCCGCCGCGGGGATCGGGACGCTCCTCGGCCTCGACGTCGAGACGATCTACCAGGCCGTCGGCCAGGGGCTGCACACGACGACCGCGACACGGCAGAGCCGCAAGGGCGAGATCTCCACCTGGAAGGCGCACGCCCCCGCCTTCGCCGGGAAGATGGCCGTCGAGGCCGTCGACCGGGCGATGCGCGGCCAGACCTCGCCGTCGCCGATCTACGAAGGCGAAGACGGCGTCATCGCGTGGATGCTCGATGGCCCCGACGCGTCCTACGACGTGCCGCTGCCCGCCCCGGGCGAGCCGAAGCGCGGCATCCTCGACACGTACACGAAGGAGCACTCTGCGGAGTATCAGGCGCAGGCGTGGATCGACCTCGCCCGCAAACTCCACAATGAACGCCCCGAGCTGGCCGACCCCGCGAACATCAAGCGCATCGTGCTGCACACGAGCCACCACACGCACTACGTGATCGGGTCGGGCGCGAACGACCCGCAGAAGTACGACCCGCAGGCCAGCCGCGAGACCCTCGACCACTCGATTCCGTACATCTTCGCGGTCGCGCTGCAGGACGGCGGCTGGCACCACGTCGACTCGTACGCCCCGGAGCGCGCCGCCCGCGCCGACACGGTGGCGCTGTGGCACAAGATCACGACGGCGGAGGACGCCGAGTGGACGCGCCGGTACCACTCCGAGGACCCGAACGAGAAGGCCTTCGGCGGCCGCGTCGAGATCGAGCTGGCCGATGGCACGACCCTCGCCGACGAGATCGCCGTCGCCGACGCGCACCCGCTGGGCGCTCGGCCGTTCGCGCGCGAGGACTACATCCGCAAGTTCCGCATCCTCGCCGAGCCCGTGCTGGAGGAGGCCGAGATCGAACGCTTCCTCGGGCTCGTGCAGCGCCTGCCGGAGCTCACCGCCGACGAGGTGCGCGAGCTGAACATCATCGCGAAGCCGGGCGTGCTCGACCTCGCGGCGGCGCCGAAGGGGCTGTTCTGATGCCGCGGGCTGCACAACTCCGCCTCAGATCGGCAACAGCCCCGCAGATGGCCCGAGTTCGTCCTCTCAGGCGGAGTTATGCAGACCACCGGAAGGAGAACTGATGCTGTACGCCACCACACCGGCCGCCGAGAAGCGGCGGATCCTGCGCGAGCGGCTCGCCGCGGGCGAACTCGTGCGCTTCCCCGGCGCGTTCAACCCGCTGTCGGCACGTCTCATCGAGCGCAAGGGCTTCGAGGGGGTCTACATCTCCGGCGCGGTGCTGTCGGCCGACCTGGGGCTTCCCGACATCGGGCTGACGACCCTCACCGAGGTCGCCGGCCGCGGTCAGCAGATCGCCCGCATGACGGAGCTGCCCGCGATCATCGACGCCGACACCGGCTTCGGCGAGCCGATGAACGTCGCGCGCACGATCCAGACGCTCGAGGACGCGGGGCTTGCCGGCACCCACATCGAGGACCAGGTCAACCCGAAGCGCTGCGGGCACCTCGACGGCAAGCAGGTCGTCGACGAGGACACCGCGCTCAAGCGCATCCGGTCCGCCGTCGATGCGCGGCGCGACCCGAACTTCCTCATCATGGCCCGCACCGACATCCGCGCCGCGGAAGGCCTTCAGGCCGCGATCGACCGCGCGAAGGCGCTGGTGGATGCCGGGGCCGACGCGATCTTCCCCGAGGCGATGCGGGATCTCGGCGAGTTCGAGGCCGTCGCCAGCGCGGTGGACGTGCCGGTGCTCGCGAACATGACCGAGTTCGGCAAGAGCGAGCTGTTCTCGACGGCACAGCTGCAGGATGCCGGCGTGCAGATCGTCATCTGGCCGGTGTCGCTGCTGCGGATGGCGATGGGCGCGGCATCCCGTGCACTCGATACGCTGAACGACGAGGGGCACCTGACGAGCCGGCTCGGCGAGATGCAGCATCGTGCCGACCTCTACGACCTCATCGACTACGAGGCTTACAACCACTTCGACACCAACGTCTTCAACTTCACCATCACGAAGGAGTGACATGACCGACATCCAGCTCGACATTCACAAGGGACTCACCGGCGTCATCGCCGACGTCACCGCCGTCAGCAAGGTCAACCCCGAGACCAACTCGCTGCTGTATCGCGGCTACCCGGTCCACGAGCTGGCGGCGACGCAGCCGGCCGAGGCGGTCGCCTACCTGTTGTGGAACGGCGACCTGCCCACCGCCGAGCAGCTCGCGCAGCTGCGCGCCACCGAGCGGGAGCACCGCGCCCTCGCGGACGACGTCAAGACGGTCATCGACCTGACGCCGCTCGATGCGCATCCGATGGACGAGGTGCGCTCGGCGATCAGCGTGCTCGGCGCGCGGGACCTCGAGGGCAGCGGTTCGGTGCTCGATGCCACCGGCACGCCGGAGCAGAACCTCGAGCGCAGCGTGCGGCTGTTCGCGGCACTGCCCGCGATCGTCGCGTACGGGCAGCGCCGCCGGCGCGGTCAGGACCTCATCGCACCGCGCGACGACCTCGACTACGCCGCCAACTTCCTGTGGATGACCTTCGGCGAGGAGTTCGACCAGGTCGTCGTCGACGCCTTCAACCGCTCGATGATCCTCTACGCCGAGCACTCGTTCAACGCGTCGACGTTCACGGCCCGCGTCATCACCTCGACCCTCAGCGACCTGTACTCCGCGGTCGTCGGCGCGATCGGCGCGCTCAAAGGGCCGCTGCACGGCGGCGCGAACGAGGCGGTGCTGCACATCTTCGACGAGATCGGGGATGCCGACAACGTCGTGCCCTGGCTCGACGTCGCACTCGCGCAGAAGCGCAAGATCATGGGCTTCGGTCACCGCGTGTACAAGCACGGCGACTCGCGTGTGCCGACGATGAAGGCGGCGCTGGACACGCTCATCGCCTACTACGACCGGCCCGATGTCGAGGCGCTGTACGCGACGCTGGAGAACGAGTTCGTCGCGCGCAAGGGCATCTACCCGAACCTCGACTATCCGTCCGGCCCGGCGTACAACCTGATCGGCTTCGACACGCTCACCTTCACGCCGCTGTTCGTCGCCGCGCGCGTGGTCGGGTGGACGGCGCACATCATGGAGCAGACGGCATCCAACGCGCTGATCCGTCCGCTGTCAGCGTATGTCGGGCACGAGGAGCGCCACATCGAGGGCTTCGTCGACGAGGTGGGCACCTCGACGATCACGCTGCGCGCGGCGGAAGCCGAGGGCTGACGCGAGCGGGGTGGGACTGCCGAAAGCGCGCCGCCCGTGGCGAGAGCGATAGGGGCAGGATGGGTGCCATGAGCACCGTCGCCCGTACCGCTGTCGTCGTGGACGCCGTCCGCACCGCCTCCGGTCGCGGCAAGCCCGGGGGAGCCCTCAGCGGCATCCATCCCGTCGACCTCGCGGCGCACGTGCTGCGCGCCGTGCTCGAGCGCAACGGGCTGGAGTCGACGCAGATCGACGACGTCCTCCTCGGCTGCGTCAGCCAGGTCGGCGAGCAGACGATGAACGTCGCGCGCCAGGCGGTGCTGGCGGCCGGGTTCGACGAGTCGGTGCCCGCCACGACGATCGATCGTCAGTGCGGGTCGAGCCAGCAGGCGGCGCACTTCGCGGCGCAGGGCGTGATGGCCGGCCAGTACGACATCGTGATCGCGGGCGGGGTCGAGTCGATGAGCCGGGTGCCGCTGGGGATCGCAGCATCCGTCGCCGGATCGCCGTTCTCGCCGGGACTGCGCGAACGCTACCCGGATGGGCTCGTGAACCAGGGGGTCTCGGCGGAGCTCATCGCCCAGCGGTGGGGGCTCAGCCGTGATGACCTCGACGCGTTCGCCGCGCAGTCGCACGCTCGCGCTGCGGAGGCGGCGGCGCGGGGACGGTTCGCGTCGCAGGTGGTGCCGGTGATGACGGGCATGACGGATGCCGGGGCCGTCGCGGCCGACGAGACCGTGCGTCCCGGGACCACTCTCGCCGGCCTTGCGGGGCTGCCGCCGGCGTTTCGCACCGAAGCGCTGGCGGCGCGTTTTCCGGAGCTGGACTGGCGGATCACCGCGGGCAACTCCTCGCCGCTGACCGACGGCGCCTCGGCCGTGCTCATCATGAGCGAACAGCGCGCCGTGCAGCTCGGGCTGACCCCGCGTGCCCGGTTCCACGCGTTCGCCGTCGTCGGGGACGATCCGCTCCTGATGCTCACCGGACCGATCCCGGCGACGCGTCGCATCCTGGAGCGCAGCGGCCTGTCGATCGACGACCTCGACGCATACGAGGTGAACGAGGCGTTCGCGTCGGTGCCGCTCGCGTGGGCGGCGGAGGTGGCGGCGGATGCCGACAAGCTCAACGGCTGGGGCGGTGCCATCGCGCTCGGCCACGCGCTCGGATCGAGCGGCACGCGGCTGCTCGGAACCCTGCTGGCGTCGCTCGAGTCCACGGGCGGCCGCTACGGGCTGCAGGCGATGTGCGAGGGCGGCGGCATGGCCAACGCCACGATCATCGAGCGGCTCTGATGCGAAAGTCTCGCAGCCGCGAGGCAGACTTTCTCGCCCCGCGGCGCGGCAGCGCCACTGAAAAGCTGAAGCGAAAGTCTCGTGACATGACTCAGACTTTCCCGCCCCACGGCGCGGCAGCGCCACTGAAAAGCTGAGCCGATCCCGTCATCGGGCGGCGCGCCGGCGGGTCCGGCTCGGGTCGATGGCGAGCGTCGGCTCATCAGGGGCGCTGCCGCGCCGTGGGGGAGAAGATCTGCCCGGGGAGGCGCGAGACTTGCGCGTCGGGATCAGGCAAGAATGGCTCTGTGTCGCAACGAGGTTCTGAGGTGCCGGTGCAGGTGCTCGGTCGCGTGGTCGTCGTCGGTTCGGTCAACGCCGACCTGATCGCATCGGTGCCGTCGCGGGCGGGCGCGGGCGAAACAGTGCTCGCCACGGGCCTTGCCCGACGCTCCGGCGGCAAGGGCGCGAATCAGGCGGCCGCCGCTGCGCGTGCC
>NZ_JBASZT010000332.1:0-8462 GCF_049661145.1 Microbacterium sp.
GGCCTGCACGTCGTGGCGTGCAGGCCCGGCCATGCGCGGGTCAGGACTTGGGGAGTCCCGGCGGGTTGATCTCGCTGTGGTCGATGCGCTCCGTCTCCAGGCCCCAGATCGTCAGAAGCTCGTCGTACTGGCCGCCGTCGATGAGGGCGTTCAGCGCGATCTGTACCGGCTCGATCAGGCCGTTGCCTTTTGCGGTCGTGACAGCGATGTGCGCCGTCAGCGGCCAGCCACCGGGGACGGTGCCGACGAGCTTGGTGTCGCCGGTCTCGCGCGCCGACCATGCGGCGGTGGCGTTCGGACCAAATGTCGCGTCGACCCGGCCCGACTGCAGAGCGAGCACCGCGGCGGCATTGTCGTCGTAGTAGACGAGTTCGGCGGGAGCCTTGCCGGCGGCCTCGAGCTCTTTGTTCCAGGCCAAGAGCACGTTCTCCTGGTTGGTGCCCGAACCCACGACGATCTTCAGGCCAGAGATGTCGTCGGCCTCCTCGATCTTGGTGATCTTGCTGTCGCTCTTGACGTAGAACCCCAACAGGTCGACCCGGTAGGTCGCGAAGTCGTACAGCTCCTTGCGTTCCTCGGTGACCGTCACGTTGGAGATCACGACGTCGTACTTGCCGGACTGTACGCCCAGCGGCCAGTCGGCCCATGCGACGATGACGGGGTTGTACTCCAGGCCGAGCGCGTCGGCAACGAGGGCGCCGATGTTGGGCTCAGTGCCCGCAGTCTTTGTCTCGCCTTCAGGAGTGAAGCCCAGTGGCGGCAGGAACGATGTTCCCGCCACGGTGAGCTTGCCGGGCTCAATCGGAGTGAAGCCGCTCGCCTTCAGCGCGTCGACTGCCTCTTGGACCGGCTTGTCGAGCCGGACCCACTCGATCTCGTCGGTCGTGACGTTGCCCTCGGCGGATGCCGACGGCGTGGACGCTCCGCCGGGCGCCGCCGCCTCGGCATCCGCGGGTCTGTTGAGGGTGACCGCGGCGATGACGCCGCCGACGATCGCGGCGACCGCGACCACTCCGATTCCCAGGGCGATGCCCTGCTTCTTGCTGATTGCCATGTTGCTGTGTTTCCTTACGGGATTCTTCGGGTGACGCTCGAGGTTTCGAGAGACAGGGGTGGTGCGTTCTCAGGCGATGACCTTCGCGAGGAACTCCTGAACGCGGGGATGCTGGGGCCGCACGAGGACCTCGGACGGCGGACCCTGCTCGATGATGCGGCCATGATCGACGAACACGACGCGGTCGGCGACCTCGCGGGCGAAGCCGATCTCGTGGGTGACGATGACGAGCGTCGTGCCGAGCGTCGCGAGATCGCGGATGACGTCGAGCACCTCACCCACCAGCTCGGGATCCAGCGCGCTCGTCGGCTCGTCGAAGAGGATGACCTTCGGCTTCAGCGCAAGCGCACGCGCGATCGCGACGCGCTGCTGCTGCCCGCCGGACAGCTGCCGCGGATAGTGCTCAGCCTTGTCGGCCAGCCCCACGCGGTCGAGCAGCCCCAGAGCGAGTTCGCGCGCATCGTCCTTGCTGAGCCGCTTGAGGGCGACGGGCGCCTCGACGATGTTCTCCAGCGCCGTCAGGTGCGGGAAGAGGTTGAAGTTCTGGAAGACGATCCCGACCTGGGTGCGCCGTTTCAGCACCTCCTTCTCGCGCAGTTCGTAGAGCTTGTCGCCGCGCAGCTCGTACCCGATCAGCTGTCCGTCGACGGTGACTGATCCCGAGTCGACCGATTCCAGGTGGTTGATCGTACGCAGCAGCGTCGACTTGCCCGAGCCGCTGGGCCCGAGGATCGTCACCACCTCGCCGGGATTGATGGTCAGGTCAACGCCGCGCAGCACTTCGATGCCGTTGTAGTTCTTGTGGACGTTGTGGATCTCGACGAGGCCGGTCGTCGCGGTGGGCGTCGGGCTGGTGGACGTTGCCGTGCTCATCACAGACCTCCGATGGTGTCGTTGTTGCTGCCTGACCGCGTCACGCTCGGCACCGGCGGCGCATCCGCGCCCTCCAGCGGTGGCGGCGACTTCGGGTCGTCACCCAGCCGCGCCCACTGCACGGCGATCCAGTGCTTCGCCTGCTGGATCGGGGTGGGGGGCAGCACGCGCACACTCCCGCGGGCGTAGTAGCGCTCGATGTAGTACTGGCCGATGCTCAGGATCGTGGTGATGATCGTGTACCAGACCACGGCCACCAGCAGCAGCGGGATGACCCGGCTGTTGCGGTTGTAGATCACCTGCACCGCGTAGAACAGCTCGGGCACCGCGATGATGAACAGCACCGACGTGCCTTTGACGAGGCCGATGATCTCGTTCGACGCGTTGGGGATAATCGTGCGGGCGGCCTGGGGCAGGATGATGCGGCCGAGCCGCCGCGACGGCGGCAATCCCAGCGCTGCGGATGCCTCAGTCTGGCCCTGATCGACCGACAGCAGACCGCCGCGGATGATCTCCGCCGAGTATGCGGCCTGGTGGAGGCTCAGCCCCAGCACGCCGGCGGCGAATGCCGAGATCAGCTGCACCGTCGGGAACTCGACGATCCAGAAGTCCGTCGTGAACGGGGTGCCAAGGCCCAGCGTCGGGTAGAGATAGCCGAGGTTATACCAGACCACGAGCTGCACGACGAGCGGTACGGAGCGGAAGAACCAGATGTATATCCACGCGGCGCTGTTCAGCAGCGGCGACCTCGACAGCCGCGCGAGCGCAAGCAGCGTACCGATCGCGAAGCCGATGACGGTCGTGATCGCGGTGAACGCGAGGGTCAGGCCGAGCCCCTGCAGCACCGGTTCGGAGAAGAAGTAGTGCGCGAAGACGTCCCACTCGTATCGGCCGTTTGTGACGAGGCTCCAGGCGAACTGGGCGACGACGAAGACGACGATCGCCGCCAGCGTCCAGCGGAACCAGTGGCGGGTGTGGACGACTTTCAACGAGCCCAGGTCGACGCGGGCCGAACCCGGCGACCCAGGCGCGGCCGTATCGGCCGTTGTCGTGGTGGTGGTGGACATGGGCTTCTCCTCGGGCCGGGACGGCGATGCGGGTGCATCGCGATTCCGACACGGTAGGAGAGCCTGCGTTCACGCCGCGCGGGCCTTCTTCACACCGCGCAACCGAATGACATTCGGCGTAACGGATGGAGGCGAGACCCCCGCAGGCACACCGAGACCCCGCGTCAACGCGGGGTCTCGGTGTGCGGCGCGGTTCAGTGCTCGTGCGGTCGCGCATCACCCGCGAGCTTGAACGCGAGCCGTCCGTGGGCGTAGCCGCCGCCGGCGCGGATGGCGGTGGCTACCCACGCCGTCTCGGCGAGCTCGGCCTCGGTCGCGCCCGCCTTCACCGCGTTCTGGGAGTGACCGTCGATGCAGTAGACGCACTGCGTCGTGATGCCGACGGCGAGCGCGATGAGCTCGCGGTACTTGAGCGGGATCTCTCGACCCTCCGGCGCGAACACCGCCTGGTCGAACGCCGCGAAGGCGGCGAGGATGTCGGGGGTTTCTTTCTTGTAGACCCGCGTGAATCCCTTGTCGGCGTTGCGGTCGAAGTAGTCGGACATATCTCTCTCCTGGTATCGGTGGGCGACGCCGGTCTCGCCGTGCTGCGTCGCCTACGCTAACCGCACAGCGACGCCGCGCCTTCCCGCGCCGACGCACGGCGTCATCCGCCGACTCACGCCGCGGGTGCGATGGTGCGCAGTCCGTCGAAGCGGCGGAAGTCGCGGTCGAACGTCGCCACGGGGCAGTCGTATCCGAGAGCCACGGCGGCGATGTACGCGTCGGGAACGAGGTTTCCCGTCGCCTGCGACTCCCGGCACAGCGCGACCAACCGGGTCGCACCCCCGGGGAACGGTGGCACCGGGAGATATGCGGGAGCCGACACGACCTCCTGGACGAACGTCGCCGCCTCATCGAGGGTCGACGGGTTCGTGAACGCGCCGCGCAGCGTCACGATGCGGAGGAACCCCACCCACACGGCATCCGGGATCACCACCTCGTCGAACCCGCCGAGCGCCTGTGCCAGCCAGGGGAGGGCAGCCTCGTGGTGCGGGTGATCCGCGCGGAAGGCGGCGACGAGCACATTCACGTCGACGACGATCACGCGACGTCGATTCCCATCGCGTCGTAGAGACCTCGGTTGGTCGTGAGGTCGACTCCTCGCTGGGCGCCGCCGCTCGCGGACGACACGGTAAGCCGCACGGTGCCCCTCGCCGAGCGTTCCGTCGCGAGATCGCGGCGGATTGCCTCTTCGACGTAAGCGCCGAGCGTCAGCCCGGCGGCGTGCGCTCTCTCCTTCGCTTGCGCGAGGAGCCGGTCGTTGATAGAGAGCGTGGTGCGCATGATGTCAAGAATAGTGCATCACGTGCATCACGGGTCGGGAGAAAACGTGCTGACGCCGTGCCTCGCTATCTGGCGGCGGACGCCATCCTGCGATTCGTACGCCGTGTGACGCCCCGCGCCGTCGAGCTGGGCGGCGGACGACGACAAGCCCTACCCTGGCGTCGTGACCGATTCCGACAGCGCAGCACCGTCTTCGCCCACACCGCCGAACTACGACTGGGACGGCTACGGGTTCGACACCCGGCAGGTGCACGCCGGCGAGCGCGAGGAGCGCAACTTCGGTGCGCGGGTGACTCCGGTGTATCTGACGGCGGCGTATCGGTTCGCGTCGTTCGACGAGGCGGAGGCGCGGTTCACGCTTGCCGAAGAGGGCCAGCTGTACTCCCGCAACCTCAATCCGACGCACCTCGTCGCCGAGGCCCGCATCGCATCGCTCGAAGGCGCGGCCGGCGCGATCGTCGTCGGCTCGGGGCAGGCGGCGATCACCGGACTGCTGCTGGGGCTCGCCGGGGAGGGCGAGCACCTGCTGGCGACGGCGAGCATCTACAGCGGCACCCGGGTGCTGTTCGACCGCACGTTCGCACGCTTCGGGGTCGACCTCGACTACGTTCGCGACCCGCGCGACGCGGACGAGTGGGAGCGCCTGATCCGCCCCGAGACGAAGGCCGTCTTCGTCGAGACGATCCCCAATCCCAAGAACGATCTTGTCGACATCGCCGAGATCTCGCGGATCACGCGGCGCCACGGCATCCCGCTCGTCGTGGACAACACCGTCGCGACGCCGTGCATCATCCGACCGCTCGAACACGGCGCCGACGTCGTCGTGCATTCGTCGACGAAGTTCCTCACCGGGCACGGCGCGGCACTGTCGGGCGTCATCGTGGACGGCGGCACGTTCGACTGGGCGGGATCGCCGCGCCCCTACCCGGGGATCACCGAGCCGGTCGCGCCCGGCAAGCCCTCGTTCCTCGAGGCGTTCGGCCGGCATGCGCTGG
The DNA here is from genome assembly GCF_049661145.1 of Microbacterium sp. Taxonomy (GTDB): domain Bacteria; phylum Actinomycetota; class Actinomycetes; order Actinomycetales; family Microbacteriaceae; genus Microbacterium. Next base: position 5,316 of record NZ_JBASZT010000332.1, read on the forward strand.
AGGCGTACCTGCGCTTCGGGATCGTCAACGACCTCGGCGCGGCGCTGTCGCCGGTGAACTCGTTCCTGCTGCAGCAGGGCATAGAGACCCTGTCGCTGCGGATGGCGAAGCACCAGGAGAACGCGGATGCCGTGGCCACGTGGCTCGACGGCCACCCCGCCGTGGAGAGTGTGGACTACGCCGGACTCCCCACCAGCGAGTACCACGGCATCGCCGAGCGCCTCTACGGCGGACAGGCCGGCTCGGTGTTCGCGTTCACGGTGCGCGGCGGCCGCGAGGGCGCGCAGCGCTTCTTCGACGCGCTGCGCGTGTTCAGCCGCATGACTAACATCGGCGACGTGCGCTCGATGGCGCTGCATCCGGCGACGACGACCCACGTGTCGTTCTCGGCGGACGAGCGCGAGCGCCTCGGCATCCACGACGGCCTCATCCGCCTGTCGATCGGGATCGAGACGGCATCCGATCTCATCGCCGACCTCGACCAGGCGCTGCGCGCTGCCGTCGGCGCTACCCCGGAGGAGACTCTCTCATGACCACGATCGTGCCCCTCATCGGCAACCCGCAGCCCGGTTCGCGGACCCGCTTGATCGCGGAGACCGTCGCCGAAGCCCTCGCCGAGCGCTCCGGTGCGACCGTCGCCGAGACGATCGAGCTCGCCGACGTCGCGGACGAGCTGTTCCGCTTTCCGAGCGAGGCTGTGGACGCGCTGCGGTCGCGCGTACTCGCCGCGGATGTGCTCATCGTCGCGAGCCCGACGTACAAGGCGACGTATACGGGGCTGCTGAAAGCGTTCCTGGACCGGTTCGACGCCGGTGCGCTGCACGCCGTCACCGCCGTGCCGCTGCTCACGATCGGATCGCCCGCGCACACCCTCGCCGTCGAGACGGGCCTTCGCCCCCTGCTCACCGAGCTCGGCGCGTCGCAGCCGACCCAGGGGATCGCTTTCCCGGCATCCGACACGGATCGCCGCGGCGAGATCATCGCCCGATGGGCGGATGCCGAGTGGCCGCGCCTGCGGGCCGCGCTCGGCGGTTGACCGCGTCCCGGCGGCTGACCGCACCCTTTCGCCGAGCCGCCACGATTTGAACGAGCCGCCACGATTCGCACGGTCGAAAGATGGCGGCTCGGGCGGAACATAGCGGCTCGGCGAAACCGGGGGGCGGCCCGGCGGGGCGCGCGGCGCCGGCGTCAGACGGCGATGACGACCTCTGCGGGGGTCGGCCCCGTCGCGATGGGGCGACCGGGCGAGCGGGTCCACTGGCCCCACGCTCCGATGTAGATACGCGTGGGGATGCCCGCGACGGCGAACGCGAGGGCGGAGTGCGCCGAGGCGATCGAGTTGTTGCAGTAGAGCACGACGTCCGCGTCCGGCCCGATCCCCCAATCCGCCAGGGCCGCGCGGATCTGCCGAGCGTCGTGCAGCAGCGAGTGGGGACCGATGTGTGAGACGGTCGGGATGTTGACCGCGCCCGGGATGTGTCCTGCTCCCGGATCCGCGCCGACGATGAGACCGCGATAGTGCTGCGGCGCGCGGACGTCGATGAGGAACCCGTCCCGCGGCGCAATCGCCGCGTCGTCGATCGTTGCGACCGGCAGTCGCGGTTCGGGCAACTCGATGTCGCCTGCGGGTGCCGCCTCGTCTCCTCGCTCCAGACGCAGACCCGCCCGAACCCATCCGTGCAGCCCGCCGTCAAGGACGCGGACGTCGATGCCGTAGCCGCGCAGGAGCCACCACGCTCGCGCGGCGGCGACGCCGTCGTTGTCGTCGTAGACGACGACGCGATCGCCGTCCCTCAACCCCCAGCGGCGGGCGGCGACTTCTAGGGCGGCGGTCTCCGGCAGCGGGTAGGGCCCGTCCTCGGGACGTCCGGGACGTGAAAGCTCGCGCTCCAGGTCGACGTAGACGGCGCCCGGCAGGTGTCCGTCGAGGTAGGCGGGACGCCCTTCGGGTTCGTTGAGGCGCCAGCGCACGTCGAGAAGGCGGGGCGGAGCCGCAGCTGCGAACTCGGCGCGCAACCGATCGGCGTCGACGAGGAAGGACATGTTTTCATCGTCACGCGCACCGCCGTGAGAAAACCTCCCGTCATGCAACATGACGAAACGCCGACGGGACCTTGCCGATGCTATGCGTCACATTCGGTCACACGGGGTCACACGAGCACACATCCGGGCGGGATCGACTCCCGAGAGCCGTTAGCGTCGAAGTCATGCCACTCTCGTCCACGCCCGATCCCGCAGAGTTCGCGCCGCACATCGACGCCCCGCACCACCACTTCGCGTCGTCGCTCTCGGCCGACGAGTTCAAGGCGCTGTTCCGGGGTCATCCCGGCGGCGTCGCCGTCATCACGGCGGATGCAGGTGACGGACCGGTGGCGCTGACAGCGACCTCGGTCGCGTCGGTGAGCGCCGAGCCGCCGCTGCTGATCTTCTCGGTGTCGGCGTTGTCATCGGCATCCGACGTCCTCTCCCGCGCCGAGACCGTCGTCGTGCACCTGCTCGACGCGCACGATCTCGAGGTCGCGAAACTGGGCGCGACGAGTGGCATCGACCGGTTTGCCGACACTCACCGGTGGACGCGCCTGGTCACCGGCGAGCCGGTCTACAACGACGTGCGCGCGTGGGTGCGCTGCGCCGTCATCGGACGGATGGATGCCGGGGGCTCCACCGTCATCGCCGCGCACGCGCTGCAGTCACAGCTCGCGCGCGATGTCACCCCCGGCGAGCACGGCGACGCGCTCATCTACCACAATCGCGCGTGGCACCGGTTGGGCGAGCACTCGCGCATCCGCTGAGCGGGGCGGTCACCGCAGGAGCGACGCGGCCTGTGGTGCGTGCCATCGACTTGCCGCGATTCGTCGTTTCGGGTGCCGTATGCCGACAAGACTCGGCAAGTCGGCGTTGGCGCGATTCGCGACTTGCCGCGAACTGTCGTTTCGGGAGCCGGATACCGACAGAACTCGGCAAGTCGACGTCGCGACAGTGTCCCGCGACCGAACGTGAAGCCGTCAGTCGTCGCTGGAGTGCAGGCCCCGCCGCGCTGACAGCAGCGTGACCTCGGGGTGTTCCTCGGCCACGACCCGCTCGGCGCGATCGAGCACGTCGCGCACGTGCGCGGCATCCGCCCCGACGACGGCCACGCCGATGCCC
>NZ_JBASZT010000333.1:0-18307 GCF_049661145.1 Microbacterium sp.
ACGGTCATCGTCGTGGTTCCTTTCGAGATGGATGTGAAGAGTTCTCTCGAAGGATCACACGGTGACCGTCGCCACGTTCACAGCGACGCGGCCACCGGATCCGTACACCACGCTATTGGACGCAACCAGAAAGTTCGGTCGCATGTGTCGCGCCATAGGTGTACGCGCCGTAGGCATAACTGTCCGGGCCACGGGTGGGAAGCATGGTCGCAACCACGCCCAGCACGGTGCCACCGGCCGTCTGCAGCGTGCGGATGGCTCCAGAGAGATCTTGCTTCTTAGCCCGGCCGGCAGCAGCGATCATGAGGACGCCACGGGTCTTCTTGGCCAGAACAGCGGCATCGGTCACCAGGAGCAGGGGCGGCGCGTCGATCAGCACGTAGTCGAAGTGCTCGGTGAGCTCTGCCAGCACGTGATCCATGGCAACCGAGCCCAGCAGCTCGCTGGGGTTGGGGGGTACGGTGCCCGACGGCAGTACGAATAGCTGCCCGGTTCCCCACTTCTGCAACGCCTCTGCGAGGTCGACCGTACCGATCAGCACGTTCGTGAGTCCGATGCCGCCCTCGATCCCCATATATTCGTCGATGCGAGGAAGCCGCAGATCGCCGTCGATCAGGGCTACGCGTGCTCCGGTCTCGGCGAGCGAGATCGCAAGGTTGGCCGTTGTCGTCGACTTTCCTTCGGCTGGAGCGCTGCTCGAGACGACAAACGACCGCGGTCCGTCTTCGGCGTTGAGGAACTGCAGATTCGTGCGTAGGGTGCGAAACGACTCGGAGCGGGGGCTGCGCGGATCGGCGTGGACGATCAGCGGGCGCTTAGGGGCATCTGGATCGAACGCGATGCCTCCGAGCAACGGCGCATCGGTCACCTGCTCGATGTCATGGAGCGTCCGCACTCGAGTGTCGAGCACCATCCGCAGCACGGCGATCGCGAGTCCGAGTGTAAGGCCCAGCAACGCCCCGAGCGTGATCAGCAGCGGGAGGTTCGGGCTCGACGGCGACGTCGGCACGGCGCCGGGCTGCACGACAGTCAGCAGCACCGGACTCGGCGCGCCCGCCGACGTCGGTGGCTCCAGCGTCGTCTGTACCGCTTCAGCCAGACTGTCGGCGGCGGCATCGGCGATCGCCGCTGCTTGGGCAGGGTCGGGATCGGTGACGGTGATCGTGATGTTCACGGTGTTCAGTGGCGCCTCTGCGGAGATGCGCGCCGCGAGATCGGGGACCGTTGTGTCGAGGTCGAGCTCATCGATGACCGGTTCAAGCACCAGCGCACTGGGAACGACGTCGACATAGCTCGTCACGATCTGCCGCGCGAAGTTCGTCCCCTGCACCAGATCACCCGTTGCTGCACCCTCGGACCGCACTGACACGTACAGCTGAGTCGAGGACTGATACTGCGGGGTACGGGTCAGCGCGTATCCCGTGCCTGCGCCCGCGCCCGCCAGCGTCAGCACCACGAGGATCAACCAGTTCTTGTGCAGGATCCGGATGTAGTCACGCAACTCCACAGCAGAAACCCCTCGTCACGATATCCAACGGGCGCGCCCGTGGGGGAAAGTTTCTCACACGGGAACCGAAGCGCTTGAGTGACCGGCGGAGGGGCGGGCGTAGTAGCCGTATCCATAGCCGTCGACTCCGGACGTCGGGATCTTCGTCAACACGGTGCCCAGCACTGGGGCTCCGATGGTTTCCAGCGTCTTCAGCGCATCAATCACCTGCGGCTTGCGCGTCGAACCGCTCGCCACCACCAGAATCGCGCCGGTGGCCTGACGTGCGACGAGCGCGGCATCGGTCACTGCGAGCAGGGGCGGCGCGTCGATCACCACGACATCGAATGCCGCCCGTAGCTCGGCGAGCGTACGCGCCATCGCCGCCGAGCCGAGCAGCTCGGCCGGGTTGGGAGGGATGGGGCCGGCCGGGAGCAGGAACAGCTTGGCAAGGCCCCATTGCTGCACGACGTCCGACAGCCTCGCCCTGCCTACCAGGACATCGGAGAGCCCCGCGCCGCCCTCAACGGCGAAGTTGGCGGCGAGTCGTGGTTTGCGCAGGTCGGCGTCGACGAGCGCGACACGTGCGCCGGTCTCGGCGATTGCGAGCGCTGTGTTCGCCGCGGTCGTCGACTTGCCCTCGGCGGGCGCGGCGCTCGTGATAACGAACACCGGTACGGTGCCTGAACCACGGTCGACGAACCGCAGGTTGGTGCGGAGACGCCGGAACGCTTCCGACCGAGGGTCGCGTGGGACCGCCTGCACCACGAGCGGGCGCGTTGCGGCATCCGGATCGAACGCGATCGTACCCAGGGTGGGAACCGAGACCGTCTCCTCGACGTCCGCGACCGAGCGCACCCGCGTGTCGAGCATCGACCGCAGGACTGCCAGCCCGAGTCCTACAGCGAGACCGACGAGCAGACCGAGGGTGATGCTCAGTCCGGTGTTGGGGGACGACGGCTCCGTCGGCACGCGGGCGGGAGAGGTCACCTCGACGCGTACCTTGCTGTCGACATCCGTGCCGGTCGGTCGCTCCAACTCGGTGGACACGACGGTTGCGAAGCTGTGCGCTACCGCGTTGGCGATCTGCGCGGCACGACTCGGGTCTTGGTCGTCCACGGCGATCTCCATGGTCTGCGCGTTCACGGGTGCGGACGCCGATATCTGATCGGCCAGGTCTGAGATCGGCACATCGAGCGCCAGTTCGGTGTTGACGGGGTCAAGCACAATCGCGGTCGGGATCACGTGCACGAAGCTGGTGACCGCCTGGCGCGCGTAGGCCGTGCTCTGCGCAAGATCCGTCGCCGCACCGGTATTGCGCACACTGACGTACAGGCTTGTCGAGGCCTGAAACACGGTAGGGCTGAGCAACGCGAGGATCGTGCCGCTCGCGGCGCCGATTGCTCCGCAAGCCAGAACAAGAAGCCAGGATCGTCGCAGAGCGGCGAGGTAGTCGGTCAGCTGCACGGGGGCCCCCAGGTCACGGAATCGACGCGGCGGACGCGTCCGGTTTACCCTGGAGGCGCACCTTCGCTATCCGATCTTTACACAGCAACACGAAGGGCCCTTTCCATGTCGACTCTGGAAGACCTGTTCACAGAGCCTCGCGAAGCAGCGCCCGACCTTCAACGTGATGGTGAACACGCCGCGCGCCAGTCGGCGCGTCTCGAGAGCCTGTTTACCGACCAGCGCGTCGCGGGTGTACCCGCGACGCCGGTCGACGACACCGCGGCTCTTGTTGCGCTGGTCGGCGAAGGCGTGCCGGCATCGACCGTGGTAACTCGCGACTCCACCCCTCCCGCCGTCCACCACAGCCGGATTCCCCAAGACCGGCTGAGCGTTGTCGCTGCCGTGCTCGCGATCGTCGCCGTCGTATCGGCCGTCACGCTGGCGGTGGTGACTTTCGCGGGGACATCGCCGGCCGACGGTGCCCTCACCGTCCTGACGCAGAGCGAAGCGGCCCTGGGTGACCGCATCGAGAGCGTCAACCGCAGTATCGCCACGGTGGGCACCGCGCGCGAGAGCACCGTCGAGCACGCTGAGGCGCTCGAAGTGCCCCTGGCCGACATGGCAGGCATGAGCGACGAGACCGCCCGCCTGGCCGCTGAGTCCGACCGTCAGCAGTACCTCGCCGCCGTCGCTGCGGTCGAGCTGCCCGATCCGGTGCCCTCGTATCGGCGAGGGTCGATCGATCGGGATTCGCTGGAGTCGGTGGGCACTGCCATCGACGCCGTCAACGCTCGCATGCTCGACGCCGACGCCGCGGCAGACGCGTTGGAGGAACCACGCCGCCAGCTGGTTCTCGCCGAACAGCAGCTCACCGATGCGCTTCACGCTTTCGTCGTCGGAGTGCCGGCGACGGCGGCAGGGATTGCAGCAGAGAACTCCGACGCGCAGGCGTCGTTTCGGACGGCGGTGACTGATGCGGCAACTGCGGTAGGGGCGGCTGATCTGCTGAGCGGCCCGGGTCTCACCGCGCTGTCGACCTACTCCGCGGCTGTGACCACGTTGCGTGAAGACCAGGCGCGTGCCGCAGCGGTCATCGCCGCGCGCGAAGCCGAGGCAACTCGTCGGCAGCAAGCGATTCATCGGAACGACAGCGGGTCAGCGGGGTCCGGGGCGACGATCGCCCCGAACCCCGCCGAGCCGACGGAACCGGTGGCGCCTGTGGCGCCCGTGACACCGACCGAGCCGGTGGCACCGGTCGAGCCAGTGACGCCGGTGGAGCCGGTGACACCCGTGGAGCCGGAGCCGCAGCCGTCGGAGGCGGGGAACTGACTCGGTCGGCGCTGCCATGATTTTTGGGCGGTGCCTCACTGTTGCGACGTCTGGGGCGTGATGACCGGGTGGTCAACCGAGGGCACTGGCGGTGCACCGGTGTTCTCGCTTGCTGTCGGCATCCCCGTCATGCGGCGGGCACGAGGCCGTTGCGGCCGTCAACGATCATGCGGTCGGCGATGAGGGTCGAGGCGTGCTCGGGGGTGAGCTTGCGACGGTACTCGTCCCATTCGGTCACGAGGATCGCAGCATCCGCATCACGGAGCACTCAAAGCCGTCGCCGCGGCGGTACCCGGACACGGTCGGCGTCGAGGTCGCACGCGCGCTGCTCGGGCGCAGTGACGCTGCGATCATCGAAGGCCACTACGCGAAGCGCCCCGACCTCATCGTCGAGGTCGCGGCCGACGCGCTCGACAAGGTGTTGGCGGGCATCGACGCATGAACTGCCGGGAAGGGTGAGTGGTTCAGTCTTGGAGTAGCGGGGCGTCTGCCCGGACCTGAGGCAGTATGTCCTCGAAGGAGGGCGGCTCACCGGGATGCGCGGTCGTGATCGCGCGTAGCCCCTCGCGGACCCAATAGTCCTTATCGACGGCGAGAGGCTGCACGCCGAGGCGTTCCGCGGCGGCGAGGATCGTGCCGCGGAACACCTCGGGGTCGTCGTCCCGCCACAGCGTGGAATCGGTCATGCCGCGTCCAGCCCAGCGAGCGCCGACTGGCGCGCGCGGGGGTCAGGTGACGTGGATCTGTGCCCGAGGTGGCTGGCAAAGTGTCGGGTCGCTGCGCGACAATGAAGGAGTGACGCTCGTGAACGATCCGCAGATCTGGACACTGATCGCCGTGTTCAGCACGATTCTGATCGGTGGTCTCACGTTGTCTTCGCTGTGGACCGGGCGCGCCATTACTGCCGCGATCGGTGGCGTGCGCGCTGAGATCGGCGGGCTGCGCGCGGAGATGAACGCGGAGATCGGTGGGCTCCGGGCTGAGATGAACGCCGAGATCGGTGGGCTCCGGGCTGAGATGAACGCTGAGATCGGTGGGTTGCGCGGGGAGATGCGCGCAGAGATCGGTGGGCTCCGGGCTGAAATGAACGCGCGCTTTGACGCCGTGAACAGTCGCTTCGATGCGGTGGATAGCCGCTTCGACGCTATCGACCACAAGATTCAGCATCTCGACCGCGACGTCGGCTACCTCATGAAACGAGAGTTCGGCGACCCCGAAACGCTATAGCCCCCGCAGGGATGAGCTTGCGACGTTCAGCGATGGGCGTCTCGTCTTGCGGAGGTACGCTATCGCTGGTGTTTTCTCCTCCACAGTGGGCGTTTTGGCCGAGAAGTGTCCTTCCAGACATAGTAAGAAGTGATCTAACCAACCACATTTTCCCACGTCAGAAGGACATTTCTCATATCACCACACCTTCAAGGCCGCCCACGAATCGGATCAAGGTTGAGAGCCCCGCCTTGGAGAAGTACCTCGCGCCCCAACCCACCGACGGCGCACTCCACGTAGCGTCCTCGCTCCTCGACGAGCGATACATCATCGCCTTCCTCAGACTCAACGAGGTTGCGCTCAAGGGATGCCCGCAATGGAGCGACTCACTTACCCCATGTATCAGAGATCCCGATCACTCCTCCTCATAGCAAGGAGGGAACGATGCGCTCACTCATCACGACGTTCTTCGCACGGCTACTCGCGCCTCCCAGTCACGTGAGCGAGCACACGGGCCGCGCCGCGCCCAGGCTCGAGGGAGGTCGACTTGCGGACTTCGTTCGCGTCGTGTCGACCCTGTCGTCCACAGACGACGAAGAATACACCGCGGCTCGCGATGCGCTCAGGCAGGATCTGAATGCCGTGCTGGCCGATGCCGACAGTCTTCTGTCGTCGCGATCGTCGCCCCATTTGCTTCGATGCGCAGCGGCCATGGCGTTGGGGGCTTCGGGGTCAGGGCGAGCCATCACACCGTTGCTCTCGGCGGCGACAGCCGTGGTGCCGGTGGAGCTGGGTGCCGAGACCGCGAGCAACGAGTTGTCGGTCGCGACGACGGCGGTCGACGCGCTTGCCGACCTGGCACGAGACGGAGTGGGCGCGGCCCGCGATGCTCTCGGTGCGGTCGCTCTGGCCGAGACATCGCTCACCACCGTCGGGGTGAGCCTGGCTCACCTGAGCGACATAGGCGCGACCGAGCTCTTCGAGCGGACCCTCGCGCAGCTGCAGCCGGCCAAGCGCTACTTGGGTGCGCTCCGACGCATCGATGTCGGCGATCTGCCCACGGAACTCAACCCCTACCTCGACGATGCGCCACGACTCGATGGGGCCAGCCCGCCATTACTCGACGTGTCGACCTCCGGATACCGCCCCGCACGAGGGACACCGATTCTGCCGCGCCCCGCACGAAAGCCCAGGAAGGACTGAGTCAATGGCGTGCACCTACAGCGTCGACGATCTTACGCTGAGCGGCGACGCTCACTACGGGCCGAAGATGGCCAACCAGCCGTTCATCGACTACGCGTGGACATCGCACGGCTTCAACAACGCCTATTGGCAGGGCGGGTGGGGCTTCTCGGATCCCGGAAACGTCAGGAAGCCTGTCGCAAGGGTCCTCAACGCCATGTGGCTGCTCAGTTACTCCGCCGAGGACTACCGCAACGACAGCTACAGCGCGCCGATGCTCAACTGGGCGCCACGCTACGTGCGAGAGCAGCTGAAGTCATACGACGACCTCCGTGCTCAGTGTGGAACTTCGCCGATCGCGAGAACCAGCGGCTGCCAATGGGCTCGAAAGTTCGACAGCTGGGAGTGCACGCAGGACCACGAAGAGCGGGTGCGTGAGTGCTCAAGCTGGTTCTTCCTCTTCGCATGGCTCTGCTACGTCTGGTCGTGGATCGTACGCGTCGTCTGCACGGCATGGGGGTGGGTCGCCCGGCTCGGCTGCACGCTCTACTACGGGACGGTCGGCGGCGGCCAGAACCTGACCCTCTTCCTTTCGTACTTCTACTCGTTCGATGGAACCGGAAACGCGGATGTCGTGACCCGCGCGGGCACCCTCGTACACGAATCGCGCCACATCGGCAACAAGCCGCACGACGGTGACTTTCCAGCCGGCTCGATCTACGGATCCGGCTCAGGCGCCGACTCGTCGTGGGACTACCACGGTGCTTGGAAGTATCACGCCCTCTACTTGTGGTGGTTCTACGCCCGAGGCACGCGCACGACGCTGTTGATGCGGAATGCCGCGAAGCAGAAGGCGAACGACATCCTCACGAATTCGTTCTCGACACCGACGGGACTGGTGGTCTTGTGAGCTCTACCTCTGCTCGATGCGTTCCCTGCACGCTCATCTCATCCGGCCTCGTGGCGGCCGTGCTCTTCGGAGTCGCCGTACTGATCGTCAGACTGATCCGATCATCGTCCAGAGCGGATCGCTGACCAACCCCGGGGCGGGCCTACGGGCCGAGGATTACGGGCCGAGGAGTGCCAGCGGCACGACGGCGATGCCGTCTTGTCTCCGGTACGCGAAGCGGCCCGTGTTGAGGATGACGGCGTCCGTCAGGAGTGGCCCCATTTGCGCTTTGAGCCAGTGCAGGTGTTTGACGTCATCGTCACGGATGGTGTCGGAGAGCTTGACCTCCAGTGCGGTGATCTTGCGATCGTTCGTCTCGACGATGATGTCGATCTCGTGGTCTCCGGTCTTGGTGCGGAGATGCCCGACGCGGGCACGCATCGCCGCTGCGTAGGTGCGCACTGATTGAACTGCCAGCGACTCGAAGAGCGCACCCAGCCACGTACCCGCGCTCGGCGACGGTACCCCACCTTCGCCGAGGAGCAGTCCCTGTGCCCCGATGCCCACCATCCGGGCAGCGAGGGCTGGATCGACGAGATGATGCTTCGGTGACACGGTGAGCCGTTTCAGCGGCGTGAACGAAGGGATCCATGCTGCGATCGGGTCGAGAATGAAGAGCCGCTGAAGGTGTTCTCGGTAGCCGTCCACGGTGCCCCGCGCGGGCTTGTTCGACTCCCCTGCGGTGGCGGCGTCGAGGATCTTCGTGTAGTCAGCTGTCGATGCGGTCGCTGCACCGTAGGCGCGCAGCCACGCGAGGAGCGCGGCAGGCCTTCTGACCCTGACGCCGTTGTCCGGGAGGTCCTTGTCGACAACGCGGGTGAGGTAGCTGTCGAGCTGGAGTTCGCGGTTCCCCTCGGACAAGTCGCGAACACCTGGGAACCCGGAGCGGAGTATCTCGTGGACGTAGTCTTTCGTCGTCAGCGAGCTCGTTCCCGTGACGGCCGCCCCGCCGGCGTGCAGTTCCTTGAGCGAGACGGCAGGCACCTGGATGCCGCGTTCGCTCATTGCCATCGGCCGCATCACGAGTCGCACGATCCGGCCCGCCCCACTGTGAACACGTGCACCAGGCGCGACCCCCGCCGAGCCGGCGAGCAGGAAACGTCCGCCCGACCTCGGATCGTCGTCGACCGCCGTGCGGACGCGGTCCCACACCTGTGGTTCGAGTTGCCACTCATCGATGAACACCGGTGGCTCTGCTTCGGCGACCAGGTCGTGGTTGCCGGCGACGATAGCGCGGGTCGGCGGGTCTGTCAGCGACAGCACCGTCTTGGCGCGCCGACTCGCCGTCGCGGTCTTGCCGACACCTTTGGCCCCTTCGAGGGCGATCGCGACGATCTCCCCGAATGCCGCGTCAAGGATGCCGTCAATGACCCGCTGCTGGTAGTCCACACGAGAGAATCTAGCATCTGGTCGCTACTCAACTATGCATACAGTCAGACCTGAAGTGAGCATCCAGTCGCCTTGTTGCTGCGCATCCGGGATATCGTCGAACACATCCACTCGCTCTCGGTGGAACGGCTCTGGGCCTCGCGTCGAGCACCGTGATCGCGGTCGGGGCCGTGGCATCTAGGCGATGGCCTCGCTCCGAAGCCACTCGATCTGCTCGTCCAACTCCGCGACGATGGCTCAGGCGCTGGCGATGGCCGTGATCCAGTCGTTGGTGGCGGCGATGGCGTCCACGGCGACGACCAGGCCCACTTGCTCTGCCGGGATGTGCCACGTGTCGCGCCACACGTTGTTGGCTTCGATGACCGGTGGTTGTGATCGTCCAGGCCGGCCACCGGGCCGAGGATCACGATGGCGATGAGCTCCATCAGGAGGTTGAGCGTGTGCCGGGAGGGCGGCCAGATGTCGACGATACTTACGGCCAGATGTCAGAATGATCGTCGGCTGAATGTCAGTTAATACGTCGGCTGATTGTCAAGTCAAGGGTATCGTTGACGTATGCCCGGCACGCCATCACGGATTGCGCGACGTCTCTTGCCCGTCGCGCGGGAGCGAATCGACCAGACGCCAGTGTTGCTTCTGGAGGGCCCGCGAAGTGTCGGCAAATCGACTCTGCTGGGGCAACTCGCGGAGGATGCTCCTGAGGCCAGACTGTTCGACTTCGATGACCGCGCCGTGATGTCGATCGCGCAGCAGAGTCCATCGCTGCTCACTGAGGAGACCCTGCCGGTTCTCATCGATGAGTACCAGCGCGTGCCGGACGTGTTGCAGGCGATCAAGGCGCGGCTCAACAAGGGAACGCGACCCGGCATGTTCGTCCTCGCCGGGTCGGCAAGCTACGATTCGCTGCCAACGGGCACTCAGGCGCTCACTGGCCGCATCCAGCGACTGCCTGTCATGCCACTGACCCAGACCGAGATCGATGGGACATCGAACCGGTTCATAGAGCGGGCGTTCGAGGGTGACATCCCCCACACCGCCGACCCGGCCGCCGCCAACCGGATGGACTATGTCGATCGGATCTCCCGCGGTGGCATGCCGCTCGCCGTCGCAGAGAGCGACGACATTGCACGTGCGCGCTGGTTCGCTGGACATGTGCGTCAGTCTCTCCGACGCGATGCGGGCGAGCTGCGTCGGTTGAATCGGGCGGCGGCGCTGCCGCGGCTGTTCAATCGAGTGGTGGGTCAGACTGCGGGATTGCTCAACGTCTCGAAGGTTGGCGAGACGCTGGAGATATCCCGCGGGACAGTCATGTCGTATCTCGAGCTGCTCGAATCCCTCTTCCTCATCAGCAGTCTGCCGGCGTGGGGCACGACTGTCTCGTCGCGCAGTGTGGAGGCGCCGAAGGTGCACGTTGTCGACTCGGGCATCGGCGCCCACGTGCTGCGGTTGAGCCCATCGAAGCTCGCACGGGGCGACGCTTCGGCGCTGACCGAGTTCGGTCACCTGTTGGAGTCGTTCGTCGTACAGGAGGCGATTCGCCAGACCACGTGGATGGACGCGCTCGTCTCGTCAGGTCATTGGCGCACCCGCGACGATGACGAAGTCGACCTCGTGCTCGAAAGGTACGACGGGGCGGTGATCGGTATCGAGATCAAGGCCGGCGACCGGGTTCAATCGAAGCAACTCGGGGGCCTTCGGAAGCTGCGTGATCGGCTGGGGAGCTCCTTCGTCGCCGGCGTCGCGTTTCACCTCGGCACCCGCGGCTACCCGGCCGAGGACCGCATCCACTCGCTCCCGGTGGAACGGCTCTGGGTCTGAGGTCGGCGTCCCCTGGCGGGTCATTGGCGCGGTCCCGCCGCCTGAATGTCGATGCGCTCGTTCTCGCTACAGGCGGGCGATCGTGTCGCCGGACCAGAGGATGATCCCGTCGAGCACCGTGACCGCGGTCGGGGCCGTGGCATCCAGGCCCTCGGCACATCCAGCATCCTCCGCCTCAGCCGGATCGCCCGCGATGAAGCGCGTGACCGCGACGCCCGTGCACGAGTCGGGCTCGACGTGTAGCTCGCGGTTGGCTCGCGGTCATGTCGCGGTTAGGTCGCGGTTTGCTCGCGCTCAGGTCGCGCTCTGGTCCTGGTTAGCTCGCGGTCAGCTCGCGGCGGCGACGCGTACGACACGCGTGACCTGGTCGACACCGGGCATGAGCTCATCCGCTGCACGCAGATAGGTGCTCCACGATCGGCGGTACGGGTCGATGACATCGTCGTCACTGGGATCGCCGACGGGAAAGACCTGCCCCCGCTGATCCGAGACGGTGATCACGGCCGTCGGGAATGCATAGGTGGCATCGAGAACGCGGTCGCATCCGACGTGATCGCCCTTGCCAAAGGACAGCCTCGAGTGCTGGACGAGACAACGGCGGGCCGGCTCGCACTTCGCGTGTGGCTGGACAGAGGGGCGCTGCGAAAGGAATTGTAGTTCCTGAGCTACAATGAAAGGATGGTCAGAGTTCTTCCCTTGCGCGAACTGCGTCAGAACCCCACCAGCGCGATCGACGCCCTCGAAGAGGGCGAGGTGGTCGTCATCACGCGACGCAACAAGCCCATCGCCGACCTCGTGCCCCACACCGCCAGGGAAGGGGCCAGTCCGCGCGAATTCGTTGCGGTCCTCGAACGCACCCGCGTCGACGATGAGTGGGCGGATGACCTCGCACGTCAGCGGGCAGAGGAGAGCCGCGACGTGTGGGGCGAGGAGAGGTGACTCGCGTTGCGCTCCTGGACACCTCTGCGCTGATCGGCGCGGTCGACTCAGAGACCGTTGAGGCACTGCCGTATGACCGCCTCCTCGTCTCAGCGCTCACCTATGCCGAATTGCGTTTGGGGCTGGTCACCGCCGCCGATACCAGGTCGCTGCGGCACCGTGTCCGCCGCATCGACGAGATCTCGCGGGCGTTCGGTTCTGGCGTGCCGTTCGACGATGCGTGTGCGCGAGAGTATGAACGGATCGTGCAGGCCGCGGTCGAGCAAGGTCAACGTCCACGGGCGAACACCCTCGACCGGATGATCGCCGCTACTGCCGCGGCGCATCATCTCCCTCTCGTCACCCGCAATGCGGCCGACGTTCGTGGCTTGGACGAGATCGTAGAAATAGTCTCACTGTAGGCAGTCGGTGCGGTGGCTGGTACGGTGTACGCCCAGCAGTCGCGCGTCCCATGGTTCGTGCGAGTGAGAACCGACAGTCACCACCGAGACCGCACCGCGCCAAAGGCCCCGGCATCGACCGACGCACCTACCCCCGCGACAACGTCCGCTGGTGTCTTCTCCTCCACAGTGGGCGCTCTGCGGGAGTTGTCCACGGTTCGGCGGAAGAGGGTATCCATCTTGGTGCCTCCGCGGTGCGTCGGCTCTTCATCGACCCGTTCGCGGGGCTTTCGTGGGCGCCGTTGGTCGCTTCCCCGGGGTGTAGCGACCAGGCGGGTCCACATTCTTGTGGATGAGCTCTGCCTCGTGGCGGCCCCGGAGGCTGTCGGCTGGCAATGGTCACATCTTGATGCTCAGGGAGCATCAAGATGTGACCATTCAGCGGGAAACGAACCGGCGGGCACAATCGCCACCCGACCTGCTCGGGTCACCAAGATGGGTAGCCCGCTCGGCGGATTCGGCTGATCGTGTCGGTTGGGATCGGTGATCCTGGATCTGTGCGTGAGGTGGCTGGCAAGGTGTCGGTTCGCTGCGTGACAATGGGGGAGTGGCGCTCGTGAACGATCCGCAGATCTGGACACTGATCGCCGTGTTCAGCACGGTTCTGATCGGTGGTTTCACGTTGTCTTCGCTGTGGACCGGGCGCGCTATTGCTGCGGCGATCGGTGGCGTGCGCGCTGAGATCGGCGGGCTGCGCGCAGAGATGAACGCGCGCTTCGACGCGGTGAACAGTCGCTTCGATGCGGTCGATAGCCGCTTCGACGCCATCGACCATAAGATTCAGCATCTCGACCGAGGCGCCGGTTTCCTCATGAAACGAGAGTTCGGCGACCCCGAAACGCTATAGCCCCCGCAGGGATGAGCTTGCGACGTTCAGCGAGCGGATGCGCGCCCTCGGCTGAGGTCGGCCTATCCGAGTCGGCGGGTGGCCTTTTCGGCTTCCGGTCGTGACCGTCAGCCCGTCGGGGCATCGTCGCGCAGCGCCTCGATGGTGTCTTCTTCGACCGGGTTGTCGGCCGTCATCTGTGCCTCGGTCTGCGCGTCTCCGCCCGCAGGGGCGACGTTCTCGACTTCCGACGCCGCGTCACGGTCGTCCGCTCCGGCATCGGGGGGCATCGGTGTCTCGACATCCGGTCCTTCGTAGCCGCGGCTGTCGTCCGTCGTGTCGTACGGATCGCTCATACCCGTGTTCCTTTCCTCGGGGGTGGTCGCTACTGGAGGGAGCCCAGAGCGTTCACGTCGTCGGTCGGGAGTTCGTCGGCGGCCGCGCCGACGTTCAGCTCCGCGAGCTGAACGCTCCCGCTGGGGGTCAGGTCAGTCGGCGTCGATCAGGTCGAGCAGCTTGCGCAGCTCGTCACGGATCTGCGTGTAGTCGTACTGGCCCGCGCGGCTCTCGCCGGAGATGACCCCCGACCGATGCACGCGTCGGAAGTCCCCGTACGGGAATCCGTACGCCTGCTTCGTGTGCGGGTCGGCATCCTTGTCGATGCCCAGGTGCCAGTGCGAGTACTCGGTCCAGCCGTGGTCTTCGACGAACGCGTTCTCCTGCGCGGCATCCGGCGCCGCCTCCGACCACGCGTCCCGCTCGTCGCGCACGACCTCGCCCTCCCGCACGAGTGCACGGGCCTGGCGGGCGGCGGGACGATTGAGTTCGAAGGCCATGATCACTTGAAGGCGTCTTTGACCTTCTCGCCGGCCTGCTTCACGTCTGCCTTGACCTGATCCGCCTTTCCCTCGGCCTCGAGGCGCTCGTTGTCGGTCGCCTTGCCGACCGCTTCCTTCGCCTTGCCGCCCACGTCCTGCGCGGCGTTCTTGATCTTGTCGTCGAGTCCCATGTTCTCTTCTCCGTTTCTGGTCGACCCGCTGCCTGGTGGGCTCCGGCCCGACCTCCTTAGAACGACGGTAGGCGCGCGGAGGACTTTGCACGAAGGGGGTTGACCTGCAGGATGCTGCGAGCTACTCGCATCGTGCGCCTAACCTGTACGCGATGGATGACCCCGATCACACGGTCCGCGATATCCGAGAGTCCGACGCAGAGGAGGCGCTATCGCCGAGCGAACGTCTCCAACGCGGCGGCGTATCTGTCGGGGTCCTTGCGGGTCTCCTCGGTCGTCAGGAGAGCCGAGCCGCCGATGATGCGCGTGTGCTCACCACGACACGGGATGGTGATGACCGTCGACAGTCCTGCCCGCCACGCAGGGATCAGTGCATCCAGCGACCGACGCTCGGGCGACTCGGCGAGCGACCGAGGGCGATCATCACGGCGCGCGTGGAACCGTGCCTGGGTCCACGCTCGGTAGTCCTCGGTCAACGCCGCGTCCCCGAACCGCTCTCGCCACGTCGGCCCGTGCAACCGGCGAAGCAGTTCCGCCCGTTCCTTCGACCCGTCCGCGGTGCGTGTCAGCTCCTCGAACATGGAGGGCTCGAACCGCACAGCGGCGTGACTCACGACGTCCTCCCACACCCCCGGCCACGCCGCTTCCCAGGCATCGCGATCATCCGGCTCACCGGCTCGCGCAGGAGGCTCCACGAGGAGAGGAGGAAGATCGTCGCCAGCCGGCCGCAGACCCCACGTCTCACGAATCCACAGCAACTCCAAGAGCTGATAGGAGTCGTCATCTACCGAGATGACCATGTCGTGCGGCCACGGATTGCCTTCCATCGGTGTGGTCGAGCGCATCGCGTCTCCCTTCCAGCGCCGGCGAACTCCTCCAACCAGTATCACTCTGGTAACGGCCACGAGGGTGATGGAGAAGAAGGATCGCATCCGGGGTGCTGGCCTTCAGGCGAGTTCGGATGGCGCAAATATGCACACCGCCGCCGACTGGCAGATCCCGGCGCGTATCTGCGTGCGCAGGCACCCCGGCTCGTGGTCGTAGCCGAGGCACAGCGGGATCCGGCGCTGTTCGAGGCTGGCCGGCAGCGAGACCGCGTCGCTGACCTGGCGAGACGATCTCGAGTCACGAAGGCGCCGAAGGTCTTCGTGCGCGACAGTGGTCTGCTGCACGCGCTTCTCGGTCTGGAGACCCTCGACGACGTGCTCAGCCACGCGGTCGCAGGTCACAGCTACGAGAGCTTCGTCATCGAGAACCTGATAACGGCTCGCTGCTCGACATCGATAAGCAGGTTGGTGCAGTGGTTGCCGTCGAAGGCGACGAGTTCGGCGTGGCGGCGCGGCGTCTTCATGAGCACGTCGGGCTCGTCGGGGCTGACCGTGATGCGGGCATCGCCCGACCAGCACCCGGGCGCCCCTTCGACGATGCCGAGGTCGATTGCGTGCGTCATAATTATCCTCGTCTCAAACATGACCAAGTCTCGACAAGGAGTGCCGGGTCATCGTGGGTGCGAAGTACACTCAGGCCATGACTCCGTCTACTGCAGAACTGCTGGAGAACGCCAAGCTTCTCCCGCGCGAGGAGCGCGCCGAGCTGGCGGAGAGCCTGCTGGCCACGCTCGGCGCGGCCGACTCGTATGGCAGCGCGCGGCACGAGTCGCTGCGGCTGGCCGTGCAGAGTGGCATCGACAGCTACGACGTTGGACGCTACGAAGTCGTTCACGCAGACGGTCTGCGTGAGTACCTCCGCGAGATCGGACGCGAAGCTGCCGAGATCGTCGACTCGCAGCGCGTGTGAGCTTCGACTACGTCGTTGTCGCCGAAGCGAGGACCGATATTCGCGACATTCTCATCTGGTCGCACGCCCGTTTCGGTGCCAAGGTGCGCGAAGGCTACGAGGAGCTCATCTTCACCGCCTTCGAAGACATCGCAAGCGACCCGGGCGGTGCCGGCGTGCATGTACGTTCCGACCTCGGCGATGGTGTTGCGACCTGGCATCTGGCGCTCAGCCGGGATCACGTCGATAGCGGGGTGCGTACGATCGTGTCGCCGCGCCACCTTGTGATCTTTACGGTGAAGGGCGAGCGGGTCCTGATCCTCCGCCTGCTGCATGAAGCGATGAATCTCCCCGAGCAGCATTTGCCGAAGTCGTAGATACTCACGGCACGGCGGGCTTGCCGCCCCGAGAGTCTGGCAGGGCGCGTCGCGCACCTCGAGCTCACCGGCGTGCGCCTCGACGAGGCCGCCGCCGCGGCCGGCTAAACCAGGGCTGGTGAGCGTCGCACCCACGGGCGTGGCGCTCGCCGGCAATACCGGTGGCTCCGAGAGTGAATATCCAGTGGCGCTCAACCGCAATAATCACTGGCGCTCACGATTCCAAATACTCAGGCCCCGAAGCGCGCCCGCCAGCCGCTCGGCACCGCCGGGCCGGATGGCGCAAATATCAATTCTGATAGTAGATTTGCACTGTGCAGATTCAGCGGAGCGTGGCTGATGCGGTGATCGCGCGGCTAGCGGCAAGCGCTGCTGTGGTGCTTCTCGGACCTCGACAGGTTGGCAAGACGACGCTCGCGCGCGACATCGCCGACGCCTGGCCGGGCGGTGCCGTGTATCTCGACCTCGAGAATCCTGCCCACCGCCGTCGGCTGGCAGATCCCGGCGCGTATCTGCGTGCGCAGGCACCCCGGCTCGTGGTCGTAGACGAGGCACAGCGGGATCCGGCGCTGTTCGAGGTGCTGCGCGGCGTCATCGATGACAACCGTCGCGCCGGGCATCGCACCGGTCAGTTCCTGTTGCTCGGCTCGGCGTCGCTCGATCTTGTCGGGCTCACCGAGAGTCTGGCGGGGCGCGTCGCGCACCTCGAGCTCACCGGCGTGCGCCTCGACGAGGCCGCCGCCGCGGGTATCGCGGCCGATCGGCTGTGGCTGCGCGGCGGCTACCCCGACAGCCTGCTGGCCGGCAGCGAGACCGCGTCGCTGATCTGGCGAGACGATCTCGTGCGCACCTATCTCGAACGAGACGTGCCCATGTTCGCCCCTCGCATTCCCACAGAGACGCTACGACGTCTGTGGACCATGATCGCGCACAACAGCGGCGGCCTCCTCAACGCCTCCTCCCTCGGTCAGGCGCTGGCCGTCGGCGGGCAAACCGTCGATCGATACCTCGACCTCCTCGCCGACCTCTACCTCGTGCGGCGGCTGGCGTCCTGGCATGCGAACGTCGGAAAGAGAGTAACGAAGGCGCCGAAGGTCTTCGTGCGCGACAGTGGTCTGCTGCACGCGCTTCTCGGTCTGGAGACCCTCGACGACGTGCTCAGCCATCCGGTCGCAGGTCACAGCTACGAGAGCTTCGTCGTCGAGAACCTGATCTCCGCAGCGGGTTCGCGCTATCGCCCGTACCACTACCGCACGGCGAAGGGCGACGAGGTCGATCTCGTGCTCGAACGCGGCGGCATCCCCGCGATCGCGGTCGAGGTGAAACGCTCGACCGCGCCGGAGGTGCGCGCGGCTCTTCTGCGTGCGCGCGCCGACCTCGGCGGTCCGGACACCTACCTGGTGCATCCCGACACCGACGAAGAGCCCTACGACGTGAGTGGCGTCACCGTGCTCGGTGTGAGCGCGCTGGTGGACCTGCTCCGCGAACCGTGACGCCGTCGCAATGCCCGTCGTCGATGCGCGGCGGGGGTGAGGTCGACGTTCACCCTGTCACGTCGTGACAAGGCGTACACTAGAGCGATGAGGACGGCGTTCGGGGTTGAGCATGCGACATCGAGCATCGACGACGCGTTGCGCCGACACGGCGTTCCAGAACAGTTCGTCGGCGCGGTGCGAGGCGCGCTGGAGGAGTTCGTCGGCGCGGGCAAGACGACCGCAGCCACCGATGGTGCGATAGCGTTCGCTCTCGCCGCCGGCATCCCGGCCGTTGCCTTCTCTGATGAGGCGGAGCACGAGAACCGTCTCTACGAGGCCGCGTCGACCGCCGTCCTGGGCGCCGAGCTGAGACGGTCTCTGCTCACGACGAACGAACTGGCAGAGCTGCTATGCGTGCAGCCGTCGCACGTGCGACGCCTGGTCGGACGAGGGGACCTGATGACCGCGGGGCAGATCGACGGGCAATCGCTCTATCCGAGCTGGCAAGTCGTCGAAGGGGCCGTCGTGCCGGGGCTGCGTGCGGTGCTCGCGGAGTTTCCCGACGACTACCATCCCCTCGACATCCAATGGGTCATGACCGAACCGGCTGAGGCGCTGCGGGGTCGCACGCCGGTCGAATGGCTCACGACCGGCGGC
>NZ_JBASZT010000334.1:0-12808 GCF_049661145.1 Microbacterium sp.
GGATCGCGCGCCTCGCAGCATCCGGCAAATCGAACCGCGAGATCGCGACGGAACTCTTCCTCAGCATGAGCACCGTCGAATACCACCTCAGGAAGGTGTTCATCAAGCTCGACGTCACCTCCCGGCAGCAGTTGCGCACCCTCCTGCGCGAGGCCCCCGAGTCACACGAGTCTCATGGGCCACACGGTCAGACCGGGGCGACACCCTGATTCGCCCCGGCGCGAGCCTGCATACCGTGAGGTCATGCACCCCACCCTCGTCTTCGACGCCGCCGGACTGTCCGAGCCTGCGCGCACGCAGCAACTGACCGAGATCGTCCGCACGCGCCTTCCGACCATGGACGTACATGTCGCCGTGGCCGAGCACGCCACCCTCTTCTGGGAGACGAGGGCCTTCGGGAATCTGATCGTCAGCGACATCCGTATCGACGGGATCACGGGATTCCTGCGCCGAGATCAGCTGCCCTCGCCCTTCGGTGAGGTCGTCCGCCTCAACCTCGTCGATACCGGCGAGGTTGGCCTGCGGATCGAAGGCCGTGACCACCTCGCGCGTGCGGGAGCGATCGGACTGACCGACGGTGATGCCGCGATGATCGTGCGCTTCGGGGGAGAGCCCGTCCACATGTGGAGCATCGTCATCCCGGTGAGCGAGGTCAAGGTGTGGGCCGGTCGCGGCCCGAACCGTCCACCCGCCGTCGTCGACGCCGACCATCCGTGGGTCGCCGCGCTCGGCGCGAATCTGCGATCGGTCTTCGCTCATCTGGAGCCCGAGCCCCCCGCGTTCGGCGACTACGCGTCAGACGCGACGATCATGCTGGTGCGCGGATTCCTCGCGAGTCTGCTGTCCGAGACCGCGAGTCCCAGAGATGTGGATGCCGTCGAACTCGCCAGTCGCATCCGCAACTACATCGACCGTCATCTCGACGATCCCGACCTGACGGCGCAGCGGATCGCCGACGCTCACCACATCTCACGTCGCTACGTCTACGTCATTCTCGAACGGCACGAGATCCGGCTCGGCGAATACATGCGCCGGCGACGCATCGAGCGGGCGGCCGAGGAACTGCGCCGCACCGACGGATCGACCACGATCGCCTCGATCGCGGTGCGGGCCGGGTTCTCCGACCAGGCCCATTTCGGTAGGGCGTTCCGCGCGCACACCGGGCTGACACCGTCGGCGTGGCGTCGTGAGGCGCGGACCAAGGCCCTGCGCACATCGGCTATCGGCACTGCACCGCAGGGCAAGACCCCGCCCATCCCGCCTCGATAACGTCGCCTGCACCACGCCGACCAACCGGGTGCGCGACCCCCGTCATCCGGCCCGGCGAACGGAGAAGGGACGACCCCCATGACCACCACGACCACCACCACGCCCGACACCGCCACCGGCGCCGCCGGAACCCGCTCGCTGGATCCCAGACCTCTGGGCCCGATCGGCGCCGTCGCCGCCGCGATCGGCAAGACATGGTGGGCGCTGCTCATCATCGGCATCGCCTGGATCGTCGTGGGCTTCGTGCTCCTGCGATTCGACGAGAGCACACCCGCCGTCCTCGCCATCGTGTTCGGCGTCGTCGCGCTGCTCGCGGCCGTCGGCGAGATCTTCCGCGCCGCCGTCACGACGGGCGGCTGGCGAGTCTGGCACATCGTCCTCGCCGTGATCCTGCTGTTCGGCGCCATCAGCACGTTCGTCAATCCCGAAGGCTCGTTCGTCAGTCTGGTGCTGATCACCGGGTTCTACTTCGTTTTCGCCGGGACGTTCGACATCATCTCGAGTCTGTTCGCGGCGGGCGTCGTGCCCGGCTGGTGGCTCCAGCTGATCTCGGGGATCCTCGAGATCATCCTCGGCATCTTCGCGTCGTCGTCGTTCGAGAGCAGCGCGATCATCCTCGTCACGTGGTTCAGCTTCGCCGCGATCTTCCGCGGCGTCTCCGAGGTCGCAGCCGCTTTCACAGTGCGCGGACTCTCGCCCCGCTGAGCCCACCTCTCGCCACCTGAGGCAGATTTCCTGGCCCCCACGGCGCGGCAACCACTGAAAGCCGACTCGCATCCACGACGAACGATCCCACCGAGACAGCACAGACAGAAGGAAGCAGACCATGGCACTTTCCGACGCGCTCGCCAAGCTCGCAGCGCAGGCGAAACACCTCGAGGCCTCCGTCGAAAGCCTCAAGAACAAGCAGCACACGCGGGCGCAGCATCGCGCGGAGCAGCTGCGCACCGAGATCGACCAGACCAACGCGAACCTCCAGGCCAAGCTCGACGGGGCGGCGGACGAGGTCGAGTCGGAGTGGAACCGACTGCAGGACCAGTTCTCCGCCGACCTCGACGCGATGCGCGCGAAGGTCAAGGCCCACTCCGCCAAGCGCGACGCCGATCGCGCCGCGAACGACGCGTACTGGGCCGAGGTCGAGGCAGAGGATGCCGTCGACTACGCCATCTACGCCCTGCAGGAGGCGGAGTACGCGATCCTCGCAGCCGCGGACGCGCAGGACGCGGCGGATGCCGCGAGCGCGGGCGTTCCGACGGACTGACGTCGCCGCGGCCATGGACGACGCCGAGCGGGCGCGGCGCGATGGGCCCGAACGGGAGGGCTGGCTCCGGTTCGGGCCCTACCTGAGCGAGCGCCAGTGGAGCTCCGTGCGCGAGGACACGACGACCGATCCGGACTCGTGGCGGTCCTTCCCGCACGATCATGCCCGATCGCGCATCTATCGCCATGGTGAGGACGGGATCGCCGGCATCAGCGACGACCGGAACCTCCTCTGCCTCGCCCTGTCGCAGTGGAACGAGCGCGATCCGATCCTCAAAGAGCGGTTCTTCGGGCTCACCAACGACGAGGGCAATCACGGCGAGGACGCGAAGGAGTACTGGTTCCACACGGATGCCACGCCCACCGCGTCCTACCTGCGGTTGCTGTACAAGTATCCGCAGACCGCATTCCCGTATCAGCAGCTCATCGACACGAACGCGAGCCTGGGTCGCGACGACCCCGAGTTCGAGCTGCTCGACACCGGGATCTTCGACGACGACCGGTACTTCGACGTCGACGTCGAGATCGCCAAGGCAGCGCCCGATGACCTCGTGATGCGCGTCACGGCGCACAACCGCGGGCCGGATCCCGCACCGCTGCACCTGCTTCCGACACTGTGGTTCCGCAACACCTGGTCGGGACCGGAGGATGCCGACACCGTCGCCACCGTCTCCGATGAGCCCCGGCCCGCGCTGCGTGGCCTCGACGCCACGACGGTCGAGGCGCAGCATCCTCGGCTCGGGGTCTGGACTCTCCAGACGACGACGGATGCGGCCCTGCTCTTCTGCGACAACGAGACCGACACGAAGCGTCTGTGGGGGCGCGACGGCGTATCGGCGTTCCCGCGGGGCGGCATCGGTGACCATGTGACGCGGGGCACGGCGACGGTCAACCCGGACGCGGTCGGGACCAAGGTCGGCGCGCACCACATCGCCACCGTTCCCGCAGGCGGCACGATGCGCATCCACGTGCGTCTGCGGCGGGGCGCGGGCGATGAGGTGCCCGGTATGTCGGTGGCGGAATGCGACGAGGTCATCGCGGTGCGGGTCGCGGAGGCCGACGAGTTCTACGCGTCGCTGCGCGGACCGGACACGAGCGACGAGCGCGCGCTCGTCCTGCGGCGGGCGCTCGCCGGCATGATCTGGTGCAAGCAGTACTACGAGTATCCGGTCGCGCGGTGGCTGCGCGACCGAGGGCAGCGGCCGTTCGCGGAGCGCAACGGGCGCAATGCGCGCTGGGCGCACGTACGGGCGGGCGCCATCATCTCGATGCCGGACTCGTGGGAGTATCCCTGGTTCGCGGCCTGGGATCTCGCCTTCCACACCCTGCCGCTCGCGCTCGTCGACCTCGCCTTCGCGAAGCAGCAGCTCGAGCTGCTGCTCGACGCGGACTATCTGCATCCCGACGGACAGATCCCCGCCTACGAATGGGGGTTCGACGACGTCAACCCACCGGTCCACGCGTGGGCGGCTCTCAATCTGTATGCCATCGAGGGCATGTCAAGAGGCCAGGGTGATGTGGGCTTCCTGACGCGGGTGTTCGACCGGCTCCTGCTCAACTTCACGTGGTGGGTCAACCGAAAGGACGCCGACGGCAACGACATCTTCCAGGGCGGATTCCTCGGACTCGACAACATCGGCGTGTTCGACCGCTCGGCTCCCCTTCCGACCGGCGGCGTGCTGGAGCAGTCCGACGGGACGGCGTGGATGGCCGGCTTCGCGCAGGCGATGGCGAAGATCGCCGCCGAACTGGCGGTGCATGACGCGTCGTATCTGCCCCTGGCACGCAAGTTCGCCGAGCACTACCTGTGGATCGCGGCCCAGGTGTACGGCACGTCGGACGGCGCTGCGCTGTGGGATGACGACGACCGCTTCTTCTACGACAGCATCCGCTTCGACGACGGGAACCGGGAGCGGTTGCGTGTGCGCTCGATCGTCGGGCTGCTCCCGCTCGCGGCATCGGTGACGGTGCACCCGGGTCCCGGTGAGGGCGATGGCGACGGTGACGACGGCTCGGCCCGCGGGTGGCTCGCGGGGTTCGTCGACGAGTTCGCGGATTTCCTGCCCCTTCTGCGCAACCTGCCTGCTCCGGCCGCCGACGGACGGGTGCTCGTCTCGCTGGTCGACGAGTACCGCGTACGCAGCCTGCTGCGGGCAATGCTCGACGAGGCCGAGTTCCTGTCGCCGCACGGCATCCGTTCCCTCTCACGTCGCCATCTCGATCAGCCCTACGTCTTCTCGAGCGGGGCCGGTGTCTCGTCGGTGGCCTACGTGCCCGGCGACTCGGACTCGCCGATGTTCGGCGGCAACTCGAACTGGCGGGGTCCGGTGTGGATGCCGGTCAACGTGCTCCTCGTGAGGGGGCTGGTCGAGCTCCACGAGTACTACGGCCCCGCGTTCACGGTGGAGTTCCCGACCGGGTCGGGAAACGAGGCGACGCTCCTGGAAGTCGCCCGGTCGCTCGCGGCGCGCCTCATCTCGCTGTTCGAGCGGGGCGACGACGGAAGGCGGCCGTCGCACGGATCGCATCCCGTGTGGTCGCGGGAGCACTGGCGTGACCAGCTGCTGTTCTTCGAGTACTTCCACGGCGACGACGGCTCGGGGCGGGCCGCGAGCCACCAGACCGGATGGACGGGGCTCGTCGCGCTGCTCATCTTCCTGCTCGGCGACGAAGACGGCCTGCGCCGGCTGGTCGGGTGACCGCGCCGCCGGGCGGGGTGGCAGTGCACGGATGGTCGATGCAGTGCACGGTGATGCAAGCCTCGCTCCAGAGGGGGCACCTAGATTCGGCCGTACGCAGACCGAACGGAAAAAACGAAGGAAGGCGACCCCATGCCTACGCTCACCGAACACGAGATCGCAGAGATCGACGCCGCGAACGCCTCCGGGCGCCCCACCGTCGTCTTCGTCCACGGACTCTGGCTGCTCTCCAGCAGCTGGGACCGCTGGCGTGAGGTGTTCGAGGACGCCGGCTACGCGACGATCGCACCCGGATGGCCCGACGACCCCGAAACCGTCGCCGAGGCGCGGAGCAATCCCGAGGTGTTCGCGCACAAGATGATCGGCACGGTGACCGACCACTACGCCGCGGCGATCGAGAAGCTGTCGCAGAAGCCGTATCTCGTCGGCCACTCGTTCGGCGGGCTCATCGTGCAGCGGCTCGCCGGGATGGGCGTCGCCGCAGCGACCGTGGCGATCGACCCGGCGCCGTTCCGCGGCGTGCTTCCCCTGCCGGCATCCGCGCTGAAGTCCTCGTCGGCGGTGCTCGGAAACCCCGCGAACATCAACCGCTCCGTCCCGTTGACGTTCGAGCAGTTCACCTACGGATGGGCGAACAACCTCGACGAGGCAGAGGCGCACGAGCTGTACGAGACCTTCCACGTGCCCGCGAGCGGCGTGCCGATCTTCCAGGCCGCGACCGCGAACCTCAACCCGTGGACAGAGGCCAAGGTCGACACGCGCAACCCCGAGCGGGGCCCGCTGCTGATCATCGCGGGCGAAGCGGACCACACCGTGCCGCTGGCGATCACCCGGGCGATGGCCAAGGTGCAGAGCCGCAATGAAGAGAACTCGACCGCCATCACCGAGGTGCCCGACCGCGGTCACTCCCTGACGATCGACCACGGCTGGGCCGAGGTCGCGCAGATCGCGTTGGGCTTCATCGAGGACGTCGCCCACAAGTCCGAGGCCACGGTCTCGACCGACTGATCCCGCACCACCACCTTCACTCTCCCCTCATCCCGGAAGGAACGACCATGGCACTGTCAGACCTGCTGTTGAACCTCGGCGTCCAGGCGAAGAACCTCGAGGAGTCGGCCGCCGCGATCCGCACCGTGAACGAAGCGCGACTGAGCGCCCGCGTCGCGGATCTGCGCGACTCCCTCTCGCAGATCCGCGTGGAGCTGAGCACGGATGCCGGCGACTCGGCCGCACGATGGGCCGTTCTGCAACGGCACCTTGCCGACGAGTTCGACGCTCTCCGCGCGGACGCCGAGCAGCGGGCATCGGAAGACGTCGCCGTCGCGGAGACGGCGGTGGCTCAGGCCGAGCTCGACGCACAGGATGCCGTCGACTTCGCCATCCATGCCGTGCAGGAGGCGGAGCTCTACATCCTCGCAGCGATCGCCGCCGCCACCCCGCCCGAGGGCGTCGCGGTCATCGCGGTCACGGACCCGGAGTCCGCCCCGCCGGCGCCGCCGCAGGCAGAAGAGGCTCCCGCTGCCGCTCCCGCAGCGGAAACCGAGGCCGCACCCGAAGCCGAGACCAAAGCACCAGAGGCCGAAGCCGAGGCCGCAGCACCAGAGGCCGCAGCACCCGAGGCCGCAGCACCAGAGCCACAGCACCAGAGGCCGAAGCACCCGAGGCCGCGCCGCCCAGCGACGACGCACCCGCCCCGGAATCCCCCACCGAGGTCGCTGAAGCGAGCGCCCCGGCATCCGACAACGCCGTTGCGGCCGCGGCGGAGGTCGAACCCGCGCCAGAGGACACGCCCACCGAATCAGCTGCCGATACCCCAGCCGAATAGCGGCCAGCGCATGTCGGACGTCGCTGGTGTGCTCTTTCGCCGTCGCGGCCGGGTGAGTGAGATCGCGAGCGTCCTGCGCAGATACGGTTTCGCGCGTCTCGCGGCCAATGCGTCGGCCGCGGCCGGGAGCCCGGAGTCGAACCGCCGCTCCTATGTCGTGCGACGCGCCGATCCGGCGCTCGTCGAGATGACCACGGGCGCCCGCCTCCGCAGCGCGCTCGCGGAGCTGGGCACGACGTGGATCAAGTTCGGGCAGATGCTGAGTCTGCGCCCCGACCTGGTCGGCACGGATGTCGCCGACGAACTCGCTTCACTGCAGACCTCCGTGCCCGCCGATCCTCCTGGATCGGCGGAGAGGTGCATCGAGGAATCCCTCGGGATGAGCGTCGACGCGGCATTCGGGTCGTTCGAGACGACTCCGCTCGCGTCGGGATCGGTGGCTCAGGTACATCGCGCAACCCTCAAGGACGGGACGTCGGTCGCGGTGAAGGTCCTCCACGACGGTGCGGCGGAACGAGTACTCGCCGATCTCGAGCTGATGCGCGCGCTGGCTCGGTTCGTCGAGGACAACGACCCCGAGATCGCCCGCTACGCACCGACGACACTCGTGGCGGAGTTCGACGTCATGATGCGGGGTGCGATCGACCTCACGCAGGAGTTGAGCAGCCTGCAGCGGTTCACCGCGAACTTCGCCGACGAACCCGATGTCATCATCCCGCGTCCGTACCCGGAGCAGTCGTCTCGGAGCGTGCTGACGATGCAGATGCTGAGCGGCCGTCCGTTCGCCGATCCCGACGCTCTGCGTCGAGACGGATGGGACGTCGAAGCGATGACGCGTCGCGCCTCCGACATCTACCTGGAGATGGTGTTCCGGGACGGCCTCTACCACGCCGATCCTCACCCCGGGAACTTCCTTCTCCCCGACCCGCAGCACATCGCGATCCTCGACTTCGGCGACGTCGGGCGCCTCACCGGGGCACGCAAACGCCAACTGCAGGACCTGCTCGTCGCGGTCTCGCAGAAGGATGCCGACGCACTGACCGACGCTGTCGTCGAGATCACCGCCGCGCCGTCAGAGCTCGATCTCGATGCGCTGCGCAACGATGTGGAGACCTGGACTGCGGAGAACCTCGCCGGGAGCGTCGCCGAGCTCGACACCGCCGCGATGCTGCGCTCCGGTGCCAACATCCTCCGGAACCACCGTCTGACCTTCCCGTCCGACCTCGCGCTGCTGTTCCGCGTGCTCTTGCGCCTGCAAGGGCTGGGACAGCAACTGGGCACGGATGCCTCGCTGACGGATCTGCTCGACCCGTGGGTGAGACAGATGACCGCCGAGCGATTCGATCCTCGACGGCTTGCGCACCGCGTCGCGCGCACCGCGCGGTCGTGGGATCGCCTGATCACCTCGCTCCCCGAGGACCTGGGCAGGGTGCTCGCCCAGCTGCGGGCCGGTACGGTCGCGGTCGAGTTCAAGGTCCACGACACGGACCGGTTGGTCCCACAGATCGTCGACGGCATGCTCGCCGCCGCATCCCTCCTCGCGGCTTCGCAGCTCCTGTCTCGACGAACGTCACCGGTCGTCGGCGGGGTGTCGGTGCCCGGACTGCTCAGCGTCACGGTCGGGGTGGTGACCTGGCATCGCCTCCAGCTGCAGCGGCCCGGCTACCGCCGGGCGGTCACACAGGTCCTCCAGCTCATGCGCCCGAAGCGGTGACCGCCGTACCCCCGCATCGCGACGAAGGAGCTCTGTCCGAACACCACTGAGGAAGGAGACGTGACGTGTCTCGCGATCTCTCCGGTCCGCCACCAGTCCATCCCCCCACCGACCGGTCCTGGCATGCAGAGGACGTGCGCACCGTGCTGGAGGAGTTCGACACCGACCCCGCGCGGGGCCTGTCAGCGTCCGATGCCGACGCGCGGTTGGCCACGCACGGGGCGAACGTCCTGGACACGCCGTCGTCGCCGCCATGGTGGCGCATCGCCGTGCGTCAGCTCATCGATCCCATGAACGTCATGCTGGTCATCGTGACCATGGCAAGCATCGTCATCGACCAGGTCGCCGTCGGCATCCTCGTGGGCATGCTCGTCGCGGTGAACGTCGTGCTCGGCACGAGACAAGAAGTGAAGGCGCAGTCCGCGGTGGCCGCGCTCGCCGACCTGCAGGTGCCCCACGCGAGGGTGATCCGAGACGGCAGTGTGCGCGAGATCCCGAGCAGTGGCGTCGTCCCCGGTGACATCGTCGCACTCGAGGCGGGCGACGTCGTACCCGCCGACGGACGACTGCTCACGAGCGCGACCCTGGAGACGCAGGAGTCCGCTCTGACGGGCGAGAGCGCACCGATCCTCAAGGATGCTGCGTCGCAGCAGGCTTCGGACACGCCCCTCGCCGAGAGGGGGAACATGGCCTACCAGAACACGCTGGTCACCCGGGGCACCGGGCGCATGGTGGTGACTGCCACCGGGATGTCCACCCAGATGGGACACATCGCGCAGCTGGTCGCCGACATCGAGCCGGCCAGCTCGCCGCTGCAGCGGGAACTCGCCGCTCTCACGCGCGTGCTGGCGATCATCGCCTGGGCCGCGGTGGCGGTCATCGTCGTCATCGGACTGGCGCGCGGCCAGTCGGCCGGCACACTCCTGCTACTGGGTATCTCGATGGCGGTCTCCGCGATTCCCACGGGCCTGCCCACCTTCGTTCAGAGCATGCTCGCCGTCGGGGCGAAGAAGCTCGCCGAGCACAAGGCCGTCGTCAAGAACCTCACCGACGTGGAGACGCTCGGCGCCACGAGCGCGATCAACTCGGACAAGACCGGAACTCTCACGATGAACGAGATGACCGTCACCTCCCTCTACGCACAGGGCGAGTGGTTCACCGTCAGCGGCACCGGGTACGAGAAAGAGGGCGAGCTTCGCCGCGCTGCCGGCGCAGACGTGCCGGACTTCACGTCGCTCGCGTACGGGCTGTGTCTGTGCAGCGATGCGACGGTGTCGGACGAGGGCGTCGTCGTCGGCGATCCGACCGAGGCGGCGCTCGTGGTCCTCGCGGCGAAGCTGGGAGCCGACGCAGAACTTACCCGTGCTCGCTACCCGCGTGATGCAGAGGTGCCGTTCGACTCCGAGTACAAGTTCATGGCGACGTTCCACACCATGCAAGTGCAGCACGAGTCGCGCACGATCGCCCTCGTCAAGGGCGGACCGGACGTCGTACTTGCTCGGTGCGCGCGGGCCGCAGCATCCGACGGAGAGATCGTCGAGCTCGACGTGCTGAGCGACCGGATACACGAGGCCAATCGACGGCTCTCCGAGCAGGGACTGCGCGTGCTCGCGTTCGCCTACCGTTCGATCGATCAGCCGCTCACCGGCGATCCGATGGCGTACGTCGACGAACTGATCTTCAGTGGTCTCGTCGGCATCGTCGATCCGCTGCGCCCGAGTTCCGCGGCAGCGGTGCGCACCGCCCAGGCGGCGGGGATCGAGGTGCGCATGATCACCGGGGACCACGCCATCACCGCGGCCGCGATCGGTGCGCAGCTCTCACTCGGCCCCGGCGCCGCCAGCGGGTCGGACATCCAGGCCATGACCGACGAGCAGCTGACCGAGGCCCTGCGCGGCATTCACGTCTTCGGTCGCGTCACTCCGCAGGACAAGCTCCGCATCGTCCGCCTCATGCAGCAGACCGGCTCCGTCGTTGCGATGACCGGCGACGCCGTGAACGACGCCGCAGCGCTCCGCCAGGCGGACGTGGGAGTGGCCATGGGCTCGGGGAGTGAGGTCACCAAGCAGGCCGGCAACATCATTCTCACCGACGACCATTTCGGTACGCTGGTGACCGCCATCGAGCTCGGGCGGAGCATCTACGAGAAGATCGTCGGCTACATCCGCTTCCAGATGTCGCTCCTGCTCTCCCTCGTCCTCCTCTTCCTCACGGCGAGCGTGTTCGACATCAACGGCGGCGTCGCCATGACGCCGATCATGGTGCTCTTCCTGAACTTCTTCGTGACGATCTTCCCGGTGGTCGTCATCGTGCTCGACCCCGTCAGCGACGACATCATGTCCAAGCCACCGCGCGACCCGAAGCAGCCGATCGCGCGCCCGCGGACGATCCTCCAGTGGACGGTCTACGCCACCGCGATGTTCCTCACGACCCTCGTCCCCCTGCTCCTCTGGTCCGCAGAGCCACGCGTCTCGGTCACGATGGCCTTCACCGTGTCGGCACTGGGCTCGCTCCTGGGTGGGCTCGCGATCCGGCGCGATCCCGAACCCGGCATCGCGCCACCGATCCTCAATGCCCTGCGGTGGCTGTCGATCCCCGCCGCTCTGACGATCGCATCCGTGGAGACGGGCTTCTTGCAGAGGTGGCTGGGAACGACGAGCCTCACCGGATCGCAGTGGCTCGTCTGCGTTGGACTCGCGCTGCTCGTCCCTCTCGTCGTCGAGCTCGAGAAGTGGAACCGTCGGCGGGCGAACTGAGGACGACCTGGGACTGCGTGCAGGAACTGAGGTCGATTGGTCGGACCGCGTCATCGACCGCGTCGTCCTGGATGCCCTCGGCGCCCGCCGAAACACGCACTGTCACCGGGCGGCGAAAGGTGGTCCGGATGCGTCACGAAGGCCGGAGTCGGCGGATCGAACACGGTCGATCACGTCGCGGATCTCGGCGAGATGGATGCGCATGGCATAGTCGGCGGCTTCGGCATCGTGCGCGGTGAGCGCCGCCAGGATGCGCGTGTGGCCCGCGTGGGAGAGACGTCGGCCTTCGCCTTCCAGGTGCGAGTAGACCCGGGCCTCGACCGTCCATGATGCGGTGAGCTCGCCGAGGGTCGCCAGCAGCGGATTCGCGGTGGCGTGAGCGATCGCGGTGTGGAAGCCGATATCCAGGTTCGCGGACTGATCCGGATCGGTCTCGCGCGCCGACTGATCCAGCAGGTCGCGCAGCGCCTCCAGTTGCTGCTCGTCGGCGCGCAGCGCGGCGAGGCGGGCGATTCGAGGTTCGATCTCGGCGCGGAACTCCGCCGAGTGCTCGAACTCGGCGGGGACGCCGTCGAGGCTGGCGGCGAGTGCGGCAGTCAGGGGGATGGTTCGACTGACGCGGTTGGCGCTGCCCTGCCGGCGCTCCACGAGTCCGAGGCCGTCCAACCGGGTGAGCGCCTCCCGCAGCGCATTGCGCGAAACGCCGAGCCCGCTCGCCAGCGCCCGTTCGGGCGGGAGGACCGTACCCGGAGCGAGAGTGCCGGTGACGATGAGACGCTCGAGATGGCCGACGATGTCGTCGGCGATGAGGGCATGGCTGCGTTGCAGCGGACCCAGGAGGATGTCGGCGCTATCGGGCACGTGGCGTTGTCGTCTCCTGCAACTCACGGACTCGGGTCATGTGACCCGGGTTTCCCGCAAGTCTTCCATGGACCTCGCGAATGAGCGGCAGAGGCTGACACACTCGCGGTCCGGTGTTTCTGGCCCATTACACGAGCCGCACGGGGGTAAACACCTTGTTACGGTCCTACCAATTCGTGCAGGCCGACGCACTCCCACCCCTACCTTGAGTGGATCCGCCCGTATCGGTGACCGGCGGCATCCCCCCTTGGAGAAGTCATGAAGAAGGCGTTGAGGAATCCGGCTTTGCAGATCGGTGCTGCGTTGATCCTTGGTGTCGGGTTCGGGTTGGTTGTGGGTGAGTGGGCCAGCAATCTGAAGTTCATTGGTGACATGTTCATCCGGTTGATTCAGATGGCGATCGTGCCGTTGGTGATGTCGTCGG
>NZ_JBASZT010000335.1:0-5553 GCF_049661145.1 Microbacterium sp.
GGGGTCGCGGTGTAGTCCCCATTGGGTTTCGTCTTTGACGGGATGATGTCGGGGGCAGGCGGGGGTGAGGTTGTCGGCGCTGGTGGTCCCGCCGTCTACCCACCGGATCCGGTGATCGATGTCACAGGCGCCATCCCGTCGGGCAGCGGGTCCACCCACACCCGCCGGCCCTCCACCGCGCGGCGGTGCCGCTGCTCCAGGGACTCCCGGTGGACCCGCTCGCGGGCGGCGCGCGCCCGGAGGCGGAACCTCCCCGGCGCGAGGGTGGTCGCCGGGACCCGGATGGTGTCGTCGAACGCGCCCCACGACGCCGGGTCGTCGCCGGGGAGGGACCCAGCGAGCTCCACCATGGTGGTGGTGTTCTGTTCGGACACGTCCCCGCGCACACACGCCTCCCACACGCGGGGGCACCGCCCGGTCAGCACCGCGACCCGGTGAGCGCGACCCCGGACCTGACCGTCCGTGAGGTGCACCCGCGCCCCGATATCCGCCGCCGCAGCGCGGACGGCGAGGTCCCGTCGGCGTTTCCGCACCGAGTGGACCGTTTCGCCCTTCCGCGGCTGCCACAGCGGATCGACGGTCGGGTCCGGACCCACCCACGGCACCGGGTCAGCCGCGGCACGCACCAGCATCCGGTGAAACAACACATCCTGCTCGGCGTTCGCGGCCCTCGCCCGGCGGGCGGCAGCCTCGATCTCCGCCATGTCCTGCACCAGCGACCCCGCCACATGCAACCCGTCAGCCTCCGACGACACCACATCAAGGTCGTCGTCCCACACCGCGTCGAGCATGGGAGCAGCGTCAGCGACCAACGCGTCGAGGTAATCGGACACGGCATCCGGCCCACCCCACAGTTCCTCCAACGGATCAACATCCGCCGAGGAGAGACGTGCCCGGAACCGGTTCATACCCCCCACGATAAGCAGGACCTCCGACATTGAGACCCGGAAAGCTCAGCCCCCACGACCCCTCGAAGATCACAGAACCATAACGAAATCCGAGCGGGTTCAGGCACGCCTCTTGAACGGGCTCACCAGTCCGCAGGCCCCGCGGCGAACCCGTTCAGCTCGGGCAGCACCTCGTCGCGGAAGAGCTCGAGGCTCGCGATCCACTCCTCACGCGGGCGCAGGTCGGGGTGCCCGGGGATGGAGATCGCGCTGAAGCCGTAGGCCTCGTGGTAACGGGCGAGCTTGTCGATCGCCTGCTGCGGGCTGCCGATCAGCAACGAGCTGCGCTCCACGAAATCTTCGAAGGAGTGGAACGTCACGTCGGGATCGAAGTTGTTGAACGTGTCGACGCGCCCGAAGAAGCGGTCATAGAACGGGCGTACCGCCTCGAGCGCATCCTGCGAACGCTCGGTGACGAACACCTGGAAGCCGGCGCCGACGAGCGCGTCGACCGGATCGCGCCCCGCTTCGAGCCACGCCGCGCGGTACCGCTCGACGAGCGGGCGGTAGCCTTCGACCGACTTCTGCAGGTTCGCGATCCAGATCGGGTCGCCGTACTCCGCGGCGAGCTCCACGGTGGCCGTCGAGGTCGACGAGCCGTGCCACGTGCGGATGCGCTCCTGCAGCGGCTGCGGGAACACCCTCGCACCGCGCAGCGGCGAATGCCGGATGCTGGGGCGCCCGGTCGGCGGATCCCAGTCCACCGGCTCCCCCGACCACAGCGCCCGCAGCAGGCGGTAGTTGTCGTGCTGCGTGTCCCACGCCTGCTCGCGCTCGATGCCGAACAGCTCTGACTGCTCGGGGCCATTGCCCTTACCCACGATGAGTTCGAGCCGGCCGCCCGACAGGATGTCGAGCGTCGCGTAGTCCTCCGCGACGCGGACGGGGTCGAGCACCGACAGCAGCGTCACCCCGGTGAAGAGCTTGAGAGTCGTGGTGCGCTCGGCGATCGCCGAGAGGATGACAGGCGGCGCGCTGGACAGAAACGGATCGTGGTGCCGTTCCCCGACGGCATAGCCGTCGAACCCGAGCCGCTCGAACAGCACGGCGTTGTCGAGCACACCGTCCAGGCGCTGCTTCGGAGTCGGCACGACCCCGTCGGCGCCAGGACCGTTCGCGATGATGTCCAGCCCGATGACCCTGACCACGCTCAGACCTCCCCGTCGGCGGCCGCGCCCGGTGTACGCACCGCGGCGAACACCGTGCGTCGGCGCAGCGCGAAGCCGAGGCGCTCGTAGATGGCGATGGCTCCCGTGTTGGTTCCGGCCGCGTGCAACAGGGCACGGTCACCGCGCTGCTGGATGTGGTACGCGACGTCGAGCACGAGCCGTGACGCCAGTCCCTGCCCGCGGTAGTCCGCGTCGGTGGAGACCGCGCTGATCTCGGTCCATCCTTCGGGATGCAGACGCTCGCCCGCCATCGCGACGAGGCGCCCCTCACGGCGGATGCCGATGTAGCGCCCGAGCTCGTGGGTACGCGGCCGGAACGGCCCGGGCTGGTTGCGCGCGACGATCGCGAGCATGTCCTCGGCATCCGCCGCGCCCAACTCGACCGCCTCCTCGAACGGGCGCGGCTGCAGGGCCGGAGTCTGCACGAGCTGCACGCCCTCGCCATACCCGAGCACCTCCCAGTCACCAGGAATCTCGCCCTGCACAGCTGACAGCCCCACCTCGGCGCCGGGGCCGACCAGTTCGGCCAGGGCGTCCCACGTGTGCGGGTCGTCCCAGGTGCGCACGGCGACGAAGGGCGCGACGTCCTCCGGATAGCGACGCACCAGGTCGCCGCCGATAGCGAATGACGCGTGCGGACCGGTGAGGGCATGCCACGCGGGATTGTCGAGGACGACGGCATCGGCGTACGGCGCGTCGACAGAATCGACCGCGGGTGCAGCATCGGGCATTCGCACACTGTGCGCCACTTCGCCGCCGATTCCCAACCGGATGACGGTGCATGACGTGGCGCTACGGAAAGTGACGACGCGACTCGTCGGCGCCGGGCGTGCAGCGCAGGCTTTCTGCCCAGTCCGAGTTCCCGAGCGGGCGCACCACTTGCAGCACATCACGACAGCAGCACACCCCAGCGAAAAGAGGCCGCCATGAGCGCAACCGCGCCACAACGCGCGTCCGGTCGCGCCGCCCTGCGCTACCTCGCGTCGCGCCTCGGTCAGGCGGTGCTCGTGCTGTGGGCTGCCTACACGGTGTCGTTCATCGTGCTGTGGGCGCTGCCGAGCGACCCCGTCGCGCTGCTGGCCGGCGGCGACGCGAGCGACGTGTCGCCGGAGCAGCTCGAGGTCATCCGCGCCCAGTACGGGCTCGACCGGCCTCTGTGGCTGCAGTATGTCGCGCAGCTCGGCGCCGTCGTGACCGGACATTTCGGCTCGTCGATCGCGACCGGCCGCCCCGTCGCCGACGTGATCGGCGAAGCGATCTCACCGACGCTGCAGCTCGCCGGTCTGGCGTTGGTCATCGCGGTCGTCTTCGGCGCGGGCCTCGCGATCCTCGCGACGTATGTGCGAAACGGCGCGCTGGCCTCGTTCCTGCTCGGCCTGCCGCCGCTGGGGGTCGCGGTGCCGTCGTTCTGGTTCGGCCTCATGCTCATCCAGTGGTTCTCGTTCCAGTTGCCGTGGTTTCCCGCGGTCGGCGACAAAGGCCTCGCGGCGCTCGTGCTCCCCGCGATCGCTCTCGCGCTTCCTACCAGCGCCGCGATCGCACAACTTCTGGCCAAGAGTCTGCGCACGACACTGGGTGAGCCGTATATCGACACCGCGTGGGCGAAG
This sequence comes from Microbacterium sp., assembly GCF_049661145.1. Taxonomy (GTDB): domain Bacteria; phylum Actinomycetota; class Actinomycetes; order Actinomycetales; family Microbacteriaceae; genus Microbacterium. The sequence continues at coordinate 3,724 of NZ_JBASZT010000335.1, forward strand.
GGAGCCGCGCGCCCGCGCGTGCACTTCCGTCATGCGCTGCGTAACGCGGCACTCCCGGCGCTCACGATGACAGGTCTCGTGGTCGGGCAACTGCTGTCGGGCACGGTCGTGACCGAGACCGTCTTCTCACGCCCCGGCGTCGGCCGCGTCACCGCCGTCGCCGTGCAGCAGCAGGACATCCCGCTCGTGCAGGCCATCGTCCTGTTCGCCGCAGCGGTCTTCGTGCTCGCGAACCTCGTCGTCGACCTCGTCTACCCGCTGCTGGACCCGCGCATCGCGTTGACCCGAAAGTCTCGCCACCCGAGGCAGACTGCCTCGCCCGCCCCCACGGGGCGCGGCAGCGCCCCTAAGAACCTGACGAGTGCGCCACGCCGACGTCGTGGGACGGATTCCGGCGGCACCTCGACCGGTTCCGGTGCCCCCGACCAGGATCACGCGCGAACGACCGAGACATCGAAGGCGGTGCCGGCGTGAGCGAGACCACTGCCCTACTACCCGACAACACGCAGCATCCCTCCGAGACGTTCGGCGCGACCGCGGCGGATCGCTTCGCAGACGCCGTGGCCGACCGCACCCGGAGAGGCGGGCAGCCGGGCACGGCCACAGCGAAGTCGCGTCGGTCGCGAACGCTCGGCATCCTGCTGCGCCGACCCCTCGTGCTGCTGTCGCTGCTATGGCTGACGCTCGTCCTCATCGCCGCCGTGTGGCCGGGGCTGCTCGCCCCGGGCGATCCTCTCGCCGGGGTTCCCGCCGACAAACTCCAGGCGCCGTCGCTCGCGCACTGGTTCGGCACCGACCAGATCGGACGCGACCTCTACACGCGCGTCGTGCACGGCACGTCACTCACGCTGTCGGCGGCGGCCATCGCGGTGCTCGTCGGGATCATCGCCGGTTCGCTCCTCGGACTCGTCAGCGGTTTCACGGGCGGGCGCGTGGATGCCGTCATCATGCGCATCGCCGACGTGCTGCTGTCGATCCCCAGCCTGCTCCTGTCCCTCGCGCTCATCACCGCCCTGGGGTTCGGCACGGTCAACGTCGCGATCGCCGTCGGCATCGCAAGCGTCGCCTCCGTCTCGCGCATCATGCGATCCGAGGTGATCAAAGTGCGCGCCTCGCCGTTCGTCGAAGCGGCACAGGCATCGGGCAACACGTGGGGACGCATCCTGTTCCGGCATGTGCTCCCCAACTCCGCGGGTCCCGTGATCGTCCTGGGGGTCCTGGAGTTCGGCACGGCGATCCTCGCCGTCTCGGCCCTGAGCTTCCTCGGCTACGGCGCGCCGCCGCCGGCACCCGAGTGGGGCGCCCTCGTCTCGGGCGGACGCGACTACTTGCGCACCTCGTGGTGGCTGACGACGCTGCCCGGTCTCGTCATCGCCGTCACGGTGCTGGCTGCGAATCGTCTCGCGCACGGACTCGACACGGTGGGGGGATCACGACGATGAGCACGGGACAAGAGTTGCTTCGGATCGACTCCCTGTCGGTCGCCTACCGCACCGGCGAGGGACAGATCGACGCCGTCCGCGACGTCAGCCTTTCGGTGGACGCCGGCGAGACCGTCGCGATCGTCGGCGAGTCGGGTTCCGGCAAGTCGACCACGGTGCACGCCGTCATCCGGCTGCTGCCGAGCGCTGCATCCATCCCGTCGGGAACGATCGAGTTCGAGGGGCGCGACCTCGTCTCGGCATCCTCCCGGGCGCTGCGCGCCATCCGCGGCCAGCGCATCGGCTTCGTCCCGCAGGACCCGACGGTCAGCCTCAATCCCGTGACGCGCATCGGCGCCCAGGTCGCCGAAGTGCTGCTCGTGCATGGCCTCGCCGACCGGCGCACCGC
>NZ_JBASZT010000336.1:0-50345 GCF_049661145.1 Microbacterium sp.
GTCTGTGCCCGGTTATCCCACGGTGCGGGTCTCGGCGCCCCACAGCGCCCAGCTCGCGCGGCGCCTGCGGGCCTTTCAACCCGACGTCGTCCACCTCGCATCGCCCTTCCTGCTCGGCTGGCAGGCGCTCGCCGCCGCCGACGACCTCCGCTTGCCGACCGTCGCCGTCTACCAAACCGACGTCGTGGCATACGCCAGCCGCTACGGGTTGCCGCGGGCGACCGTGCTCGCCGAGCACCACCTCGCGCGACTGCACCGGCGTGCCACCCTGACGCTGGCGCCGTCCACGGCATCCATCGATCAACTCACGGGGCTGGGCGTCGACCGGGTTTCGCTGTGGGCACGCGGGGTGGACCTCGAGCGGTTCCACCCGGGTCGTCGCAGCGAGCAGTGGCGCACACAGGTCGCCCCCGGCCAGATCATCGTCGGCTACGTCGGCCGACTCGCCCCCGAGAAGCAGGTCGGTGACCTCGCCGTCCTGCGGGGGATTCCCGGCGTCCGCCTGGTCGTCGTCGGCGATGGGCCCGAGCGGGCCGCGCTGCAGCGACTGATGCCGGATGCCGCATTCCTCGGACACCTCTCCGGATCCGCGCTGGCTGAGGTCGTCGCGAGCTTCGACCTGTTCGTGCACCCCGGCGAGAGCGAGACGTTCGGGCAGACCATTCAGGAGGCGATGGCCAGCGGCGTCCCCGTGATCGCCACCGGTCGCGGCGGCCCACTCGACCTCGTCCACAGCAGCATCGATGGCTGGCTGTATCGTCCAGGGGACTTCGGCGAACTGCGCGCGCGGGTGGCAGACCTCGTCGGCGATCCCGCGAAGCGGCGTGCCTTCGGAGCCTCGGCGCGGGATGCCGTGGGTTCGCGGTCGTGGCCCGCTCTGAGCGTCCGCCTGGTCGAGCACTACGAGCGTGCGCGGAGGCTGCACCGTCTCGACGACTCGCGGGGTCGGCGACGCGCACTCGCGTATCCGCGACCGGACGAGCGCGACGCGGCATCGCGTACCCCGCCATGGCGGCGGTATGTCGCGCTCGGCGACTCGATCACCGAAGGCCTGTGCGACGCGTCGCGGATGCCCGATGGTCACTATCGCGGCTGGGCGGACCGGCTCGCGCACCTGCTTGCGCTGTCCGGTGGGGGCGGCGCCGCGAAGGGCGATTTCCGCTACGCGAATCTCGCGGTGCGCAGCCGCACCGTCGCGCACCTGATCGATGAACAACTGCCCGCCGCACTGCGGCTGCGCCCTGATCTCGTGTCCGTGCTGATCGGTGCGAATGACCTCGTCGGCATCCGTCCCGATGTTCCGGCGCTGGCCGCGGCGGTCGAAGGAGCAGCGATGAGCTTGCGCGCGAGCGGCTGCGAGGTACTGCTCGTGACACCGTTCCTGCCCCACCTGCGCACCGCGACGCTACTGGCACGGCGTTTCGCCCGATTCAACGCGGAGCTCCGGCGGATCGCCGTGCGCAGCGGTGCGATGCTGCTCGACATCGAGGCGCATCCCGCGCTGGGAGCGCTCGAGTTCTGGGCCGACGACAGGGTGCACTTGCGCTCATCGGGTCACCGCTTCGTCGCGTATCAGGCTGCTGCGGTGCTCGGTGTGCCGGATGCCGCCGCGCTCGCGGGTCTGGATGAAGCCCTGCACGCGGACGAGGATCCACCGCGCGAGGGCACCTGGCTGCGCCGTGACGCGTTGCCGTGGGCGTGGCGTCGGCTGCGCGGCCGGACAGCGGGCGACGGGCTGTCGGCGAAGCACAGCGACTACGTTGCGATCGCGGATCCGGATAGCCAGGACCGGGCGCGACAGGGCTGAGGCTGCGTCGGCTGATAGGCTGGTGCAGGATGCCGTGGATTCTCCGCGGTACCCGGAGCAGGCCGGCAGGAAGCTGGTCCCCTGTGGTGGGTTCCCATTCCGACGAATGGTGGCTTTCGACTGGTGGCCAGCGCTGACGAGTTCGTGGCGATGTCGCGCGTCGAAATCTGCCTGTTCCTGCTCCTTCGACACGCTCGCGTGCGATACGCGCGTGCGAGCTTAAACAAAGAAGGAGAGACCTCTTGGAAGGTCCTGAAATCACCGCCGCCGAAGCCGTCCTCGATAACGGACGCTTCGGCACCCGCACGGTCCGGTTCGAAACCGGACGCCTCGCCCAGCAGGCGCAGGGCGCCGTCGCCGCCTACCTCGACGAAGAGACCATGCTGCTGTCGGCCACCAGCGCCGGCAAGCACCCCCGCGAAGGGTTCGACTTCTTCCCGCTGACGGTCGATGTCGAAGAGCGCGCCTACGCCGCCGGCAAGATCCCCGGCTCGTTCTTCCGCCGCGAGGGACGCCCCTCCACCGAGGCGATCCTCGTCTGCCGTCTCATCGACCGTCCGTTGCGCCCGTCGTTCGTCGACGGTCTGCGCAACGAGGTTCAGATCGTCGTGACCGTCCTGTCGATCGCCCCGGGCGAGTTCTACGATGCGCTCGCGATCAATGCGGCATCCCTCTCCACGCAGATCTCGGGTCTGCCGTTCTCCGGTCCCATCGCCGGAGTGCGCCTCGCGCTCATCCCCGGTCACGGCGAGCACGCCGATCAGTGGGTCGCGTTCCCGAACGCCGCTCAGGTCGAAGAGGCCGTGTTCGACCTCATGGTCGCCGGCCGGGTCCTCGACGACGGCGACGTCGCGATCATGATGGTCGAGGCCGAGGCCACAGAGAACAGCTGGAACCTCATCCGCTCCGGCGCCGTCAAGCCCAGCGAGGAGATCGTCGCGCAGGGTCTCGAGGCCGCCAAGCCCTTCATCACGGAGCTCGTCTCGGCGCAGAACGTCGTGGCGAACACCGCCGCCAAGGAGATCCAGCCCTACCCGGTCTTCCCGGCGTACACCCAGCAGACCTACGACTTCGTCGCCGAGCGCGCCTACGACCGGCTCGTGCCCATCTACCAGATCGCCGACAAGATCGAGCGGCAGAACGCCGACGACCAGGTCAAGGACGACGTCAAGGCGCAGCTGATCGCCGCCGTCGAGGCGGGGGAGCTGCCCGCGACGGCGACGCTCGAGTTCGCCGGTGCCTACAAATCGGTCACGAAGCTGATCGTCCGCGGCCGCATCCTCTCCGAGGGCGTCCGCATCGACGGTCGAGGCCTTGCGGACATCCGTCCGCTGGATGCCGAGGTGCAGGTCATTCCGCGCGTGCACGGCTCCGCGATCTTCCAGCGCGGCGAGACCCAGATCCTGGGCGTCACGACGCTGAACATGCTGAAGATGGAGCAGCAGATCGACTCGCTGTCACCCGTCACGCACAAGCGCTACATCCATCACTACAACTTCCCGCCGTATTCGACCGGTGAGACCGGCCGCGTCGGATCGCCGAAGCGTCGCGAGATCGGGCACGGCTTCCTCGCCGAGCGCGCGCTCGTGCCGGTGCTGCCCTCGCGCGAGGAGTTCCCCTACGCGATCCGCCAGGTCTCCGAGGCGCTGGGCTCGAACGGTTCGACGTCGATGGGCTCGGTCTGCGCGTCGACGCTGTCGCTGCTGAACGCGGGCGTGCCGCTGCGCGCACCCGTCGCCGGCATCGCGATGGGCCTCGTCTCCGACACCGTCGACGGTCAGACCCGCTACGCGGCGCTGACCGACATCCTCGGCGCCGAAGACGCCCTGGGCGACATGGACTTCAAGGTCGCCGGAACCAGCGAGTTCGTCACCGCGATCCAGCTCGACACGAAGCTCGATGGCATCCCGTCGTCGGTGCTCTCCGCCGCGCTGACGCAGGCGAAGGAAGCGCGCCTGACGATCCTGAACGTGCTGACCGCCGCGATCGACGGCCCCGACGAGATGGCTCCGACCGCTCCGCGCGTCATCAGCGTGCAGATCCCGGTCGACAAGATCGGCGAGCTGATCGGCCCGAAGGGCAAGACGATCAACGCGATCCAGGACGAGACCGGCGCGCAGATCTCCATCGAGGAGGACGGCACGGTGTACATCGGCGCCGTCGACGGCCCGTCGGCCGAGGCCGCCCGCGCCCAGGTCAACGCGATCGCCAACCCCACCAACCCGGAGGTCGGCGAGCAGTTCCTCGGAACCGTCGTCAAGCTGGCCGCGTTCGGTGCGTTCGTCTCGCTCCTGCCCGGCAAGGACGGTCTGCTGCACATCAGCGAGGTCCGCAAGCTCGCCGGCGGCAAGCGCGTGGAGAACGTCGAGGACGTGCTCTCGGTCGGCCAGAAGCTGCTCGTCAAGATCACCAAGATCGACGACCGCGGCAAGCTGTCGCTCGAGCCGGTGCTCGATGAGACCGCCGACCAGGAGGGTCGCGTCGCCGCGACCGCTCCCGCCCAGGTCTGACCTCGGCGCACGATCGCAGGGCGCCGAGCCCGGCGAAAGACCACGGATGCCCGTTCCTCCCGTCTCGGAGGGCGGGCATCCGTCTTTCGCGCAGGATTGTCCCCCGAATGGGGGACAGCGGCGGGCAGAACAGCAATACCGTGATGCAAGCGTTATGCAATGTTCACCGCCGGTCCCCCGCAATGATCCGTTATGTCCCAGGGTTGCCCTACTCTCGGTACTAGGCACCGGGGGGTGCTGAACAACGTGGATCCTCCTGTGCGGATCCACGAGGGGGTGGACAGATGGGTTCTTTGGACGTCGGCACGTCGCCGACTCAGACGCGCGCCGGCAGTGCACACGACCATCCGTCCGCGCCGATCCCGGTGCAGGGGGCGCCGCTGGGGACGGCGGTCCGCGTGCCCCTCGGCGAGACAGGGTTGCAGGTCTTCCCGTTGATCCTCGGCGGTGCCGAGTTCGGGTGGCACGTGGACATGACGGCGGCCCACGGCATCCTCGACGCGTATCGTGCGTGCGGCGGCAATGCCGTCCACACCTCCGATGCCTACGCCGCGGGGCGCAGCGAACACATCATCGGGCAGTGGTTGCGCGGTCGCGGGGTGCGCGACGAGATCGTGCTCGGCGTGCGTGTCGGTACGAACCCCGACCACTCCGGTCTCAGCTCCGTCAACCTCATCCGTGCCGTCGAGTCCTCGCTCACCAGACTGCAGACCGACCGTATCGACGTGCTGTATCTCGACGCGGCCAGCGACCGCACAACGAGACTCGAAGACACCCTGGCTACAGCGGAGTGGCTCGTCGAGGCGGGCAAGGTCCGTGCCCTCGGTTCGTTCGGTCATTCGGCGGCGCAACTCGTCGAGGCGCGCATCCTGGCATCGGCGGGCTACCCACGGTTGACGGTGCTCGACGTGCCGTTCAACGTGCTGCGACAGGCAGACTACGACGGCGACCTGCGACTTGTCGCCGGTGCGCAGGGGATCGCCGTCACGCCGTCTCAGGCGCTGGAGCACGGTTACCTGGCGGGGGCCTTCCGCGACAGGTCCGGCGTCGCCGACTCGGTGCGTGGCGGGCAGCTGGCGGCGGCGATGAACCGCCGCGGCACGCGCACGCTGCGGACACTCGACCGCATCGGCACCGAGCTGTCGATCCCTACGTCGGCCGTGGCTATCGCGTGGCTGCGCGCGCAGCGCGCCGTGGTGGCGCCCATCGTCAACGTCTATGCCGTGCGCCACGTGGACGAACTGGTGCAGGGCGTCGGTGCCCGCCTCAGCCGCGCTCACCTTGCCGAGATCGCCCGTGCCACGCAGTAGGGGTGGCCTGCGCCGTGGGCGCGTGCAACCCGGCATCTGCGTAGACGACTGACGTAGGCTGGGGGAGACCACAACCCCCCGGCGAGACGAGTGACTCGTGACGCACTATCTGTACCTTGTGCGTCACGGCGAGCATCTCGATGCCGAGCACGGCCTCGAGGACGGGCCGCTCTCATCGCGCGGCAAGCGTCAGGCCGAGTTGCTGGCGGACCGCTTGTCCGGCGTGCCGCTGGAGGCGGTCTGGCATTCTCCACTGGTGCGTGCTGCCGAGACGGCGCGAGCCGTCGCCGAACGGCTGCCCGCAATCACACCGCAGCCGTCCGCCCTACTGTTCGACTGCATCCCGACAGGGTTGACCCCCGACACACCCTCGATCTACGCGCCGTTCTTCGGGTCGTACACCGAGGCGGAGGTGGATGCGGGGCGGGCCCAGATGGACGATGCCGTGTCCGCATTCCTGGTGCGAAAGCCTGACACGCACGAACTGCTGATCACCCACAACTTCGTCATCGCTTGGTTCGTGCGCGAGGTGCTTGAGGCGCCGGAGTGGCGTTGGCTGACGATCAACCAGGCCAACTGCGGGCTCACCGTGCTGGCGCAGCGCACCGGACGGCCGTGGGCACTCGTCGCGCACAACGACCTCGCGCATCTGCCCATGGAGCTGCGTACCGGTCTGCCGGAGATCCCCCTGGTCTAGGCGCGACGATCCAGGTTAGCCTTTCAGGGGCGCTGCCGCGCCGTGGGGGCGAGAAAATCCGCCTCAGGTGCTGAGACTTTGCATCAGAGCGCCTTGCCGTACCAGCGGGTCGCGTTGGGGTTGTCGTTGTACGGCTCGATCGCGGTGAAGCCGGTGCGCGCATACAGGGCGCCGGCCGCCTCGAGGGTGTGGTGCGTGTCGAGGACGAGCTCGCCGGCTCCCCATTCCCGCGCGCGTCGCTCGAGGTCCTCCAGCAGCAAGCGTCCCCAGCCGCGGCCGCGCGTCTCGCGTCGCAGGTACAGGTGCTTCACCTCGTAGCGGACGCCCGCGGGACCGTCGGCCACGCGCCGGATGCCGCCGCACCCGACATCCGCGCCCTCGTCGTCCACAACGACGACGAAGACCCCGGCGGGAGGCGTGAAGACGGACGCCGCCGGGAACACCGGCCGGTAGTTCTGCCCCTTCGGGAACGCTTCGCCGCGCATCTCGAAGTACTCCGACAACAGTGTGCGCGCCCGGGTGGAGTCCGCGGGGACCGGTTCGAGACGGACCATGGATCGAGCGTAGCCGTCCCGCCTGGACCCCGTAATCTGATGGGATGACGACGAAAGTGGCCATCGTGGGCGGCACAGGCAAGCTCGGCCGGATCATCGCGGGCGTGGTCGACGCCGAAGCTGACTTCGAAACGGTCGCCGTGCTCGGGTCGTCGAGCGGTCTCGCCGAGATCGGCGGTGCCGACCTCGTCGTGGACGCCTCGACGCCCGGCGTCTCGGTCGACGTTGTGCGCGCCGCGATCGAGCGCGGCATCAACGTGCTCGTGGGGACATCGGGTTGGTCGGCGGAGCGCATCGCGCTGGTGCGTCCGTTGGTGGCTGCCGCGGGCACCGGCGCCGTGTTCATCCCGAACTTCTCGCTGGGGTCGGTGATCGGCACGGCGTTGGCCGCTGCCGTGGCGCCCCATTTCCCCTCTATCGAAATCATCGAGACGCACCCCGGGACGAAGGTCGACTCGCCCAGCGGTACCGCGGTGCGCACGGCGGAACTCATCTCCGACGCGCGCTCGGAGGTCGGACCGGTCGAGTCGCCGCACGTCGATCAGCGCGCGCGGGGGCAGCAGGTCGCGAGCGTACCCGTGCACTCCCTGCGGCGGCCGGGCGTCGTCGCCAAGCAGGAGACGATCCTGTCCAGCCCGGGGGAGTCGCTGACGATCGTCCACGACACTGTGAACCCGGGCCTCGCCTACACCCCCGGCATCCGCGTGGCCCTCGCCGCCGCCCGGGACGCGCGCGGTGTCCTCGTCGGGCTCGACGCCCTGATCGACCTCGGCCTCGGACCCCGTCACGCTTCACCGGTCGAATCTCCCGTGGATGAGGGTGCGGCGCCCGGGCAGGTCGCCCGCGCCACCGGCGCATGAGCGCGCGCGTCGGCGTCGCCGTCATGGCGGTGCTGCTGGGCGTGTACATCGTGCTCGTCGCGCAGCGCGCGTGGCTGCTGCTCGTCTCGGGTGAGCCGGTCGGCATCGCGATGGGCGTGGCGCTCGTCGTTCTTCCGATCGTGGCGGTGTGGGCCCTGTGGCGTGAGCTCAGCTTCGGGCTCGGCGCCGAGCGCCTTGCGAAGCGTCTGGAGGCCGAGGGCGCCCTCCCCACCGAGGAGATCGACGTGCGCGAGAGCGGGCGCCCCGATCGCGCGCAAGCCGATGCGCTGTTCCCGACCTATCGCGCCGCCGTCGAGCAGCATCCCGAGGATTGGCGGCCATGGTTCCGCCTCGGTCTCGCCTACGACGGCGCCGGCGACCGCCCTCGGGCGAGGCAGGCGATCCGCACGGCGATCGCCCTGGAGCGCAGCGGCCGCGGCGCGGACTGAGCGCGACGTCGGGACGGCCGATCGGGCTCAGACCGCGGCGTTGAGGTGTGCGAGCACGGCGAGGACGCGGCGGTTGGAACCGGCATCAACGGGCAGGTCGAGCTTGCCCAGGATCTGTGCGACGTGCACTTCGACGGTGCGCTCAGACAGCACGAGCCGCGCTGCGATACCCACATTGCTCAGACCCTCAGCGACGAGGGCGAGCACTTCGCGTTCTCGGGAGGTCAGTCTTGCCAACGGCTCAGTGCGACGCTTGCGGGCCAGGACCGCTCCGACCACGGCAGGGTCGACCACGAGGTCGCCGGCGATGACCCGGTAGATGGCCGTCATTAGCGCGTCAGCATCCAGAACACGGTCCTTGAGCAGGTAACCGACGTGGGAATGGCCCTCGAGAAGGTCCATGACGAGTTCCGGGTCGACCACATGCGAGAGAAGCAGGACGGCTGTGCCCGGATATTGCTCGCGGATCTGAGTCGCGCCGCGCAAGCCCTCCGCGGTGTACGTCGGCGGCATTCGCACATCCACCACCGCCGCGTCAGGTCGGTACTCATCCACGACGCTGAGCAGCCCGGCGACGTCGCCCGCTTCGGCGGCGACGTTCGCGCCCGCTTCGCGCAAGAGGTGGGCGATCCCGGCTCGGGTGACCAGCTCGTCATCCGCGACCACGACCTTCAGCGTCGCCATCACTTCAGACTACGAGGCAACCACGCATGGTGTCTCCACCCCGGGCCGACGCGGACGGATATGAGTCGCCCCCCGAGCGCGCGGACGATGTCAGCGGTGCTGCTAGACATCCCACCACCCGCTGCCGCTGTGACCGTGACGCGCCAGTCCGCTCCGACCGGTTCGATGGCGGCGACGACCGGTCCCGTCGCGGATCTCGTGCACGTCACCAAGAGTCGATAAGCCAGTTCCGAGGTCGCGGTGTCGACGCCGGTGGGCACCTGAGACAGCTCGACGGGCACCGGGCTGTGCTGTCCGACCGCGCTCCAAGCGTGCTGCAATCCGCCGGAGTCGAGCTGGGGAGGACGAATACCGTGTGCCACCGCGCGGAGCTGGTCGAGCACGAGACGCACCATTTCGGCGCAGGCTTGACGCGTCTGCGCATCCAGCTCGGGAGCTGCACGGATGGCGAGTCCCAGAGTGAGGACATGCTGCTGGGCGCCGTCGTGCAAGTCGCGTTCCAATGTCCGACGCCCACGTGCGGCAGCCGCGACGAGGCGCCCCGCGGACTCTTCGATCCGACGCGCCGTATAGGCCGCCTCGGCCGCCAGCCTGCGGTTCTCCAGCGCGAGTCGGGCAGGTCCCCGCAGCGTTCGGGCGAGCATTGGGCGTGAGATCATCCGCAGGTCGCCGCGCAACTGAACCACCCGCCCGTCCGGGCCGACGACATCGACGGCATGCGTCGCCACCGCCATCGGCCGTCCGCGTGCGTCGACGAACACCCCTTCACTCGTGGGGTAGGCCAGGCTGATCGCATCCGTTCCGAGCGCGCCGGCGAGGACCCGATCGGCATCGTCGGCCGTCGTCAGCGCGGCGACGGCCTCGCCGAGGCGCGCACTGCGAGTCGTCGCGTGCACCAGCGACGAGCCGATCACAACGACCGCCAGCGCTGCCGCAATCACGGAGCCGGAAGGCTGGGCGGCCACGCACAGCCACCAACTGACGAGGAAGGGCAGCGTCAGCACGCGGTCGCGCCGATCGCCGATCGCCGGCATGACGCACAGAGAGCAGAGGATAGCGAGGAGGCCGGCGGCGTACGCGACATCGGCGATCACAGGAACGGGCGCGAGCACGAGAGGATTGGCCCGACAGTCGACGGTGCAGCGAGGGTCGTGGAACGGATCCTGGATGACGACGGAGAGGGGTCCTGCTGCCGTCGCGCCGACGGCGGCGAGGACCATCGGCCATTGTGTGCCGTAGCCAACCAGCATGGACAGGACGAGCACCAGCGGCATCGCCGCGGATGCCAGTGCGTGCACCACGGGATCCGCGTTCACTGCCAGGCTCTCCGCAACGATCTGGGCGAGCACTCCACAGGCCACCGCGGCCACCGCGCGCGAGGGCTCCAGCGAACTGCTCGCCACACCCATCACGCCCAGAACGACGAGCGCGGCGGCCGCGACGAGCAGGAGCGCCGTCATCGTTTCGGGTCTCCGATCCTCTCCAGCGGGTTGGCGAAGAAGCCGGACAGCGGAGGCCACAACGCCTCGAACTCGGGGGTCGGCGTCCATGACGCCCTGCTGCCGTCGCGCACGAAGGTGAACTCCCACTGGCCCGTGCAATCGTCGGTCCCATCCTCGTGCATGGACAGCCGGTCGTCGTTGATCGCATAGCTGCCCTGGCATGACCGGCCGTGCGGTTCGACGAACACGAACGTGGCATCGGTGTTGAGGACGAACGTCCACGCTCCCTGGTTCAGCGCGGCTTCTTGCTGACTTCCGCCTGCCCCTGTAAGGCCCTCCGCCGACACGTCGAGTCGCCATGCGCCGGCGAGGGCGGTCTGATCACCACTGGGGCGGACCGTCGGCAGCGCGTCGGCACTCACCTGTGAACACGGCTCCGGGTGATCGACCGAGGGGTGCTGCTGCACGAGCTCGCGAGCCCGAGCGATTGCAGCCTTCGTCACGGGATCAGCGGACTCTAGTTGCGTGACCACGGGTTGCACGGACTGTCGCCAGGCGGTGAGTTGCGCCTGGTCCGCGACGGCGACGTCGCCGATGTGCAGATCGCAGAACGCACGAGCGCCCGCGGCGAGTGAGACGGTTTCATCGGTCGACCAGTCCCGCGTCGCCTCCGCGGCTCTGCGCAGCGCGTCTTGCTGCGCAGTAGTCAACCCTGCCCACACCTGCGCGTTGACGATGATCACGTTCGCCTTCACGGACAACTGCACGTTGGCGGTGATCGTGGACGGTGTTCCGCTGCTCCCGTTCTGGAATCCCGACGGCCGATCGACCGAACTCACCGACGCCGACACCTCGCCTGTGTCGATCGCCTGCCCTGCATCGTCGCCGTTGCGGGAGTCGGGAATGGCGCCAAGGGCGGTGATGACGTCCGCGGTTGCCTGGCTGGGACGGACGAGAACACGGGCACCGCTCAGATCCGACGGCTCCAGGACCGGCGCCGCGAATCCGAGCACCTGGGCCAGCTGGTCATAGGTGAGTGCGAGCCCGACCACGCCCGCGTCCTTCAGACCGTCGAGCATCTGATTCGTCACGGGATCGGCGAGAAACTGTGCCGCCTGGGCAGGGGACTCGAATACCAGCGGCGCGTTGAGTGCCTGGAGGCTCGTTGCACCCTCCAGATCGAAAGTCCGCGCGGCGACTATGCCGACATCAGCAGCTCCGTCGCGCACCATGTCTATCACCTCGCTCGATCCGTCCTCTGCGCCGGAGTAGACCGAGGGCCCCGGCTCCAGCGATACGCCGCCGCGGGACGCCTCCTTCGTTCTCGAAGCGAAATCCGTCAGGGTCTCGGAGGTCAGGCTGTTCGTGGTGTAGGCGACCGCGGTGAGTGCTAGCGGTGCCGCGTCGCCGCCCGACTTGTCCGGAGGCGGCGTCGTGCAGCCTGCCAGGAGGAGGGACACCAGGAGCGAGAGGGAGAGTGCTTTTCGGACCAGCTTTCCAGAGGCGCTGCCGCGCCGTGGGGGCAAGGAAATCTGGGTCATGTCACGAGACTTTCGCGTTAGCATGCCGAGCCTCCAAGATCTGTCGGACACCGTGTGCGGCCGACGCTACCCAGGAGCCGCGGGTGCGGCATCGGCGTCATCACGTGACCGAGCTACGCGGTGACGCGTACGGGGTATCACGATCTCCAGACGCGTTCCAAATGGCCCCGCCGACGTTGTGACTGTCCCGCCGGCAGCGGCGACTCGGTCGCGGAGCGCCGGAGTGACCGTGTGCGGCGTGGATCCGGCGCTCGTGCCGTCGTCTTCGATCGCGAGTCGGATCCGCTCCCCGGCCGGGCGCAGGCGAATCGTCCGCTGCGATCCGGGCGCGTGTTTGGCTGCGTTCGTGAGCGCCTCCGCCGCCGCGAACCACAGCGTGCGAGCGATCGTGTCGTCGACCTCCACGGGTTCGATGTCCACCATCGCGCCAAGCTCCTCGGCCATTCGCTTCAGCGCGATCGCCAGCGATCCGGCGCCCGAGAGCGGATCGAGCCCGACCGCCACCCGGGTGATGTCCTGCTCGGTGAGGGTGACGTGTTCCAGGAGCTCAGCGGAGGCGTTCGCCCGCTCGAGGCGGCGTTGCAGCACCGAGAGCGACGTGAGGGGGCCGGTACGGAGCGCATAGAGCAGCGCGGCGCGTTCTTGCTCCTCGACGTGCACCAACCGTCCGCGAAGCTCCTCCAGTTCGCGGACGCGATCGGCGACGGCGACCCGGCTGCGCACGTTGTCGGCCGCCAGTCGCAGAGCGTGGCCGACCGCGGACTGATGCCGAGCGGGTACGGGCCGCGACGAGACGAGGACGGCAGAGCGGTTGCGTGTTGGTGCGGCAGTGACCGGCGAGCCGTCGAGCCGAACCCATCGCCCAGGCGCCACGCGGATCGCCGCAAACGTCTGCGGATCTCCGGTGACACGCGCCAGCTGCGCGTCGAGGGATCTCAGCACATCGGTGCCGACGTCCAGCGCGGCGAGCCGTCGCAGTCCTGTCGCCGCGATCGATAGGGCGACCGTGCCACCGGCCAGTAGCGCCGCGTGACCTGTGAGAAGAACCCAGGGCGCGACTTCCGCCGCCCACCATCGTGCCGCGGAGATGCCGACCAACGAGCCGCCCATCGCCAGCACAGCGACGAGGTAGGCGGACGCGGCTCCCGACGCGCGGTGCGGGAGGGATCGCCACGTCCAGGCGCCGTACGCGAGAACGGCCAGGCCGAGGCAGATCAGCGCGCCGCGCGATCCGCCGGTCATCGTCGTGGCCGCCGTAGCTGCCGTGAGCGCGAGGAGTGCCCATTCCCGGTATCCCCACGCCGTCCCGGACCCCAGGATCAGGGCAGCGATCAGGGGGATCAGGTACGTCAGCGTCGCCCAGTTGAGCACGGGTGCGACGCCTGACAGATTCGGCGCGAACCAACAGATCGAGGTGATCACCAGCATGACGCCCGTGAGGCGGGTCCGTCGGGCAACCAGCGTCTGTGCCCCGGCGACCAGGAGGACGAGACCGGCCGTGATGTCGATGACGTCCGGATTGCGGCGGTGGACGAGCACCGGGATGCCGATCGCTGCGACGGCGACAAGAGCGCCCGCCAGCGGTAACGCACTCCCCACACTCATGCCACGCCGAGGTCGCATGGTCGGATGGTAGCAAGGACGGCCGCCTCGGGCACCGTCCCGTCTGGCGCGGCTCGCAACGCCGCGGACTGAGCGCTACGCCGGGACGGCGGCGGCCACGGCATCCTCGACCGTGGGATGGGCGAACGCGAAACCGGACGCCGTGAGCACCGTAGGCACGACGTGCGCGTCGCTCGTGAGCAAGCCCTCCGTCGCGTCGCGGCCGAGCACAAGCTTCAGTGCCCACTCCGGAGCGCGGGCGAGGTAGGGACGGTTCAGGTGCCGGGCGAGCGCGAAACCGAGGTCGTTCGCCGTCGCGCGCGCAGGTCCCGTGAGATTGACGGGCCCGACGAGGCCCGCATCGATGACGTGACGGATCGCCCGCACGTGATCGTCGAGCGCGATCCATGGCCACGCCTGCGTGCCGCGCCCGATCGGGCCTGACACGCCGAGCCGCGTGAGCGTCAGCAGCGGCTTCAGAACACCTTCGGGGTGCACGATGGGCGCCGTCCGCAGCAGTGCCACGCGCGCCCGATCACCCGCGCCACGCCGCGCCGCGGTCTCCCACTCGCCGCACAGGTCGGCGAGGAACGACTCGCCACGCGGGGACTGCTCGGAAAGCTCGGCGCCGGGAGCCGATCCGTAGAAACCGACGGCGGATGCCGACACGAACGCGGGCGCATCCTCACCCAGACGCCGGACGGCCGCCGCGAGAGCCTGGGTGGGCGCGATCCGCGACCAGATCAGGTCGTGCTTGTGGCGCTTCGTCCAAGGGAAGTGCCCGAGGCTCGCCCCGTTCAGCCCGACAACGGCACGCGCGCCGGCCAGGACGTCGGGGTGCAGCGGCGTGCGTCCCGGATCCCACGACACCTCGTCGGCGGTTTCTGTGGCGCGGCGCACGAGGCGCGTCACGCGGATCCCGTCGGCGCGCAACGACGCGACGAGCGCCCGGCCGATCAGACCCGACGCGCCCGCGACGACGACGCGACCCTCATCGGCGGGGACCGGCGGGGCGGGCGCACCGTCATCAGCCTCGCGCGCCCCGGCATCCGACTCGTCAGGCAAGCGTCGCCTCGAGCGTGATCTCGATCCCCTTCAGCGCGGCCGACACGGGGCATCCGGCCTTGGCCTCGTCGGCGATCCGTGCGAAGTCCTCCGCCGACAGACCCGGGACGACGGCGTTGACGTTCAGGTGCGATCCGGTGATGCCGGTGCCGGGGATGAAGGTGACGGATGCCGTGGTCTCGACGCTCTCGGGCGGGGTGCCGTTGCCAGTGAGGGCGTGCGAGAGCGCCATGCTGAAGCACGACGAGTGCGCCGCTGCCAGCAGCTCTTCGGGCGTTGTCACCGACGTCGACCCCTCGCTGCGAGCCTTCCAGTTGACCGCGAAGGGCCCCTGGTTCGAGCTCTCCAGCGCGATCTCGCCGGAGCCTTCCGTGAGGGAGCCCTTCCAGCTCGTGGTCGCTTCGCTCGTGACGCTCATGACAGTCCTCCCGGGTGTTCGGTGGGTGTGTGGTGGCGCGGCGGCGCGCCTGTCCACGAGCCTAGACGCGGCGACGCGGGGAGGGAACCGGGTGTCATGAGGTTCCCATCGTCGGGCAATCACGGGCCAACCGGTGCATTTCAGTGAGGTTAGCCTTACCATATCTAGTCATGACCCACCCCCGTTTCGGGCTGTACGACCCTCGCCTCGAGAAGAGCGACTGCGGCGTCGGCTTCATCACCCGCAAAGACGGAGTGCAGAGCCACGACGTGATCGACCGCGGCGATCAGGCGCTGTGCGCGATCCCGCACCGCGGCGGCATGTCGGCCGAGGGGGTAGGCGACGGCGCCGGGGTCAGCATCGACCTGTCGGTCGCGTTCTTCCGTGCGCTGACCGGCGTCGAACTCGAGGGCGGTCGATTCGGCGTCGGCAACTTCTTCCTGCCAGACGATCCCGCACAATGGACTCGTGCCCGCGGGCTCATCGACGACGCGTTGACCGCAGCCGGCTTGGAGACGTTGCTCGTCCGCGACGTGCCGGTGGATGCCGGTGCCGTCCGCCCCCGCGCCTTGGCGTACCAGCAGCCGATCGTGCAGTGGATCTTCCGACTCGACGCGACGGCGGAGACTGCTCACGAGCGTGCAGGAAGCGACCGCGACCGGATCGACAGTGCTGCGAACACGGTGCTGCTCGCGATCGAGGCGGAGGCGTACGCGGATCCGGACCTCGCGGGGCTCTATCCGCTCTCGTTCAGCGCGCGCACGCAGGTGCTCAAAGGGCGGCTGAACGCGGGCGAGGTCATCTCCTACTTCACCGACCTGCGTGACCCGCGGCACGCGGTGCGTTCGCTCTACTTCCACACGCGCTTCTCCACCAACACCGAACCGCACCCCACCATGGCTCAGCCGTTCCGGCTGATGGCGCACAACGGCGAGCTGAACACCGACCGCAAGAACCGCATCTCCGACGAGGCGCTCGCAAGCTCCCGTCATCGGCGCATCGTGCGCCCGCCGGGGCAGTCCGACTCCAGCCGCCTCGACCAGACGCTGCAGAGCCGCGTGTTCGATGACGGTCTCGACCTCGTCGAAGCAGTCGTCTCGCTCATGCCGCCGGCGTGGGAGAACGACCGCTCGCTGAGCCCCGGCATCCGCGCCATGCTGGAGTACTTCTCGCTCTACGAGGAGAAGAACGACGGCCCCGCGGCGCTCATCTTCAGCGACGGCGACGTGATCGGCGCGCGCCTCGATCGCCTCGGCCTGCGGCCGCTGCGCACGGTGGAGACCGGCGAGTACCTCATGGTGTCGTCGGAGGCCGGCCAGGTCTCCTTCCCCGACGACGAGGTCATCCGGCGCGGGCGGATCGAGGCCGGCGGCATGCTGTACCACGACCATCGCAGCGGTCGCACGCTCCGCACGCGCGAGACGCTGGAGATGCTCGCAGCGCGACGCGACTATCCGGCGCTGCTGGAAGACGCCCGCGTCGAGCTCGACGCGCTGCCGGCGCCGCAGTTCCACCGCAGCACCACGACGCTCGGCTACGACGGCGACCTCACCCTCGCCGGCCGCTACGTCGCCTACTCGCTGAACCAGGAGAGCTTCCGGTTCATGATGGACCCCATGCTCGCCGACGGGTCGGAGCGCATCAGCGCGATGGGCTACGGCAACGCCATCAACGCGCTCTCCGATCAGGAGGGCGGCATGGCGAAGTACTTCTCGCAGCGCTTCGCCCAGGTCACCAACCCCCCGCTCGACTCCCTGCGCGAGGCCGACGGCATGAGTATGCGGGTGGCGCTCGGTGCGAAGCCCGACGGCGGCGCGCGGCGGCGCAGGCAGCTCGTGCTGTCGTCGCCGATCCTCGGGCACCTCGACATGGTCCGCCTGCGCGAGCAGCAGGTCTCGCCGCTGCGCCGCTTCGACCTGTTGTTCGAGCCGTATCCGGAGGATGCCGACCGCAACGCCGGCTCGGTCGTCGCGGCCCTCGACGCCCTCTGCGACGACGTGGCGGCGTTCGCGCGCGAGGAGGGCGGCATCGCCCTGCTGTCGGATCGCGCGATCACCACGACCCGCGCGCCGCTGCCGCTGCTCCTCGCGATCGCCGCGGTGAACCAGCGGCTCATCGACGACGGGTTGCGGCTGCGGGTCTCGCTCGTCGTCGAGAGCGGGCAGCTGCCGTCGTCGCACCACATCGCCGCCGCGCTGGGCTTCGGGGCCTCGGCGGTCTACAGCGTGAGCGCGCGGTTGCGCGCGGAGGAGAAGTACCCCTCGGCGTCCGCCCCCGCGGGCGAGTACACCGACACCGATCGCGCGTTCGCGCGGTTCCGCAAGGCGGCGGAGAAGTCGCTGGGCAAGACGATGGGCCGGGTCGGCCTGTGCACCGTCGAGAGCTACATCGGCGGCGAGTTCTTCGAACCCAACTACCTCGACACGAGCGACCCCGTGCTTGCGCGCTGCTTCCCCCACATGGCGGCGCCGGTGGGCGGCGTCGGCTTCTCGCGCATCGCGGCCGCCGCGGCGTCGTGGCACGCGCGCGGATGCGTCGTCTCCACCGAGTCGCAGGTGCCGCTGCTCGGGCTGTTCAAGGAGCGGTCGGAAGGCGCGGGCCACTCGTTCGGCACCGCGGCGGTGCGCGGCTTCGCCGGCATGACCGAGGAGCCGCACGTGTTCGCCGGGGACGATGCCGCCGACGCCGATGACACCCCGCTCGGCCGTCTCACCCTCGGTCAGCTCGATGATGCCTTCGGACTCACCGACGAGGCCTACGTCCACACCGGGCTCTCGGCGCTGACCGAGGCGCAGATCGACGCGTTCGGCATGACGCCCGGCTATCGTGCCTTTCTCGAGTCGACCCGCGCTGAGCGAGCGGGGCGCCCGTCCGCCCTCCGCGACGTGCTGGCGCTGCCCGCGGATGTCGCGGGACTGCGCACGGCCGAAGAGTTCCACCGAGAGCTCGCGCGCTTTTCTACGACCGGCAACGCGAGCATCCTCGTGCGGGGCCTCGAGGTGCGCCACTTCGGCGGCGGACGTCACCGTGTGCGATTCACGGATGCCGCCGCGGCGACCCGCGAGCGCTATCGTGCGTTCGCGGAGTTCGTCGCAGCCCTCGTGCCCGGCGGCCTCGGTGCATGGAGCGTGGACGACGAGGGGCTCGACCTCACCGCACACGGCCCGGCGGGGGATCTGCTCGACCTGCTCGAGCCGGCGCCGGCGAGCATCCCCGTGTCAAGTGTGCAGCCGGCGCACGAGATCACCCGCCGCCTCGCCTCGGGCGCGATGAGCCACGGCGCACTCGTCGCCGCCGCGCACGAGGCCGTCGCCCACGGAACCAACATGGTCGGCGGCATGTCGAACTGCGGTGAGGGCGGCGAGCACCTCTCCCGCTACGGCACGATCCGCGGGTCGCGCATCAAGCAGTTCGCGTCAGGACGCTTCGGCATCTGGGTCGGCTACCTCGCTGACCCCATGCTCGAAGAGCTGGAGATCAAGATCGGTCAGGGCGCCAAGCCCGGCGAGGGCGGGCAGCTGCCCGCGCCGAAGGTCACGGTCGACATCGCCGCCGCACGCGGCGGTACGCCCGGCGTCGAGTTGATCTCCCCGCCGCCGCATCACGACACGTACTCGATCGAAGACCTGGCCCAGCTCATCCACGACTGCAAGGCCGCCCGCGTGCGGGTCGTCGTCAAGCTCGTCTCTTCAGAAGGGATCGGCACGATCGCGGTCGGCGTCGCGAAAGCCGGCGCCGATGTCATCAACGTCGCCGGCAACACCGGCGGCACCGGAGCGGCGGCCGTCACGAGTCTCAAGTACGCCGGTCGCTCTGCCGAGATCGGCATCGCCGAGGTGCACCAGGCGCTCGTCGCGAACGGCCTGCGCGACAAGGTCGTGCTGCGCTGCTCGGGCGCCCACCAGACCGGCGGCGACGTCGTCATGTCGGCGCTGCTGGGCGGCGACAGCTTCGAGTTCGGCACCACCGCGCTCATGATGCTCAAGTGCGTCATGGCGAAGAACTGCAACATCAAGTGCCCTGCCGGGCTCACCACCAACGCCGAGGCGTTCGACGGCGACCCTCGCGCGCTCGCGCAGTACCTCCTCAACATCGCGCACGACGTCCGTGAGATCCTCGCGCGCCTGGGGCTGCGGTCGCTGCACGAGGCGCGCGGCCGATCCGATCTCGCGCAGCTGCTCGATCACCCCGCGAGCGTCGGGCGCCTTGATGTGCGCGCCATGCTCGCGCGCGTGCCCGAGCGCCACGTCCCCGACCCGGTGTTCCTGGAGAAGCACTTCGCGGTCGACGATGCGCTCATCCGGGACGTGCGGGCCGCGCTCGTCGACCGGGGCGAGGCGAGCGTCGAACTCGACGCCGGGCGGCTGCGCAACAGCGACAAGACCGTCGGCGGGCAGCTCTCGATCGACGTCGAGCGACTGCTGAATCACGAACTCGATCGAGGGGTGCGAGCGGCGCTTCCGGCCGTGCACACCGACGAACGCGGCCGGAGCAGGCTCGCTGACAGCGCTGTGCGCATCGTCTCCCACGGCTCTGCGGGCCAGTCGTATGGCGCGTTCTGCAACGACGGCATCGAGCTCGTCCACACCGGCACCGCGAACGACGGCGTCGGCAAGAGCCAGTGCGGTGGCCGCATCGTCGTGCGCACACCGGGCGGCGGAAGCCCGACGCCGGGCGGCAACGTGCTCATCGGCAACTTCGCGCTGTTCGGCGCGACCGGCGGCCGCACCTTCGTCGAGGGCGAGGCGGGCGACCGGTTCGCGGTGCGCAACTCCGGCGCGACGGCGGTGGTCGAGGGCATCGGAGACTTCGGCTGCGAGTACATGACCAACGGCGCGGTGCTCAACCTCGGCTCGGCGGGCAAAGGCCTCGGCAACGGTATGAGCGGCGGGTTCCTCTACCAGTACGACCCGGACGGCACGATCGCGGGTCGGGTCAGCGCCGACTCGCTGCTCGTGTTCCCGCTCACCGATCGCGAGCACGGCGCGTTCCACGAGCAGGCCGTGCTGCTGCTGCTCGGCTGGCATCGGGATGCCACCGGGTCCCCACTCGCGGCGCGCCTGCTCGCGGAGTGGGAGACGACCAGGCAGCACATCTTCTGCGGCATGCCGCGTGCGCTGCTGCTCACGCAGGACGCCGACGCGATCCTCGCAGCCTCGTCGCGCAAGCACCTGCTCGACGAGCTGGCGACATCGGTGGCGACCGAGAAGCTGCGCTCCTTCAAGCGCCACTATCGTGAGGGCCGTCCCGTGCTGGGCGGCCGGGTGCCGCTGGAGCCCGCCGTCGATCGGTTCGGGTTGCTCTCCTCGTACACGGTGCTCGTCATCGCCCATGACCTCGCGCAGCGGCGGGTGCCCGGCGCGACCGGTCCCGACGACGCGCGCGTGCACGATGCCGCCCGCAAGCTCGTGCTCACCGAGGACTTCTTCGTCATGCAGAAAGTGATGAAGTACCTCCGCGACCGGCTCGATCCGCTGGACGATGCCGAGCTGGCGACCCTCATCTCCGCCCGGCGGCTCGCCGACTACACGCGTTCGCTCGAGCTGCGCAACGTGCGCGGCATGGACGCGCCCGGCACCTACGGGTGGATTCTGCACCAGCAGATCAAGAACCTCGCGCGCACCGACGCCGCGCGCTTCGACGAGCTGCTCGCCGAGTCTGCCCTCGACGACCTCGCCGCCGGTGCGGCGAAGCTGCTGGCAGGAGTACCGTCGTGAACCTGCTCGAGGCGCTGCCCGACGCGCCGTTC
The DNA here is from genome assembly GCF_049661145.1 of Microbacterium sp. GTDB lineage: Bacteria > Actinomycetota > Actinomycetes > Actinomycetales > Microbacteriaceae > Microbacterium. The sequence continues at coordinate 20,689 of NZ_JBASZT010000336.1, forward strand.
AGCGCCGAGCAACAGGCGTGGCTCTCCGGCTTCTTCGCCGGCATGGCCGCCGCCCGCAACGAGGACCCGACAAAGGGCACGACGGCCACGCTCACCGTCGACGTGCTCTTCGGCAGCCAGACCGGCACGAGCGAGTTCCTCGCCGAGGACCTCGCCGCCGCGGCTCGTGCGCGCGGCATGGCGGTCACGCTCCGCGCGCTCGACGACGTTGCTCTCGACACGCTTCCCGGAATGGGGCGCGTGCTCGTCGTGACGTCCACGTACGGCGAGGGGGAGATGCCGGACAACGCCGAGCTGTTCTGGGAGGCGCTGGCCGCCGACGCTGCGCCCCGCCTCGACGGCGTCCGCTTCGCGGTGCTCGCGCTCGGCGACAGCGGCTACGACGACTTCTGCCAGGCGGGAAAGCTCCTCGATCTGCGGTTCGAGCAGCTCGGTGGCACCCGCATGCTGCCGCGCGTCGACTGCGACGTGGATTACGACGAGGCCGCGAACGCGTGGATCGCCGACGTCGTGGGCCTGCTCGCGGCGGAGGCGCCGGCATCCGTTTCGGCGTCGGCCTCTGCGTCTGCGCCGGGCGCGGCGCCGGCGAGGCAACGGCCGAAGTGGAGCCGCAGGTCGCCCTACCCCTCGCGGCTCGCCGTGAACCGGGTGGTGTCGGGCGAGGGGAGTGCGAAGGAGATCCGGCACTTCGAGCTGGCACTCGGTGACAGCGGCATCGAGTATCAGGCCGGCGACGCGCTCGCGGTCGTGCCGCGCAACGATCCCGCGCTCGTAGGGCTGCTCCTGGAGCGTCTGGCGCTCGACCCCGAGACCGAGGTCGGCGGCGCGACCCTGCGCGTACAGCTGGCGCACGGCTGGGAGATCTCGACCCCTTCCAAGGAGCTGGTGGCGCTGCTCGCCGAACGCGCTCCCCGCAACGAGTTGGCCGACCTGTTCACGCGTGCCGAGCGCGAACCGCTCGATTCGTGGCTGTGGGGCAAAGACACCCTCGACCTGCTGCACGGGGCGCCCGACGTCCGCCTCGACGCGGATGACCTCGCGGCCGTGTTCCGACCGCTGCAGCACCGCGCCTACTCGATCTCGTCGAGCCCGCTGCACAGCCCTGATCGCATCCACTTGACCGTCGCGGCCGTGCGGCATGGTGGTCCTCGCGTGCACCACGGGGTGTGTTCGACGTTCCTCGCCGACCGCGTCGGCGAGGATGACCCGGTCGGGATCTTCCTGCAGCCGAACGCCGCGTTCCGGCCACCCGCCGACGACGCCGCGCCGGTCGTGATGATCGGACCCGGCACCGGCATCGCGCCGTTCCGAGGATTCCTGCAGGAGCGTGCGGCGCGCGGAGCGACCGGGCGCAACTGGCTTTTCTTCGGCGACCAGCATCGGGCTTGCGACTTCATCTACGCCGACGAGATCGAGGACTTCTCCGCGCGCGGCGTGCTCACGAGGCTTGACCTCGCCTTCTCACGCGACCAGCAGGAGAAGGTCTACGTCCAGACCCGCATGAGGGCGCAGGGGTCCGAGTTGTACTCGTGGCTGGAGGACGGCGGCTACGTGTACGTGTGCGGCGATGCATCGCGCATGGCCCGCGACGTCGAGCGCGCACTCCTCGATGTCGTGGCAGCCCAGCGTGGCCGAGGCGACGACGATGCGGCCGAGTACGTCGCGGGTGTGAAACGTGAAAAGCGCTACGTGAGGGACGTGTACTGATGAATCCGCACTCCGAGCAGCCCGACGACCCGACATGGGCACGTGATCGTGAGGGCGTGCTCACTTTGCGTCGCATACCGGCATCCGTTTCCGAGGTGACGCGCAGCCTCGTCCTGCTGGAGCGGCCCGCGGCGGTGACCGACAACGACATCGCACGCATCACCCAGATCGGCGCCTACGCGGCCCCGAGTGCGCCCGGTGGACCATTCCGGATCGAGTGCGGCCGGATCTCGGTGCGGATCGACACGGATGCCGTCGCCGGCGCGTTCCTCGCGGATCCGGACCCGCGGGCCGAGCGCGGCGGCGCATTGCCGGCGCTGCAGTTGCGCGGGCGGGGTGTGCACCCCGTGCATCGCTGTCATGCGCTGGATGACGCGGACCGGCTCGTGCTGGAAGGCCTCACCCGTGTCGAGGCGGAGCCGGCCGGTGCCCCCGACGTCCGCCTCAGCCGAGCACCGGCCCGCGCGGAGGGCGAGTTACCCGATCAGCTCGAGCGCGTCGACGACCTGATCACTCACACGCCACGGAGCGGCGTGTTCATCCCGCACCGTCACATCGAGCCCGGCGTGCTGTTCGGTCTCCTCGAGCATGCCTGCAACGTCGGGCTGCCGATCGGCATCGCTGTACTGTCGTCGGCCGTGCTGCACGCCGTGCAGGACGTGATCGAGACGGTCTCGCGCACCGGAGGGCTCACTGTCGTCACGACTCAAGATGCGATCGTCGAGGTCGCGCTCTACGCCGTGCGGCACTGCATCCTCGTGCGCCTGCACGGGGCTCACGGGCCGACTTCGGTACTCGAACTCTACGATGCCGAACTCTCGTGCATCGCACTGATCTCGCAGTTCGGCATCGTCGGTGACCGCACTCACGATGCATGGGAGCATCTCGCCGACTCCCTGCCCGACGCCATCTGATCCCGCCCTCCGGTCCCGTCTCGATCGAGCAGGCGGGACCGCGCCGTGCTAGGCGATGAGGTCATCGATGATCGCGGCTGCCGCACGCGCGCCCTGTCCCGCCGCCACGATGAGCTGCTGAGGGCCGGGAGCCACAGCGTCCCCGGCGCCGTACAGGCCTGCGACCGAGGTGCGACCGTCGAGGTCTGCGAGGAGGAATCCGTCGCTGTCGCACCGCAGGCCGAGGTTCGCGGTGGCGTCGAGCGCGGATCGCCACACGGGCCGGACGAAGCCGCCGCGCACGGGGACGACCGCGTCGTCGACGAGCCGGACATGGTCGATCGCGCCCCGGTCTCCTTCGAGAGCGGCGATCGGTCGGGAGTCCACCGTGATGCCGCGGTCGGCGAGATCGGCGAGCTGTCGGGGAGCAATACTGCCGGCGCCGTTGGTGAACACGGTCAGCCGGTCGGTCCACCGGGTGATGAGCCGTGCCCACCGCGGCAAGTCGGACGTCTCACCGATCAGGGCGAGCGGGCGGTCACGCAACTCCCACCCGTCGCACAGGGCACAGCTGAACAGCGTCATCCCGTAGAACCCGGTCAGTCCGGGGATTGCGGGCAGCATCTCGCGGACGCCGGTCGCGATCAGCACGCGCCCGGTGACGACCTCTTGGGGCGCATCCCGCGCTCGGGCGTGCAGCGATACGACGAACGAACCGTCGCCTGATGGTGCGGCAGCGACGGCGATCACTGCCGAGCGATCGAGCACGCGGACGTTCGGATAGGCGGCCAGTTCGACCCGCGCGAGCTTACGCAGCTCGAGTGGCGGCACGCCGTCGCGGGTGAGAAAGCCGTGCGAGCGCAGCGTCGCGGCGTTGCGCGGCCGTGCCGCATCGACGAGGACGACGGAGGCGCGCGCCCTACCCAGATTCAGCGCTGCCGACAGCCCTGCCGGACCGCCGCCGACGACGACGACGTTCGCGTGCAAGGGGGTTCGCCCGCTCAGTAGTACTGACCGTGCCGGTAGTCCCACGTCGGGAACCGGGCGGCGAGAGCGGCGACGATGCGATCTTGTGAGAGGCCACCCCGGATGAGGGCTGGTGCGGGGTGGATGCCGCGCCTCCCGTGCTGTTCGGGAACGAGCTCACCATCGTCGTCGACGAACGAGACCATGACGCCCTGTTCGTATCTGTTTCCGGTGTCGGGCTGCAGGGAGCGCACGTAGTCATCAGCCTCGATCACGAGGTCGGCACCGCTCGCAATGCGATCGCCGATGCCGTCGACACGGCCGCGATTGCCCTGAAGCGAAAGTCTCGCGACATGAGCCAGACTTCCTCGCCCCAGGGCGCGGCAGCGCCACTGGAAATGCTGACCCGAGGGGTTGGCGGAACTGGCGAAGAGGAGCGTGTGATCTGCGTCCCAGAGTGCCCGGGCGATGCGCTCACCGGGAATGCCGAAGCGCACGACGAAACAACTCGTGGCGCGTTCGTCCATGACGTAGTCCGCTGCGCCGGGGGGAATGTGCGCGCGACCATGCGGGGTCCACGGCAGGATGCAGCCGAGCAGCACGTCCTGCCGCCAGTGCGCACGGTAGAAGTCCAGAATCTCGTCGGTCGTCTGGGCGAGCGTGACCAGCTGGTCGAGCGATCCGCACAGCACGACACCGGGTTTGCGGAGCGGCCGGTTCTTGACCTCGAACTTGCGGCGCAGGCCCTCGGCGTCCGTTGTGACGATGATGTACCCGACTTTGGTGGGGCTGACGACGATCTTTCCACCGGAGCGGAGCAGATCTACGGCTTCGTGCTGGAGGTCGCCGTTCCATGGGAGGGTCGGGGCGGGGACGGTCCTGTTCGACATGGTGTTGTTCCAGGGTGATCGGGGCGGCCGTGAGAGGCCGTGTTGGCTACGACCTCCCACGGGGCTCTCAGGGAGTCAGGCGGGGTTGATGACCCGGCCCCACGTGGACTTGTTGCCCCAGATGTTCTGGCGCAGCCCCTCGAGTTGAAGGATCTGCGAATGGTCGACGAAGAGGTTGACCTCGTTGCCGTAGTTCTTGACGTACCACTCGAACACGGGGCCGTCGGCCGCCTCGAACATGACGTTCTCCAGCCCCACGCCATTGATGATGGATGCTGCGGCGCCCGTGTTCCACTCGGTCACGTTCTCGGTGATGCCCTCTGACTCGATCATGATGATCTCGGCACCGGCATCCAGCGCTTGCTTCGCCCGATCGATGAGGTCGCCGACGTCCTTCTTGGTCTCGGCCGCGAGTTCCGCCTCGCCGGAGTCTCCTCCGGAGCCGATCTGGATGCCGAGCTCCGGCTTCGCCTTCAGGCCCGCCTTGACGACCTTCTCGACCAGCCGCAGTAGTCCGGATGTCGGCAGCATGATGAAGCCGGTCGAGATCTCGATGACATCGAAACCGGCCTCCTTGGCCTCCTTCAGGTACTGATCGACGGCATCCGGTCCGTAGCGCAGGACCGTTTCGATCCATCCGCCGGAGGACACGTAGGCGTTGTGCTCGTGGGCGATATCGCTGAACGCGCGCACGTGCTCCGGCGGAACGAGGGCGAACGAACCGCCTGCCCACTTGATGCCGTCGACCCAATTGCCTGCGACATCGAAGACGTCCTGTAGGTGGCGGGTGCCGAACGTGGCGTAGTACGGGGCCCTGATCTCGGTGATCCCGAACCTCCGCGGCTTCTCCGGCCGGAAGGCGCGCGGGACGAAGTTGAAGGCGGTGTCGAAGGGGATGGCGTTGCTCATGGCGTTTCTGTTCCTTGTTGTTGGTGCGGGTGTTTGTGCGCGGCGTCAGGCGCGGGTGGTGCTGACGCGGGCGAGCGCGTCGGTGAGGTCGGTGACCGCGTGGTCTTCCAGGCCGGCGATGATGTCGGCGATCTCGTCACGCAGCCGCGGTGTCGTGAACGGCGTCGTGAGCGCGTCGAACTTGCGCCGGGCGCCGTCCCACGAGAGCGGGTTGTCGTGGAAACCTTCGTACGAGCTCTGCACCGAGCGCAGTACGGTGCCGTCTGCGAGTGTCACGATGAGCTCGGCCGGCATCTCGTCGGGGAAGCGGGCCGAGAACGCGCCGTCCGGGGCGATTCGTACCTTCTCCATCAGCGCCTGCACGTCGTCCGAGACGATGCGCTCCGGCGCGTACTGGGCCGGGTTGAGCTCGCCGTCCAGCAGGACGACCGCCAGCATCCACGGCAAGGAGTGGTCCGCCTCCTCCTTCGTGCGGACAGTGCGCTTGTCGCCCTCCTCGCCGCCGCCGATGATCGAATAGGCGACATCGAAGGTGCGCAGGCTCACGCTCGTGATGGTGGCGGGATCGAATCCCGCCTGGGACCGGACGTCCTGGGCGGCGTCGAGTGCCGACTGGGAGTGGATCTCGGCGTTGTGCTTCTTGATGATCGACCGCCGTACCCGCTCCAGGTCCTCGGTCGACCAGTCGATCTCGAACGGCCCCGAAATCGACTCCTTGAAGCCCTTGTTGCCCTCGAAGACCTCTTCGGGCCCCGTGATCCCGCGTGAGGCGAGCAGCGCGGCGAAGGTGCCTTCCTTCGATACCTGCGGGTAGGCCAGCCCCTTCCAGTGCGAGAGGTTTCCGGTGCGGGTCACCCGCAGTGCATTGTTGGCTGTGCCCGCGATCGCGATGGCATTCGCGATCTGATCGGCGGGAAGACGCAACGCCTTGGCCGCCGCCGCTGCAGCTGCGTAGGCGCCCTGCGTCGTGTGGTCGAAGCCGCGAGCACGCACCGGGGCGACGTCGGATAGCCGGGCGTGCACCTGGTAGGCGACGGCGAACGCCGTCAGCAACTCCCGCCCGCTCGCTCGCACCGACTCGGCCGCGGCGAGCACCGCGCCGAAATTGTCGGAGGGGTGATTGGTCTCGCCCTTGGCGAGATAGGAATCCATGAAGTCGAGATAGCGACTCAGCGCGGAGTTGTAGAACGCGGCACGGTCCGGCGCCGTTCGGCCACCACCGATGAGGGTGGATGCCGGCGTGCCGCCCAGGTCGTCGATGAGCCCCCGGATCGCGACGATCGGTTCGGCATCCAGCGCGCCGATGGCGACGCCCACGGTGTCGAGAACTCGGATCTTCAATTGCTCGAGCGCATCAACGCTCAGATCCTCAAATTCGGCGGCCGCGGCGAACGCGGCCAGTCGAGAGACTTCTGTGCTCATGAGAGCGTCCTTTCCAAAGGAACAGAGAGAACGCGATATCGCTTAGGTTAGGCTAGCCTTATCAACAAGTAGACGCCTGATTTATCTCGATGTCAAGAGAAAGCTCATGCCCCCGCACATCCTTCTCGTCGGCGACAGCGCCGATCTTCCCGCGCTCGGCGCGATGCTCCGCGGCCTTTCCGCCGACACGTACGGGCAGGTCTACGTCGAGGTGGCCACCGCGATCCAGATCCGCGCCCTGCCGGCTCCGGTGAACGTCTCGGTCACCTGGTTGTGCCGTGACCGCGCCACCAGCGCCCTCGACGTCATCCCCCGCGGCATCGGCGCGCTGGCCCATCGTGGCGAACTCGCCAGTCGGGCGATCTCGGCCTGGGTCGCGGAGTGGCAACCCTGCGAGCCGCGAGAACCCGCGGTGCTCAGTGACCCCGACGCGTCCGGCACCCGGGAAGACGACTACGCGTTGTGGATCGGATGCTCGGCCGGCGAACGCATCAGTGACTTCTACCGCAGGCTGCAGCAGTGCCTCGACGAGCCGCGCCACCCGTGATCCCTGCGCGCCTGGGGAACCATCCGAAGGTTGCGCTGGAGCGCGCTGTCGAGTCGCCCGTCAGCGCGAGGAACGTCGTGACCAGCAGCAGGGCGGCGGTGATCGCGGCCGCGAAGCGCGGCCCGCGGGCGTCGATCCTGCCGGCGTCAGGCATGCGCACCCTTTCGTGCGGGCTGCGTGATGCGACCGAGCTCCAACTCGACGGCGCTCCGGCTCGGCGTGCCGCCGAACCGCGTCTGGATCACGCCGTCGCGGTCGAGGATGAGCGTCGTCGGCGTCTGCAGCACGTGGAAGTGCTTCGCGATGTCGGGACGATGCGTCAGATCCACGTCGAGGTGCACCACTCCGTCGTGGTCGGCGGCGATCGCGCCGAGGGTGCGGTGCACGGCGGGGCAGCGCGTGCTCTTTTCGGTGCTGAACTGCAGCAGCGTGGCGCGCTCGCCGAGCGCGGCGGCGCCCAGCCGTTCCGGCTCGACGACCTCAGCGGGGTTCTGCCGCCGCGGACGGTTCTGCTGCCAGCGCAGCACGACGCCGAGCCCGACGGTCGCCGCGAGAAGGGCGGCGAGGATGAGGATCGCGTCCGACAGATTCACAGCCCCTCACAATAGTCGAGCGTCGAGGCGGAAGCGCCGCGTGGCGGGCCGTACGTAACACCGCCGCGTGTCGCAGCTCGCCGGTAGCCTGGCAGTCATGAGCGCGCACTCGGCATCCGCACCCCTCGTCCCCACTCCGTACGAGGACCTCCTCTCCGAGGTACTGCGTGACGGCGTGCACAAGGACGATCGCACCGGCACCGGCACGACGAGCGTGTTCGGGCGGCAGATCCGCTTCGACCTGTCGGCGGGCTTTCCCCTCATCACGACCAAGCGTGTGCACCTCAAGTCGATCGTCTACGAACTGCTGTGGTTCCTGCGCGGCGAGTCGAACGTGCGCTGGCTGCAGGATCACGGTGTCTCGATCTGGGACGAGTGGGCGGATGCCGACGGCGAGCTCGGCCCGGTCTATGGCGTGCAGTGGCGGTCGTGGCCGACGCCCGACGGCCGGCACATCGATCAGATCTCCCAGGTCATCGAACAGATCCGCACGAACCCCGACTCACGCCGGCTCATCGTGTCGGCGTGGAACCCCGCCGACATCCCCGACATGGCGCTCGCGCCGTGCCACGCACTGTTCCAGTTCTACGTCGCGGACGGGCGGCTGTCGTGTCAGCTGTATCAGCGCAGCGCCGACATGTTCCTCGGGGTGCCGTTCAACATCGCGTCGTACGCCCTGCTGACGCTGATGGTCGCGCAGCAGACCGGCCTGGAGCCCGGCGACTTCGTGTGGACCGGCGGCGACTGCCACGTGTACGACAACCACGTCGAGCAGGTGCGCGAGCAGCTCTCGCGCGACCCGTACCCGTACCCCACCCTGCGCTTCGCGCGCAAGCCTGACTCGATCTTCGACTACACGTTCGAGGACATCATGCTCGAGGACTACCAGCACCACCCGGCCATCCGGGCGGCGGTGGCGGTGTGACGTCCCGGCTCGGACTCATCTGGGCGGAGGCGCGCGGCGGGGTCATCGGCAGCGCTGGCGGCATGCCCTGGCACGTGCCCGAGGACGGGGCGCACTTCCGCGCGGTCACCATGGGGCATCCGGTGATCATGGGGCGGCTCACGTGGGAGTCGTTTCCCCCGCGCTTCCGGCCCCTGCCGGGCCGGCGCAACATCGTCGTGACTCGGTCCGCCGACTGGTCGGACGACGGTGCGGAGCGTGTCGGCTCCCTCGACGACGCCCTTGCGCTGGTCGCCGACACGCCGGAAGCCTGGGTGGTCGGCGGCGGCGTGCTGTACGTCGAGGCGATCGGCCGCGCCGACGTGCTGGAGGTGACCGAGCTCGACCTCGAGGTCGACGGCGACACCTTTGCCCCCGCGCGCGAGGACTGGCGGGTTGCCCGCATCGACCCCGCGGACGGCTGGGCGGTGTCGCGGTCGGGAGTGCCCTACCGCTTCCTTACCCTCATCCGCCCCTGACCTGCTCTCGCGGTATCCGCGTCGCGGCGACCGCGCGGGGGCGGGTAGCGTTGCGGGATGGCGAGAACGGCGGTGGTGACGGGCGCGAGTTCGGGTCTCGGTGCGGAGTTCGCGCGACAGCTGGCGGCGAAGAATGCCGACCTCGTGCTCGTCGCGCGGGGCGGGAGCGACCTGGAGAAGCTGGCCGGCCGGCTGCGGGAGCAGCACGGCGCCCGGGTAGAGGTGCTCGTGGCGGATCTCACCACCCCTGAAGGGCTCGCGCGTGTCGAGGAGCGGGTCGCGGCATCCGTCGATCTGCTGGTCAACAACGCCGGGTTCGGCCTCGACCTGCGCTTCGAGCGCAACGACGTCGCCGACGAGGAGCGGCACCTCGACCTGCACGTGCGCGCGACGATGCGGCTCATGCACGCCGCACTCGGGCCGATGCTCGAGCGGGGCAGCGGCCGGATCATCAACGTCGCCTCGGTCGCCGGCTTCCTCCCGCGCGGGACGTATGGTGCGGTCAAAGCCTGGATCATCTCCTTCAGCCGCTGGGCGAATGCGACGTACGCTCCGCGCGGAGTCACGGTCACCGCCGTCTGCCCCGGGTTCGTCCACACGAACTTCCACGAGCGGCTCGGGCTTCCGCCGGGCCAGGAGGGGGTTCCCGGGCTCATGTGGCTCGAGGCGCCCGCCGTCGTGCGCGAGGCACTGAGGGATGCCGCGCGGGGCCGATCGGTGTCCATTCCCTCGCTGCGGTACAAGGCGCTCATCGCGGTCGCGCGGATGCTGCCCGGTCCCCTCGTGGCGCGCGTGGCGCGAACCGGCCGCTGAGCTCCGGCGCTCGCCTCGCCTCGGCCCTGGCAACCCGGCGATGCGCCGACGAACCGATAACCTGGGAGTATGACGCACACGGGCAATCCCTTCGGACAGGTCCTCGTCGCGCTCGTCACCCCGATGACGGCCGACGGCGAAGTCGATTGGCCCGCGGTCGAGAAGCACATGGACGACGTCATCACCGCCGGTGCCGACGGCATCGTCGTGACCGGGACCACGGGGGAGACCTCCACGCTCACCGACCCCGAGAAGCTGCGGCTCGTCGAGGTCGGCAAGGATGTCGCCGCCGGGCGCGCCAAGATCATCACGGGCGGCGGCTCGAACGAGACCGCCCACGCGATCGAGCTCTACAGAGCGAGCGAGAAGGCGGGCGCCGACGGCATCATGATCGTGACGCCGTACTACAACAAGCCGACGCAGGCCGGCATCCTGACCCACTTCCGCCTCGTCGCCGACGCGACCGACCTGCCGGTCATTCTCTACGACATCCCGGGGCGCACCGGCGTGCCCATCAAGTACGAGACGATCCTGCGCCTGGCCAAGCACCCCAACATCCTCGCGATCAAGGACGCGAAGGGCGACTTCAGCGAGGTCAGCCGCGTGCTCAACCAGACCGACCTGATGTACTTCTCCGGTGACGATGCCAATGTGCTTCCGCACCTCGCGATCGGCGCGTCCGGCCTCGTCGGTGTCACCGCGAACATCGCGGCGGCTCCGTATCGCGTGATCGTGGATGCCGTCAATCGCGGCGACCTGACCGCGGCGACGGCCGCGCACAAGAGCCTCGAGCCGCTCGTGCGCGCCGTCATGACGCACGTCCCCGGCACCGTCAGCGCGAAGTACATCCTCCACGGCCTCGGCCGCATCTCGAGCCCCCGCGTCCGCCTTCCCCTCGTGGGGCCGGAGGAGTGGGAGGCCGCGATCATCGAGGACGAGCTGGCGCTCGTGAAGGGTGTCGACGGCGCCGACTTCTCGAACTTCCGGCCCGACCGCAACGCCGCCGCCGGCGGCGCCCTCCCCAAGGTCCACGGCACGACCCGCTGAGACCGCAACAGCATGGAAAGAACGGATGCCGTCGGCATCCGGTGAAAGGCACGCGATGCCCACGACCGTCTACGATCCGCCGGCTCTCGAATCCGGGGTGCTGCGCGTGACCCCGCTCGGCGGTCTCGGCGAGGTCGGCCGCAACATGACCGTCTTCGAGTACGGCGGCAAGCTCCTCATCGTCGACTGCGGCGTGCTCTTCCCCGAGGAGCATCAGCCGGGCGTTGACCTCATCCTCCCCGACTTCGAGCCGATCAAGCATCGGCTGGACGACGTCGTGGGGCTCGTGCTCACGCACGGCCACGAGGACCACATCGGCGCGGTGCCGTACCTGCTGCGGCTCAAGGCCGACATCCCCCTCATCGGCTCGCAGCTGACGCTCGCGCTCGTGGAGGCGAAGCTCAAGGAGCACCGCATCAGGCCGTACTCGCTCACGGTCGCCGAGGGCCAGCGCGAGCAGATCGGCCCGTTCGACCTCGAGTTCATCGCGGTGAACCACTCGATCCCCGACGCACTCGCTGTCGCCATCCGCACCCCGGCGGGTCTCGTGCTCGCGACGGGTGACTTCAAGATGGATCAGCTGCCACTGGACGGCCGACTCACCGACCTGCGCGCCTTCGCACGGCTGGGCGAGGAGGGAGTCGACCTCTTCCTCGTCGACTCGACCAACGCGGACATCCCCGGGTTCACACCGCTCGAGCGGGCGATCGGACCCGTGCTCGACCAGGTCATCGCGAAGGCGCCGCGCCGTGTCATCGTCGCGAGCTTCTCGAGTCACGTGCACCGCGTGCAGCAGGTCATCGATGCGGCCGCCGAGAATGGGCGCCGCGTCGCGTTCCTCGGGAGGTCGATGGTGCGCAATATGCAGATCGCCGAGGACCTCGGCTACCTGCGGGTGCCCGCCGGAGTACTGATCGACTACAAGAAGGCGCAGGACCTTCCCGACGACCGCATCGTGTACATGTCGACCGGCTCGCAGGGCGAGCCCATGGCGGTGCTCTCCCGCATGGCGAACCTCGACCACGCGATCGAGCCCGGGCCGGGGGACACCGTGATCCTGGCATCCAGCCTCATCCCCGGCAACGAGAACGCCGTCTACCGCGTCATCGACGGGCTCACGAAGCTCGGCGCGAACGTCGTCCACAAGGCCAACGCGAAAGTGCACGTCTCGGGGCACGCGGCGGCGGGGGAGCTGCTGTACTGCTACAACATCCTCAAACCCCGCAATGTTCTTCCGGTGCACGGCGAGTACCGGCATCTCACTGCCAACGCGAGGCTCGCGCAAGACACCGGCATCCCCTCGGAGAACACGATCCTCGCCGAGAATGGCACCGTCATCGACCTCAGGGGCGGGGTGGCGCGCGTCACGGGGCAGTACGACATCGGATTCGTCTACGTCGATGGGTCGACGGTCGGCGAGATCACGGATGCCGACCTCAAGGACCGCCGCATCCTCGGCGAGGAGGGGTTCATCTCCGTGATCGTCGTCGTGGATGCCGCGACGGGCCGCATCATCACCGGGCCCGAGATCCACGCGCGCGGATTCGCGGAGCAGGACGCCGTGTTCGACGCCGTCAAGCCGAAGATCGCCGCGGCGCTCGCCGAGGCCGCTCAGTCGGGCGTGCGCGACACGCACGCGATGTCGCAGGTTGTGCGCCGCACGATCGGCCGCTGGGTCAACCAGTCCCTGCGCCGCCGCCCGATGATCGTGCCGCTCGTGATCGAGGCGTAGGTTCCGGCTGTCGGCTGGTTCAGCCCCTCGCTCGCTCGGGGTCGCATCTGGTCGGATTGCGCTGGCTGTGGCGGCCATCTGCGACCCGCTGGGAGGCGGGTTGCGGGGCGTTCTGCTCGCGGGGTCGCATTTGGTCGGATTGCGCGCCCGGTAGCGGCCATGTGCGACCCTCTGATGCCTGGGGACGCGTCGCCACGAGCTCTCGAGCCCATGGTCCTCAAGGCTTCCAACCGCGCCTGATGAGGGCCCTCCGCACGCGCTCGACGGCGGTGCGGCGCCGCACCTGCTTGCCGGAGACGCGGACGGGTTCGATCCCGGCATCCGCATAGGCGGCGTACTTCTCCAGGTCACGCTCCCACTGCGCAGGGTCGCTGCGATGGTGATCGCCCTCGACCTCGACGGCCACTTTCTGGTCGGGGAACACGACCTCGGTGATGCCGATCCGCCGCCCTCGGGCGTCGAAGACCTCGACGTCGAGCAACGGCGCCGGAAAGCCCGCCTCCTCGGCATCCAAGCGGAACTCCGTTTCGACGGGAGAGGCGCTGCCGACGCGGATCCTCGGCAGCGCTGCGCGCAGCTTCGGCGCGCCGCGACGGATGCCGGCGTCGATCGCGCGCGCCAGCTGCTCGATCGTGGCGAACGCGCGTTCGGGTTGCAGCGTGCCAGCGCGGTTACGCGGAACGTGCACGATGGCGTCGCCGAGGATGATGAGTTCACGCACCGACAGCTCACCTCCCAGCATCGCCCAGGCGCTCGCGACCGTCGTCGTGGGCAGCCCTTCGACGAGTTCGACGTGCGCGAGCTTCGGATCGATCCTGCGCCCCCGGATTCCCCGTCCGCGGGGTGCCCGCCGCGGCGAGAAGACGGCGACCTCGAGTTCAGGGCCGGTCGTCACCGGCAGCCCGCGGAGGGCGAGCGCCGTGCGCCCGGCGAAGAATGCCCCGTCGGGCATGACGGCGGCATACGCCCTCGCTCGGCGGATCGTCTCGTCGCGCTGGGCGCGGTCGCGTGCGAACGGCTCATCGTCAGCCGGATGCAGGGGTGCCGTGCGACGGGGCCGGCGTGCTCCGTGGAACGGGGCCTCGAGATCGCGCGCGCGAAGTCGCCGGCGGGTCGCGCCGCGAGCGAGTGCGTTCTTCGTCGCGAACGCGTCGCCGAGTCCGTGAGGGAGGGGAGCGGGGGTGCGTGGCATCCCCTCACCCTGCCTTGCCCCGGCGGACGCCGACGCAAGAGCACCCCCGAATGTGGAGACTCCGCGCAACCCTCCCGCTGGGGAGGAGGCGATGACGACGGCCGCGCCGCTCGCCAGGGGGTCTCATGTGGTCGCTACGCCGCCCTGATTCCGACCACACGCGACCCCGTGGGAGAGACGCCCGCCGCTCGCTCGCTCGCGGGGTCGCAGCTGGTCGCTACGGCGAGCTCAATCCGGGCACATGCGACTCCGCGGGCGTTGCGGGTTCGTGACCGAGAGGCAACGCGCGCTCGACTAGCATCGGGGCATGGCCGCGACCTTCGGCATCCGCCCCGCGACGCAGGCGGACGGGACGTTCCTCGGCGACATGGTCGTCGAGGCGGCGAACTGGCGGCAGGGCGGCGCGCGGCCCCGGTACGACGTGCTCGCGCAGCCGGAGTACGGTCGCTACGTGATGGCCTGGATGCGCCCGGGGGATGCGGGCTACGTCGCCGTCGATGCACAGGACCGGCCGATCGGTGCCGCGTGGTACCGGATGCTGCCGCCCACCGAGGCAGGCTTCGGCTACGTCGGTGCGGGAGTGCCCGAGCTGATCATCGGCGTTCGGCCGATCTGGCGGGCGCAGGGTGTGGGCCGGGCGTTGCTGCAACACCTGTGCGACCACGCCCGCACGCAGGGGTTCGGACGCATCAGTCTGTCGGTCGAACACGACAACTTCGCGCGGACGCTCTACCGTAGTGAAGGATTCGCCGTGACGGATCCCGGCCACGGCCGCGACACGATGGTCAAGCGCCTGCAGTGAGCTCTCGTGGCCGCGCTCGGATGCCGGGGCCGCGTCAATCCAGGGAAACGTCGTACTCGCGGCCTACCGTGGAGTAATGGCACGATCGAGCACGCCCACGAACGCCCGCGCGTCCGCGAAGGGTTCGTCGCCGCGTGCGCAGAGGACCGAACGTGACCGCAAGGCCGAGCCCCCGCCGAAGCGCTACGTCGATGACGTCGACAAGCCGCCGCTCGTGGTCCGCGCCTGGCTCGGCCTCGCCCATGCGACCGGGGGGATGTTCCGGGCGTTCGGCCCGGAGACGCTCGAGAAGGACCAGCGGCGCGACGGCTTCCCCTTCCTCCTCGTGCTGCTGGCGGTCGCGGGTGCCGCCGTGGAGTGGTTCCTCATCGGCACCGAGATCGGCACCAACGCGAGCGCCTACACCGTCGGCTTTCTCGTCGGACGGGCCGCGTTCGTCATGCCGGTGCTCCTGCTGCTGTTGGCGGGGTGGCTGTTCCGGCATCCGCCGTCCGTGCACGACAACGGGCGCATCGGCATCGGCTTCGGCCTGTTCGTCCTCTCTCTCGCCGGGTTCTGCCATGTCGCCGGCGGCCGCCCCCATCCCAGGGGCGGCGCGCTCGGGTTGAGTGACGCCGGCGGTGTCTTCGGCTGGCTTCTCGGGGAGCCGCTCACCTTGCTCACGGACATCGGCGCGTACATCGTGCTCGGCATCCTCACCTTGCTGAGCGTCCTCATCATCACCAAGACTCCGCCGAATCGCATCGGCCGTCGCCTCGGCGACCTCTATGCGTGGCTGTTCGGCGCGGAGCGTCCCGAACCCGCGACTCCCGCGACCGAGACGGCGGCGACCGTCGCCTTCGGCGCTGGCGCGGCGAACTCCGCAGAACAGGAGGATGCCGAGAAGGAGCCGGGTCTGCCCTGGTGGCGCCGCAACAAGTCCGGTCGCGAAGAGGATGCCGACGGGCAGCTCGGCTCCGATGACCTGACGACCCTGCTCGCCCCCAGCGCCGCCGGTGGGTTCGACCAGGCGGTGGCGATCCCCGCGCCACCGCCGCCGCCCGCGCTGCCGGACGCTGCGACCGAGGTCATCGATCCGGCCGTCATCGCGAGTGCCAAGCGGGCCGCAGGGCGAGGGCGCACCGGCATCCGCGAGGACAGCGGCGAGATCGTCGTGGACGACGGGATCCTGCCGGGGATCTCCGCCCTCGGTGACGACCACGACGGCCGTCCGCCGCAGGCGCCGTACCGCCTTCCGGCCGCGACCTCTCTGGCGCAGGGCGCTCCCGCGAAGGCGCGCTCCGAGGCCAACGATCGTGTCGTCGCAGCGATCACGGGCGTCTTCGAGCAGTTCGGGGTCGATGCGCGCGTGACGGGATTCTCGCGCGGCCCGACGGTCACGCAGTACGAGATCGCGCTCGGCCCGGGAGTCAAGGTCGAGCGCATCACGGCGCTGACCAACAACATCGCGTATGCCGTGGCATCCAACGAGGTACGCATCCTCGCGCCGATCCCCGGCAAGAGCGCGATCGGCGTGGAGATCCCCAACACCGACCGCGAGATCGTCACGCTCGGCGACGTGCTGCGCTCGCAGGCGGCGACTTCGCAGACGCATCCCATGACGATCGGGGTCGGCAAGGACGTCGGGGGCGGCTACGTCGTCGCGAACCTCGCGAAGATGCCCCACCTGCTCGTGGCCGGCTCCACCGGTTCGGGCAAGTCGAGTTTCGTGAACTCCATGATCACCTCGCTCCTCATGCGCGCGAAGCCGTCCGAAGTGCGGATGGTCCTCATCGATCCCAAGCGCGTCGAACTGACGAGCTACGCCGGCGTGCCGCATCTGATCACCCCCATCATCACGAATCCCAAGAAGGCCGCCGAGGCGCTGCAGTGGGTCGTGAAGGAGATGGACATGCGGTACGACGATCTCGCCTCGTTCGGATTCCGTCACATCGACGACTTCAACCGCGCCGTCGTCGCGGGCGAGATCCAGCTGCCCGTCGGCAGCGAGCGGGTGCTCAAGCCCTATCCGTACCTGCTCGTCGTCGTCGATGAGTTGGCCGACCTCATGATGGTCGCCCCCCGCGACGTGGAGGACTCGATCGTCCGGATCACACAGCTCGCGCGCGCGAGCGGCATCCACCTCGTGCTCGCGACGCAGCGTCCCTCGGTCGACGTCGTCACGGGCCTCATCAAGGCGAACGTGCCCTCACGGCTCGCATTCGCCGTGACGAGCGTGACCGACTCGCGCGTCATCCTCGACCAGCCCGGCGCCGACCGGCTCATCGGGCAGGGCGACGGCCTGTTCCTGCCGATGGGGGCGTCGAAGGCGTTGCGCGTGCAGGGCGCGTGGGTCGCCGAGAGCGAGATCGAGAAGGTCGTCCATCACGTCAAGAACCAGGCGCGGCCGGAGTACCGCGCCGACGTCGCGGCGGTGGCCGAGAAGAAGGAGATCGACGCCGACATCGGCGACGACCTCGACCTGCTGCTCGCGGCGGCGGAGCAGATCATCTCCACCCAGTTCGGGTCGACCTCGATGCTGCAGCGCAAGCTCCGCGTGGGCTTCGCGAAGGCCGGGCGCCTGATGGACCTGCTCGAGTCGCGCGAAATCGTCGGTCCGTCCGAGGGGTCGAAGGCCCGGGACGTGCTCGTGACGCCCGACCAGCTTCCCGAAGTGCTGGCGCGGCTGCGCGGCGACGATCCACCGCCCGCGGCGCCCACGGCATCCGCCCCCGATCCCTACGGGCCGGATGCCGTCGAGGCCCAGTACGGGGGTCACGACGTCGTCAGCGGCGACGAGGGCTCCGAGGACGCCTGGGGGCTGACCGGCCGCGACTGACGGGGTATGACGGGCCCCGCGCCGGTAGGCTCGGCTCGTGGCGATCCAGCGACAGATCCCGAGGCAGCTCCCCAACGCGATCACGATCGTGCGTATCTTCTGTGCGCCGATCTTCCTCTGGATGCTGCTGGCCGATGGCGGCGTCGATGGCCCTCTGCGCTGGTGGGCGGCGGTCCTGTTCATCGTCGCGATCGCGACGGACGGCATCGACGGGTACCTTGCTCGCAAGTACGAGATCGTCACCGACCTCGGCAAGCTTCTCGACCCTATCGCCGACAAAGCGCTGACCGGTTGCGCGTTCGTGGGTCTGTCGATCCTCGCCGAGCTGCCGTGGTGGGTAACGATCCTCGTCCTCGTGCGCGAGGTCGGCATCACGGTCCATCGGCTCGTCGTCGCCAGCACCCACGTCGTCGCCGCGGCGTGGATGGGCAAGCTCAAGACGGTTGCTCAGGCTGTCGCCTTGTCGCTCGCGCTGTTGCCGCTGTGGACGGTTGTGGGGGAGTGGATCCACGTCGTCAATACTGCGACGATGTGGATCGCCGTGATCCTCACTGTGGCCAGTGGCATCGACTACGTCCTCACCGAGGTCCGCGGCGCGCGTGCGACGCGGGCGACGGATGCCGGGGGTAGCCGCGCATGACACCGTTCCAGCCGCCGTCGGAGCTTCCCGACGAACTGGAGAACACCCTGGTCTCCGGAGGGCGTCGATCCGACCCCGAGCGGCTCGTGAAGCGGCTGGTCGAACTCGGGTGGACCGTCGCTGTCGCCGAGTCGCTCACGGGTGGGCTCGTGGCGGCATCCATTGTGTCGGTCTCCGGAGCATCGAAGGTGCTGCGCGGCGGTGTCGTCGCCTACGCCACCGACGTCAAGGCGAGCGTGCTCGGCGTGGATGAGACTCTGCTGGCGGCGCACGGGCCGGTGCATCCTCGGGTCGCCCGCCAGATGGCGGACGGTGTCCGTCGGCTCCTCGGCCGCGACGGCATTCCGGCGGACGTCGGCATCGCCACGACAGGCATTGCCGGGCCTGTCTCGGCGGACGGACAGCCGGTCGGCACGGTGCATATCGCGGTCTCGACCACGCTCGGTTCTCGGGTGGAGTCGCTGCACCTGGACGGCGACCGCGACCTCGTCCGCGCCGAATCCGCCGCGCGTGCTATTCGACTGGCCCTGGATGCACTGTGAGCCCCGCGTGCGCCGTCTCGTATGACGGGGGGAATACCGTCTGTGTCGATGCGGTTACGTATGAGTGATTCCCAAGCATTCCCCAGCGCGAGAGGTCTATCGTTGCGAGCAAGTCAGGTACTGTTGTCCATCCTGGGCACGGTTTTCGACCGAGGCGTCACTGGAGGAGGGGGCCCGAGATGATCCTGGTTCGTCAAGAAATCGGCGAAGTCCTGCGCGACTTCCGCCTGCAGAAGGGCCGTACGCTCCGTCAGGTTGCTGGCCGCGCCAGCGTGGCGCTCGGCTACCTCAGCGAGGTCGAGCGGGGGCAGAAAGAAGCCTCGAGCGAGATCCTCGCCTCGGTGGCGGAGGCGCTGGATGTGCCCATCTCGACCATCATGCGCGAAGTGGGTGACCGTATCTCCGTGCTCGAGGGTCTGCAGGTCTTCCCCGATGTCCTGCCCGACGACCTCGCCGTGCTCAGCGATGGGATGATCGAGCCCGAGTTGTCGTTGCGCTGACGTGCGGCGCAGCGAGTTCGCACGCGCCGTCGATGCCGAATTCGGCGGGCGCGGCGCCGCGCTGATCGCCGATCTCGTGCTCGCGCCGCTGGATGATCGCACCGCGGCACAGGCGCTCGCCGACGGGCTGGAGCCGCGGGAGATCTGGCTCGCGCTGTGCGCCGAGATGGACGTGCCCGAGTCGCGCCGCCATGGCGTCGGCCTGCTGGAGCCTCGCAAGCGCTGACGCCGCGTGCGCGGGCGCGCCTCACCTCGACTTGCCGTCTTCGGTCGGATCGACGGTGCCGAGGCGACAAGACCCGGCAAGTCGCCGTTGCGCTGCCCCGGTCCCCACCGGTCGTCGAATGCCGTGCCGGAGGCGCGGTGTATCGAGAGGCGGCGTGTCGTCGTAGTTTTGTTCGACACGCGCATAGGCTCCTCCACAAGAGGTGTCACGAGGAACTTATCCACAGAAGGGGCGGCAGCGCCGACCGATGTCGGAGGCCGTCCCTAACGTGAACCGAGTCATCACGACACCTCCGCCTTGTCGTAGCATCCATCCCGCCGGGAGGGAGCGCGACAGCCTACAGGCGACGGAACCGCGACCCAAGGAGCACGTCATGCCCTCACCAGCCGACCGCGAGAAGGCCCTCGAATCGGCCCTCGCCCAGATCGACCGCCAGTTCGGAAAGGGCTCGGTCATGCGACTGGGTTCCGACGAGCGTGCGCCGGTCGAGGTCATCCCGACCGGTTCCATCGCGCTCGACGTCGCCCTCGGCGTCGGCGGGCTGCCGCGCGGGCGCATCGTCGAGATCTACGGACCGGAGTCCTCCGGCAAGACGACGCTGACCCTCCACGCGATCGCCAACGTGCAGCGCGCGGGCGGCATCGCCGCGTTCGTGGATGCCGAGCACGCACTCGACCCCGACTACGCGCAGAAGCTCGGTGTCGACATCGACCAGCTACTCGTATCGCAGCCCGACACGGGGGAGCAGGCGCTCGAGATCGCCGATATGCTCGTCCGGTCCGGGGCGATCGACCTCGTCGTCATCGACTCCGTCGCGGCCCTCGTGCCGAAGGCCGAGATCGAGGGTGAGATGGGCGACTCCCATGTCGGTCTGCAGGCGCGTCTCATGTCGCAAGCGCTGCGCAAGCTCACCGGTGGCCTCAACCAGACCAACACGACGATGATCTTCATCAACCAGCTTCGCGAGAAGATCGGCGTGTTCTTCGGATCACCCGAGACCACCGCCGGTGGCAAGGCGCTGAAGTTCTATGCGTCGGTGCGACTCGACATCCGCCGTATCGAGACCCTCAAGGACGGGACGGATGCCGTCGGCAACCGCACCCGCGTCAAGGTCGTCAAGAACAAGATGGCGCCGCCGTTCAAGCAAGCCGAGTTCGACATCCTGTACGGCGTCGGCATCTCGCGCGAAGGGTCGCTCATCGACTTCGGCGTCGAGCACGGCATCGTCAAGAAGTCGGGCTCCTGGTACACCTACGACGGCGAGCAACTCGGTCAGGGCAAGGAGAATGCGCGCAACTTCTTGATCACGAACGACGACATCGCCGCGGAGATCGAGACCAAGATCAAGCAGAAGCTCGGCATCGGCCAGCCCAAGGTCGTCGAGGCGGCACCCGTCGCCGACCTGGCCTCCCGCCGCCCCGCGTGATGCCCTCGGGCAACAACGATGACGGGGGCGACCTCGCCCCCGTCATCCCGCTCTTCGGGGACGCTCCGCGCGCCCCCCGAGCGCAGCGAGTCGAAGCGCCGCAGTCCCCCACCGGCGACCACGTGCCTGCGCGCAGCGGTGCTTCCCCGACCGGTGATCGAGTGCCCGCGCGCAGCGCGGGTGTATCGAGATCCCGTTCGCACCCCGAACACGACACCGCGAACTGGCACACGACCTGGGCCGAGGAGGCCGCGGACCAGGCTCCGTCCCTGCCCGCCGACGAGGTCGACCTCGCTGCATGCGCCGAGCAGGCGCTGCTGAAGAAGCTGCGGACGCGTTCGCTCTCCGAACGCGAGGCGCGCGGAGCGCTGCGCGAGCACGATCTCAGCGACGACACCGTCGAGACGCTCGTCGTGGGAATGCGTGGTCACGGCTACCTCGATGACGCGCGACTGGCGGAGCAGCTTATCCACACCGGCACGACCCGCAAGGGTCAGGGCAGGCAGGCGCTGGCGCAGACACTCGCCCAGCGCGGCATCCCCCGCGAGACCATAGATGCGGCCCTCGCGGAGTTTCCCGACGACGACGCTGATCGCGCGCTCGAGTTCGCACGGTCCAAGGCGAGGGCCATGGCCGGGCTCGATCGCGAGGTCGCCCTTCGCAGGCTCGCCGGCCAGCTGGCCCGCCGAGGCTACGGTCCGACCGCACTCTCGGCGGCGCGTCAGGCCCTCGACGAGTTCGTCCCGGCGCGTCGCTCCGTGCACTTCGAGTGACTGCTTCCTGGAGGACGGCGAAGAGAGGTGCGACGAGTAGCACATGGCAACAGTGCCAGTGCTAACGGATGATCACTGTCGCGGAGGCCGACAGACTGCACACCGCGAGCTCGGCCCGACGAAGGACGACGACAGCGCCGAGGGGATTGCTCGTGCGCGCTGGCTGCAGTACACCGACTACTACTCGCGCGGTGAATTTCTGACGATCACGGTGCAGGATGTGACCCTCGATGAGGATGCGCTCGCCGACGCGCAGAAGTACGAGTCTCTAGTGGCGGGCATCTCACTGTTCTGCGGCATCCAGACGATCGCGGCCGCAGATCGCGAGGCGTTCGCTTCGGCATCGGCGCCGTTCGCGGGTTTGGACCGCCCGGCCGCGACCCACTCGGACTGAGCGCGGCCACCGGCAGCCGGGGCCGCGTATCGAACTCTGTCTCGAGCCGGCGGCTCTGTCTCGTCGGGTGTCCTCGTCGGGTGTCCTCGTCGGGTGTCCTCGTCAAGTGTCCTCGTCAGGTGTCAAAGTGCAGCACGTCACCGGGTTGGCACTGCAGCACGCGGCAGATCGCATCGAGCGTCGAGAACCGCACGGCCTTGGCGCGGCCGTTCTTGAGCACTGCGACATTCGCCGGAGTGATGCCGATCGCCTCGGCGAAGTCCCCCACGCTCATCCGGCGTTCGGCGAGCAACTGGTCGATCGAGATGCGGATTGCCATCAGACGACCTCGTCCAGCTCTTCGCGGAGCGCGATGGCCTGTCCGAGCAGTGACCGGAGCACGACCAGGATGCTGGCGAGGGTCGCGAGCCCCAGGCATGCCAACACCTGCGCGAGCGCGAGGAAGGGACTCCCCGCTTGTCCGTTGCTGATCACGATGAAGCCGAAGGCGACGAGCAAGGCAGCGCACAAGAGGCAGGCGACGACGACATCGACCCAGAGCAGGGACGAGCGCGCGAACACGGTCCCGCGGGAGATCCGGCGAACGAGGAGCATCACCATCCCGAGCGCGAGCGTGCCGAGGATCGTGACGGCGATCGCGAGTGCGAGCAGGGGCGAGCGCAGGTCGGCGTACTCGGGCAGGCCGTCGGCGACATCGGCGGACAAGCCGGGCAGGAACGCCAGCGCGGCGACGCCGACGAGGAACAGCGCGCCCAGGAGAACCTGCGTCACGAGGACGACGGTGCGCGACGGTCGGGGGAAAGTGACGATCATATATCGATTATCGATCGATGATCTATCGAATGTCAATAGATGCAGTCGACGGTGCGGGCGAGCGCATCTGCCTCCGCTCGGTGGCATCTCCGAGCGAAGGCCCCGGCTCGACGACGCTCAGGCGGGCGCGTGCGAGGGCGCGGCGTAGGTCGGGATGCCCTCGAGCAACGTGAGAAGCGGCCGTGCCCGTGCCATGTCCTCGGGTGCCGCCGACAGCGGGTCGACGTCGATGACGACAAGGTCGGCGGGGGCTCCCACTGCCAGCGTTCCACCTGCTGATCCGACGGAGGAATGCGCGTGCGTCGTGTAGCCCTCCAGCGCCTGGTGAGCCGCGAGGGCCTGATCGAAACCGACGGGTGGCATGCTGGGTCGTTCCGCCGGCCGCCGCAGCTGTGCCGCGGCCATGATCGCCCACGGGTCGAATCCCGCGACCGGCCAGTCGGATCCGAGTGCCAGTGTGACCCCTGCCCGGCGGATGTCGCCGGTTCGCCACGCGTGGGCTGCACGCTCGGGTCCGAGACGCCTCGACCAGTCGTCGCTGCCGTCCGCGCGCACGAAGTGCGTGCAGTGCGTCGGCTGCATGCTTGCGGCGATGCCATGGGCGCTCAGGAGCGCGATCGTGTCATCGTCCGCCGACTCGAGGTGCTCGATGCGGTGTTGCGGCGCTCCCGGTGCGCCCGGGGGGAGGGCGGCGAGCGTCTCGGCGGCGAAGCGGATCCCCCGTTCCCCGATCGCGTGCGTCGTGGTCGGGATGCCCCGGTCGTGGAACAGCCGGATGCGAGAGACATAGGCGTCGTGGTCGCTCCACGTCGCCGTCAGGCATTGCCCGTCGGCATCCGGTGTGTCGAGCCAGGCGGTTCCGCCTTCGACGGTGCCGTCGATGAAGAACTTCACGCCTTCCACCCGGAAGCGGCGCCCGCCCGTGCCCTGAAGGGCGACGAGCCGAGCGATGTCGTCGTCGGTGGTGGACGGTTCGCACCACGGCGACAGACGCAGTCTCACCGACAGTTCGCCGTCGGCCTCGATCGCGCGCAGCAGATCCAGCGCGTCGTCGTCCTTCAGGTCCATGACGTGTGCCGACGTGATGCCGAGCGCGGCGATGTCGCCGAGGAGTGCCCGCAACTGCCGGGTGCGGCTCTCGAAGGTCGGCGTCGGTATCACTGCCTCCACGCGATCCATGGCGGGAAACTCCAGCAGCAACCCCGACGGCCGACCGGTGCCGTCGTCGACGACCGTCGCGCCGTCGCTCGACCTGGACGGCTCAGTGATCCCCGCCCGGGCGAGCGCGGCATCCGAAGCCAACGCGCCGTGCGCGTCGAACATCTTGACGTAGACAGGGCGTTCGTCGCCGAACACGTCCCGCAGGAGGTCGTTGTTCAGTGGACGCCCTTCGAATGCATTGGGGTCGAGGCCCCACGCGAAGGACCACTCGTTCTCCCGCTGCTCGTCGCGCCCTCGCTCGAGCGCTTCGCGCAGCCCGTCGTAGGTGGTCACGCCGACGAGCGACGTGCCGCGGGCGACGCTGAGGCTGTAGATCGGATGCATGTGCGAGTCGTTGAGTCCGGGCACGATCGTCGCAGCCGCGAACTCGAAGACCTCGGTGTGGGACCCGACGACGTGCGCGAGCTCGGCGAAGCGTCCGGTCCCGATGATTCGCCCGCCCGCGATCGCGATGGCGTCGACGTGCTCCGAGCCTTCGTGCATCGTATGAACCCGAGCGGCCCTGACGACGGTATCCGCTGTTGTCATCTGTCTGCTCCTCGGTGGGTCACTCTGCGAGGTCCAGCGTGGGCGTCGGGCGCCGGAACCCACGTGTGATGACGAGCAGGATCACGAACCCGACAGCAGCCCACGACAGGCCGATGACGAACGTCGTCGGTGCCAGGTTGGTCCACAGCCAGAGGGTCAGCGCGAGCCCGATGCAGGGCAGCACCACATTGTTCAGGACACCCCACCCCGCGCGCTCCTTCAGGTCGACGAAGTAGTGCTTGACGACGGAGAGATTCACGAACGAGAACGCGATGAGCGCGCCGAAACTGATCATGCTGGCGAGCAATTCGAGATCGAGCACGAGCGCGAGGAGCGAGACCGCCGAGACGATCAGGATCGCGAAGACCGGCGTGCCGAACCGTGTGCTGAGGTGTCCGAACACGGGTCGCGGCAGCACGCCGTCGCGCCCCATCGCGAACAGGATGCGGGACACCGACGCCTGCGAGGTCAGGGCGGACCCGAGGGCACCGGCGATGAACCCGCTGATGAACAGGGTCGACAGCCACTGCCCGCCGAGCGAGGCCACGACATCGAGAGAGGCCGTGTCGACCGATCCGAAGACGTTGGACGGGTAGGCGATCTGGGCGAGGTAGGACAGCAGGATGTAGATGAGGCCCGCCGAGACCGTGACGATCATGATGGCGCGCGGCACGGATCGCGTGGGCTGCTTCGCTTCTTCTGCCAGCGTCGAGATCGAATCGAATCCGAGGAACGACAAGCACAGGATGGCGGCGCCCGCGAACAGCAGCCCGACCCCGTCCGCGGAGCCGTCGCCGCGGAACGGAAGCATCGGGTCGACGCCGTTGCCGACAGCTGCCGCGATGGAGAGGGCAACGAACACCACGATGAAGATCGTCTGCACGGCGACGATCACGAAGTTCGCCCGGGCGATGGACCTGATGCCGATGATGTTGAGCGCCGTGACCAACAGGATGGACGCCAGGATCCACACCCACGGTGGGATCACCGGAAAGGCGCTGCTCAGATAGAGGCCGAGGATCAGGTAGTTGATCATCGGGAGGAAGAGGTAGTCGAGCAGCAGTGACCAGCCGGTGAGGAAACCGACCGCGCCGCCGAAGCTCTGCTGAGTGTAGACGTAGGCCGATCCCGCATACGGGTAGGCGACCGTCATCCGCGCGTAGGAGCGCGCCGTGAACACCATCGCGACGAGCGTGATGATGTACGACAGCGCGACGCGACCGCCGGTCAGCTGCGTGACGATTCCGTAGGTTGTGAACGCCGTGAGCGGCACCATGTAGACGAGACCGAACAGGACGAGTGACGGAACGCCCAGTACGCGCTTGAAGTTCCCCGCCGTGGCCTCGGGGGCGCCCTGGGTCGGACGGGGGAGCGATGCGTCGGGTGCGGGATGGGCCATGGCTTGCTCCTCTCACACGGCGCTGAGGCACCGGATGTCGCGGAGGGGATGACGGTTCATCGGGGCGATCGCGAAAGGTGCTCACTCGTGACCGGACCGGAGTGCTATATCGATAAAGCGCAAGCTAGCAACGCCGACATCGCACAGGCAAGCGCACGTGGCCGACTCAGTGGTCGTGTTTACAACCTCGTAACAGTCGCGACGTCGACTCCCGTCGGCAGAGCGCGATCGGGACGACGTCCTGGAAGTACGGCGCCGGCTCCGCCGCATCGCCGGACTCGAGGACGGTACGAAGCGCCTGCACGCATCGGCGGCCGAATTCTCGCGCGCGGAGGTCGAGTGCGGTGATCGGGGGGTTCGTGAACCGCAGAATGTCGGAGTCCACGACCGTGGCCACGAGCAGATCCGTCCCCGCCCGCCGGCCGGCCTGTTCCGCGCCGGTGACCACGTTGAGGACGACGCCATCGGAGCCCGCCACGATCGCGTCCACGGGCGACGCGCTCGCGCGCAGCAACTCCGCAACGGCAGCGCGGACCTCGTCGGGTGGTGCGGGATGCCGAATGGGTAGGACCTGACCGACCGTGTCGTTGTCCCGGCACCACCGCTCGAACGCGCTTCGCACCGAGATCGCCCAGTGGGACCGGACCTCGGGGGAGACCAGCGCGGGGCGGCGGGCGCCGCGCTCGGCGAGATGATCCATCAGCTCGGCGACTGCCGCCCGGTGATCGCTCACCACCGCCGCGCGTCCCGGGGGAAGACCCGGCGGTACGGGTTCGCCCGTGACGACAGGGAGCGTCCCCGTCAGCATCGCGTGTGCCGACGGGTCGTCGGCGTCCGGGTCGAGCAGGACGACCCCGTCCGCGTGCAGACGCTGCAGGTTTCCGGGACGTACGTCCGCGGGGATCAGCGAAACCACCATTCCGCTGCGCTCGGCCTCCTCGACCACCCCGAAGGTCGCCTCCATGTAGTACGACATACTGCTCGTGTGTCGTGGTAGGCGCAGTGCGATGATTCCGGTCCGCGACCCTCGGAGCCGCCGCGCGAGGGTGTTCGGCTGGTACCCGAGTTCGCGGGCGACGGCGAGCACGTGCTCTTTCATGCTCTCGGACACGCGCCCATTGCCCGTGATGGCGTTGGAGACGGTCGAGCGGGTGACCCCGACGCGGTCGGCGATGTCCTGCAGCGTCACTGCTCGGTGATCGTGCATGGAACGAACCTATCGCCCGGTTCTCGCGGCCGGCGCAGCGTGCGGCGCGTACTCGTAGAATGGCACGCATCATGACCTCTCCGTCCGCCGCATCCACGCTGATCGCGCCGTCGTCGGCGGCCGTCGCCGAAGGCGGCCGTGTGCGCACCTACGAAGTGCGCACCTTCGGCTGCCAGATGAACGTCCACGACTCCGAGCGCCTGTCCGGCTCGCTCGAGAGCGCGGGCTACGTGCGGGCGGATGCCGGGGCAGAGGCGGACATCATCGTCATCAACACGTGCGCCGTGCGCGACAACGCCGCCGGCAAGCTGTACGGCACGCTGGGGCACCTGAAGAGCCGCAAGGACAAGCACGAGGGCATGCAGATCGCGGTCGGCGGATGCCTCGCCCAGATGGACAAGGATGCCGTGCTCGACAAAGCCCCCTGGGTCGACGTCGTGTTCGGCACCCACAACATGGGTTCCCTCCCCGGCCTGCTGGAACGCGCCCGGCACAACGGTGACGCGGAACTCGAGATCCTCGAATCGCTCGAAGTCTTCCCGTCCACTCTGCCCACCAAGCGCGACTCCGTCTATAGCGGCTGGGTGTCGATCTCGGTCGGCTGCAACAACACGTGCACGTTCTGCATCGTCCCGCACCTGCGGGGCAAGGAGAAGGACCGGCGTCCCGGCGACATCCTGAACGAGATCCGGCTGCTCGTCGACGACGGCGCGATCGAGGTGACCCTGCTCGGCCAGAACGTCAACAGCTACGGCGTCGAGTTCGGCGACCGCCAGGCCTTCGGCAAGCTGCTGCGCGCCGCCGGCGAGATTCCCGGTCTGGAGCGCATCCGCTTCACGAGCCCGCACCCCGCCGCCTTCACCGACGACGTCATCGACGCGATGGCCGAGACCGGCGCCGTCATGCCGCAGCTGCACATGCCGCTGCAGTCAGGATCGGACCGCATCCTCAAGGCGATGCGCAGGTCGTACCGGAGCGCGCGGTTCCTCGGCATCCTGGACCGTGTGCGCGCCAGGATGCCGCACGCGGCCATCACGACCGACATCATCGTCGGCTTCCCCGGCGAGACCGACGAGGACTTCGAGGACACGCTGTGCGTCGTCGAGCAGGCGCGTTTTTCGAGCGCGTTCACCTTCCAGTACTCCATCCGCGAGGGCACGCCCGCTGCGACGATGCCCGATCAAGTACCGAAGGCCATCGTGCAGGAACGGTATGAGCGTCTCGTCGCCCTGCAGGACCGGATCAGCCTGGAGGAGAACCAGCGCCAGCTCGGCCGACGCGTCGAGGTGCTGGTGTCGGCCGGCGAGGGCAAGAAGGATGCCGAGACGCACCGCCTCACCGGCCGTGCCGAGGACGGCAGGCTCGTGCATTTCGAGTTGCCGGTCGCCGGCGCCGTCCCACGCCCGGGTGATGTCGTCTCGGTGACTGTCACCCATGCCGCTCCCTTCCACCTGCTGGCCGACAGCACCGATGGCGCGCCGCTCGCCATCCGCCGCACCCGTGCCGGCGATGCCTGGGATCGCGCGCAGGCCGAGTCCTGCGCCGTCCCCGCAACCGCCGGAACCGCGGGCGCCCCGCGAGCCGTGGGCCTCGGCATCCCCACCCTGCGCGTCGGGCCTTGATCGGCTCCGGTCGCCCCGCGAGGCCGAAGGCCGAGTCGAAACGCAGCCAGCCGATGGGGAGCGTTTCGACCCGCCGCGTCCGCAAAGCGGCCAGATCACTGTGAGTGATCCGCAGCTCTGGACGATCGTCGGGGCGACCGGCACCGGCAAGACCGACCTCTCGCTACGGCTCGCCGAGGCGTTGCGCAACCGCGGCCGCGACGCCGAGATCGTGAACGCCGACGCGATGCAGCTCTATCGGGGAATGGACATCGGCACGGCGAAGCTCCCGGTGGCCGAGCGCCGCGGCATCCCGCACCACCTGTTCGACGTCCTGGAGGTGACCGACGAGGCGGCGGTGGCCTGGTACCAGGATGCCGCGCGCACCGCGATCGGCGAGATCCACGCCCGCGGCGCGGACGCCATCCTCGTCGGCGGCTCCGGCCTGTACGTGTCGAGCGTGATCTACGACTTCCGCTTTCCGCCGCGCGACGACGGGTTGCGCGCCGAACTGGAAGCGGAGCTGGAGCGGGTCGGTGCCGGCGCCCTGTACGAACGGCTGCGGCAGGCCGATCCGGCGACGGCCGCGCGTATCGACCCCCGCAACGGCCGCCGGATCGTGCGGGCCCTGGAG
>NZ_JBASZT010000337.1:0-11744 GCF_049661145.1 Microbacterium sp.
GCCCCCAATGCGCCCGATGCGCCCGGCAGCGGGGAGCACCCCATCGCGTGGACGTCACGCGCGCTGATGACGCGCATCGGCACCGTCTTCCAGGAGCCCGAGCACCAGTTCCTCGCGGCGAGCGTGCGCGCCGAGCTGGAGATCGGGCCGCGCGCGCTGGGGCGTGACGACGACGAGGTCGCGGCCATCGTCGAGGGGCTGCTGACCCGGTTGCGGCTGCTGCCGCTCGCGCGCGCCAACCCGTACACGCTGTCGGGAGGGGAGAAGCGGCGGCTGTCGGTGGCGACGATCCTCGCGGCGCAGCCGCGGGTGATCGTGCTGGACGAGCCGACGTTCGGGCAGGATTCCCGTACCTGGGCGGAGCTCGTCCTGCTGCTGCGAGAGCTGCGTCGGGCGGGACACACGCTCGTCGTCATCACCCACGACGAGGACCTCGTCGCCGCCCTCGGGGCGGTCCGCATCACGCTCGGGTCGTCGCCGGAGTCGCCGCTGCGGCCGGGTCCGCCGGATCGGCCGGATCGGTCGGTCTCGTGAGCGTCGGCATCCAACCGCTCGCGGTGCACGGCTCGGCGCGCGTGCGTCGGATCAACCCCGTCGCGAAGCTCCTGGCGTCGCTGGCGATCGCCGCTCCGCTGATCCTGACGATCGACGTCGTCTCGGCCGCCGTCGCGCTCGGTCTCGTGCTGTTGTTGCTGCCTCTCACGGGGATCGGTTGGAGCGCGTTCTGGCGGCGGACCTGGCCGATCTGGCTCGCAGCACCGCTCGGGGCCCTGACGATCCTGCTCTACGGGCGGCCGAGCGGGCAGTCGTACTTCTCGTGGGGGTTCATCGACATCAACGAGGGGTCGATCCAGCTGGCTGTCGCCACCATGCTGCGCGTCCTCGCGGTCGGGCTGCCGTCGGTCGTGCTGTTCATGACGGTCGACGTGACCGATCTCGGCGACGGGCTCGCGCAGGTGCTCCACGTTCCGGCGCGGTTCGTGCTCGGGGCGATGGCGGGCCTGCGCACCGTGGGGCTGTTCGTCGAGGATTGGCGGTCGATGCAGCTCGCGCGCAGAGCCCGGGGAGTGGCCGAGACGGGGCGGCTGCGTCAGCTGTTCGGCATGATCTTCGCGATCTTCGTGCTCGCGATCCGCCGCGGTTCCAAGCTCGCCACGACCATGGAGGCGCGCGGATTCGGCGCGACGACGGATGCCGAGGGGAATCCCGTCGCGCGCACGTGGGCGCGGCCGTCGACCTTCGGCCGGCGGGAGTGGGTGCTCGTGGCCGTGGGCGTTGCCATCTCGGCGACGGCGGTGGCGGTGGCGGTCGCCACCGGATCGTGGAACTTCATCTTCGGCCAGTCGTGACGGTGCGGCGGCGTGACGGGTGCGGAACGTCCGAGCCATCGGCATCCGTCCCGCCTCACCGCGCGTCGAGGAGCCTCACGAGCCGGCGCGGCGCGGTCACGCGGTAGGAGGCGTCGAGGAGTTCGGCGATCTCGGTCCAGTCCGGGTCGTCGTCGAGGTCGATCGCGAGCCAGCCGTGCGGCCACAGGTAGGCCGGCTCCCAGAAGCGGTCGTCCTGCCGCAAGGCGGGCTCGTCGGCGGGGTCGGGGTGGAAGACCAGGGCGCTGTCGTGTCGGTCGGTCGTCGCGCCGCGCGGCGATCCGCCGTAGAAAGCGAATGTCCTCACCGTGAAGAACGTCGGGCGGCCGTGGGTGATCTTCTCCGCGGACTCGGGCAGCGCGAGCGCGAGTTCGCGCACGCGCGCGAGCACCGGGTCGTCGTCGTCGAACATGAGCGGATGCGCCATGAGCCCATCCTTCCCGACGCGGTGATGTCATGGGAGTGGTCGTACGCGAGACGTTCTGGGACGCAAGCGGTCAGGTCGCGTTCCAGAGGTCGCGGTAGTAGGCGAGGCGTTCCCGGTCGGGCTCCACGTCGTAGGCGGCGATGAGCGCGTCCTCCCACCCCGGTCCGTAGTTCCACTCGGTGCTCATCGTCGCGACGGCGATGTCCGCCCACCGGTCCGCGATGCCCAGCGCCCCGAGGTCGACGTGGGCGAACCAGCGCCCGTCGTCGGACAGCAGCGTGTTCGGGCAGCAGGCGTCGCCGTGGCACACCACCGGTCGGTCGGTCTCCGGTACGGTGCGCAGCGCGTCGGGGACGCGGATGCCGCGGGCCGACGCGTTCGCGATTCGCGTCGGCACCGACCAGTCGAACGGACAATCCGCGACGGGAAGCGCGTCGTGCATCGCCCGCAGCCCCTGCCCGACGGCCCGCACCGCCGTCGCCGGTTCGGCGAGCCACCGCGGATCGACGGCCGAGCGTCCGGGGAGCGCGCGGGTCACGAGCCATTCCTCGTCGCCATCCGAACCCACGTCGATCACCTCGGGCACGAGGACGAAGCCGCGTGCCCACTCCAGGCGACCCGCCTCGGCGACCATGCTGGTCTCGCGGTTGCGGGGACCGTACTTGATGTACCGGCCGTCGCTCGTCCGGAAGGTGACGCCGCCGATCCCGTTGCGCCACACCGGCGTCAGCTCCGCGACGCCCGCGAGGGCGCGCACCCGGCGCGGTACGGCGATGTCACCGGCCGGAATGCTCATGGCATCCATTGTGAGCGAGGGGTGGAGGCCCGCCCGGGCCGCTAGCCCGCGCGGAGGACGTCGGCCAGGATGACGGCGTTGTTGTGCTCGGGGTCGTGCGCGTCGTAGAGGAGCGTGACGACGGCATGTTCGGCGAGCTCGTGGCGCAGCGCCGCGATGGCCGCGCTGCCGGCGTCGCCGGTCAGCTCCGCACGATAGCGGCGCTCGAACTCCGACCAGGCCAGACCATCGTGGTGGAACTGCCGCCGCAGGTCGTTCGACGGTGCGGCATCCTTCGCCCAGGCGTCGAGAGTCGCGCGCTCCTTCGTCACTCCGCGTGGCCACAGCCGGTCGACGAGCACCCGCCAGCCGTCGGATTCCGCCGCGTCGTCGCGGACGCGCTTGAGGCGCAGTTCCATGTGCTCAGTCAACTCCGCACCGGCAGTCGCCGCCACCGTGGCGTACCGTATGCAGGAGTGGCTGGCCCTCCGCGGCGAATCGTTCGTGGAAACACGCGGGAGCGCGGCGGCGCCGGGCGGAGTCGCTCCTGCAATCGGTACGCGCGCGCACGGCGAACCGCGGATGCGGGAATGGTTTTTGAGACTCAGTGCCGCCTAGAGTGGTACGCGATATCGCTGGAGTTCGAAGGAGAATCCATGGAGATCGCAGGAGCGTCCGCCCTCGTCACGGGCGGCGCGAGCGGGTTGGGGCTCGCGACCGCGCGGCGTCTCGCCGACCAGGGCGCCCACGTCGTCGTCGTCGATCTGCCGTCGTCGCCCGGGGCCGAGCGTGCGGCGGAGCTCGGCGGGACGTTCGCCCCCGCCGACGTCACCGATCCGGAACAGGTTGCCGCCGCCGTCGCGCAGGCGAGCGAGCATGGGCCGCTGCGCGTCGTCGTGAACTGCGCGGGCATCGCCCCGCCCGCAAAGGTGCTCGACCGCGACGGCACGCCCACCGAGCTCGCGCACTTCGAGAGGATCGTCCGGGTCAACCTCGTCGGCACCTACAACGTCATCGCGCAGGCGTCGGCCGCCATCGCGAGGACCGAGCCGACGGACGGCGGCGACCGCGGGGTCGTCGTCAACACGGCATCCGTCGCCGCCTTCGACGGCCAGATCGGTCAGCCCGCCTACTCCGCGAGCAAGGGCGGCGTGCACGCGATGACGCTGCCGATCGCGCGCGAGCTGGCGCGCTACGGGATCCGCGTCTGCACGATCGCGCCCGGGATCATGGAGACCCCGATGCTCGCGGGTCTGCCCAACGCCGCGCAGGAGAGCCTCGGCCAGCAGGTGCCGTACCCGGCGCGGCTCGGCCGACCCGACGAGTACGCCTCACTCGTGCTCGAGATCGTCCGCAACGGGTACCTCAACGGTGAGACCATCCGCCTCGACGGCGCGATCAGAATGGCGCCGAAGTGACTGCCGCGCGCGCAGGTGCTCTGCGGCCGAGGACCCAGACTCCTCCAGATCGAACGTGCGTCCGGAGCTCTTCCCCGCAATTGCGCGGGTCGACGATCGCGTCGGCAGCGCAATGGCGGAGTTACGACCAGCTGACCGGGAAGGAACCCGCATGACCGAGTCGATCCTGTACACGCGCGACGGCGCGCTCGCGCGCCTGACCTTCAACCGTCCCGCCTCGCTCAACGCGATGGGCTTCGAGATGGGGCAGCGCTGGCGCGACCTGGCGCTTCAGATCACCGCAGACCCGTCGGTCGGGGCCGTCGTGATCGATGCCAATGGCTCCGCGTTCTGCGCCGGCGGCGACGTCGTCGAGATGGCGACCTCGGGCGCGGCGGGTGCGGACGTGACCGCCGCAGCGCACCGGATTCACGAGGGCATCGCCGCGTTCGTCGCCTCGGACAAGCCGGTCGTCGCCGTCGTCCAGGGCGCCGTCGCCGGCGGCGGCCTGGGCCTCATGCTCACGGCGGACTACATCGTCGCCAGCCCCCGCGCCCGGTTCGTCAGCAAGTACGCGAACATCGGCCTGACCCCCGACCTCGGCGTCTCGACACTGCTGCCCGCGGCCATCGGGCAGACCCGTGCGCTGCGCATGCTGCTCGACGACCTCACGATCGACGCCGCGACGGCGTGGGAATGGGGCCTCGTCACCGAAGTCGCGGACGACCCCGCCGCCCGCGGCGAGCAGGTCGCGCGGCAGTGGCTCGACGGCGCGACGGCGGCGTTCGGGCAGGCCAAGCGGCTCGTGCGCGCGGGGGCGCGACGGGTGTTCGCCGAGAACCTCGCCGACGAGGCCGCGACGATCGGGGCGAGCTTCGACACCCCGCAGGCGAAGGCGCGCGTCACCGCGTTCGCCGCGGCATCCGCCAAGAACGCCAGCGCCGCGCACGCCACCGCCGCCACGAATGCCAAGGAGCAGCCATGACATCCCTCGCCGGAAAGACCATCCTGATGTCGGGCGGCAGCCGCGGCATCGGCCTTGCGATCGCCCTGCGGGCGGCGCGCGACGGCGCGAACATCGCGCTGCTCGCCAAGACCGACACTCCGCATCCCAAGCTCGAGGGCACCGTGCACACCGCCGCCGCGCAGATCGAGGCCGCGGGCGGCCGGGCGCTGCCCATCGTCGGCGACGTCCGCAGCGACGACGACATCACCGAGGCGGTGCTGAAGACCCAGGGCGAATTCGGCGGCATCGACATCGTCGTCAACAACGCCTCCGTCATCGACCTGTCCGGCTCGCTGGAGCTCGCGACGAAGAAGTACGACCTCATGCAGGATGTCAACGTCCGTGGCACGTTCATGCTCAGCCGCGCGGCGATCCCGATACTGAAGGATGCCGAGAATCCCCACATCCTGTCCCTGTCGCCGCCCCTGAACCTCACGCCCCGCTGGCTCGGCGCGCACACCGGGTACACCCTCGCGAAGTACGGCATGACGATGGCGACCCTCGGGATGGCGGCGGAGTTCGCGGGCGACGGCATCGCGGCGAACACGCTGTGGCCCGAGACGACCATCGCGACCGCCGCCGTGCAGTTCGCGCTGGGCGGCGATCGGATGATGAAAGTCAGCCGTACGCCGGAGGTCTACGCCGACGCGGCATACGAGGTCCTCACCCGCCCCGCCCGCGAGTACACGGGTCAAACCCTCATCGTCGAGCAGGTGCTGCGGGATGCCGGGGTCACCGATTTCGCCCGCTATGCGGCGACGCCGGGAACGCCCGACAGCGAGTTGTTCCCCGACATCTTTCTGTGACGACCCCGGAACACGCGCCGCCTAGAGTCGCCGCGCAGGGTCGGTAGCCCCGGCTCGATGGCAGGCTCGATGGCGGGCTGCGATAGCAGGCTCGATGGCGGGAGGTTCCGGTGGCCGCACGCGCACGACCGCGGGTCGGCTTCGCCGTCGCGCTGGTAGTGTCGGCGCCGGTCGGGCTGCTGCTGTGCTGGCCGCAGGCGCTGGGCGCGCAGACGTGGCTCGTCGTGGCGCAGGTCCTCTCGTTCCGGGTCGTGGTCGCCGTCACGCTGATCCTGCTCGCGTTGCTGCTGGCGGTCCTCGCCCTGCTGCGTGGGCGCGTCGGTGCGGCAGCCGGGATCGCCGTGGTGTGCGCGCTGGCGGGAGTCACGAGTGTCGCGGTCCTGGCGGCGCGCGGATGGCACGGCGAGCTTCCGCCGGCCGGGCGCGACTCCGGCGACGTCGTCGTCGCAGCGTGGAACACGCAGTATGGCGGCGCGGACCCGGCATCCGTCGCCCGCCTCGTCATGGAGACGGATGCCGATATCGTCAGCCTTCCCGAGACCGGTGAGCGCGTCGCGGGGGAGACGGCGCAGTTGCTGGCGGACGAGGGCAAGCAGCTGGTGCCGCACACGACCTACGGCGATGACAGCCCGCTGCCGACGTCGGTGCTCATCGCGAGTGACCTCGGCGCGTACCGGCTCGATGACGCCGCGGGCTCGACGCCGCGGATTCCGAGCGGTGCATGGGTTCCGATCGACGGCGTGGGTCCGGTCATCGTCGCCGCGCACACGATGCCGCCGCTCCCGAGCGCCATCGATGACTGGCGGGCCGGGCTGGAGTGGGTCCGGGAGCGGTGCAGCGGGAATGCGAACGTCATCCTTGCGGGCGATCTGAACGCGACTCTCGACCACCTGCACTCGTTCCTCGGCGGATGCCGGGATACCGCGGCCGAGGCGGGAGGTGCGGCGACGGGCAGTTGGACGACGATGCTGCCGACGTGGTTGGCGACGCCCATCGACCACGTGCTCGTCGGAGAGGGATGGCGCGTGCGCGGCGCGAGGGTGCTGACGTCGTTCGACGATGCCGGCAGCGACCACCGCCCGATCGTCGCCGTGCTCGCACGGCGCTGACCGGGCGGTCGGGTACGCGAACTCCCGGAACGGCGGCGTTCGCTTGGGCGCCGCGCCGCGGGAAATCGACGTGATCTCCGCGATCGATGCTGCGCGCGAGGAGTTTGACGCGGCGCCATCGGCTGGCGATCCGAAGTCGTCTCCGAACTCGGAATGACGGCCGTCGTCGATGCGAGCGCACTGCTCGACGCGATCCTCCCCAGCCTGCGGCAGAGCGCGGCGCTCGCAGCGCTGGAAGGCCATTCCCTGTTTGCGCCAGCAATCATCGATTTGGAAGTGTTGTCGGCGCTGGGGCGGCTGGTCCGCGCGGAGCAGATCTCGACTGACGAGGCCGACCGCGCGGTCGTCGCGCTGCGTGACGCTCCCGTCCGGCGCATTCCCATCGAGCCGTTCATCGCCGAGGTGTGGGCGCTTCGTCAGTCGTTGCGGATCAGCGATGCCTTCTGCGTCGTCGCTGCTCGCGAACTCGGTGCGAGCCTCGTGACCTCGGACGGCCGGCTTTCACGTGCCCCGCAACCGGGAGTCACCGTCACGCTGCTGCGTTGACGAAGCGGGGGAGGGCGTCGGCGTCACACCAGGCCGAGCTCGACGAACGCGTTCCACACGCCGTCGTCCAGCACACCGGTCGTGACTCGGTCGGCGCGGGCCTGCAGCTCGGGGTCGGCACCGGCCATCGCGACCGAGACACCGCAGACGTCGAACATCTCGACGTCGTTCCAGCTGTCGCCGATGCCGATCGCCTCGGTGGCCGGCCGGTCGAGAATCGCGAGCACCTGGAGGATCGCGGCTCCCTTCGTGATCCCGGCGGGTGAAATCTCACCGTTGGAACCGCCGGGTAGCGGGATGCTGCCGGGGATGACGTGGAACCTCTCGCCGAGGTCGGCCTGCAGCCGATCGACGTCGTCGGAGCGGGTGCTGACGAAGACGGCCTTCGCCACAGTGTCCAAGTCGGCGGCGGCGAGCGGCAGCCAGCGGGTGGCCGCGTCGGCGATGACCGAGTGCAGCAGGCCGTCGCTAGTGGGTTCCACCCCGATGCGGCGTAGGTCTTCCGCACGGCGCTCGGCGCCCACCCGCGCGAACTCGGACATCATCTCGAAGATGCCGGTGCTGGCATATACTCGTTCATTCGACTGCAGCGTGAACTCGATCCCATGCGCTTCGAGGTATGACACGAGGTGGTCGACGTCGTCGCGCGGCATCGGGTGGGAGAGAAGCGCCTCGCCACCACGGGTCGCGAACGCGCCGCCGTTGGTGATCGCACCGTCGAAGCCGATCGCGCGCACGTCGGGGTGCAGGTCGCCGGCCGAGCGTCCCGTGCACAGGTAGACGAGTGCCCCTTCCCGCGTGCCGTGCGGATCGCCGTGACAGTCGACGGGGCGATCACCGACCCGTGCTCCAGGATGGTCCCGTCGACGTCGATGAACACGATGCGCGATGCGGATGCCGATGTCGATGTCGATGCCGAGACCACGGCATCCATCCTTCCAGAGCATCGCCCTCGATCTGCCTGCCCGGCCAGGCGAGCAAGCCAATAGGATCAACGTGAGTTGGCATTGAGGGCGAGGTCGTCGATCAAGGTTGGGGTGGTGGTGCCATGATTCCCGACTTCTTCACCCCGCAGCCGGACTGGCCTCAACGGGTGGATCGCGCGACCATGCTGTTGGGTCGAGTGAATGCCATCGAAGAGCTGTCGGGAAGGGCGCTGCAGCTGCGACGGGCGAATCGGATCGACGCGATTCACTCATCGACGGCGATCGAGGGCAATCGGCTCAGCCTCGCCGCAGTTGTCGATATCGCGGATGGCGGTCCAGGTTTCGGTCCGATGCGCGACGTGCAGGAGGTCAAGAATGCGCTCGCTGCCTATGACGCACTCGATACCTTCGACCCCTGGAGCCTCGACGACTTCCTCCGTGCTCACGGGCTGCTCACCTATGGTCTGATCGAAGAGTCCGGCGCGTTTCGGACGGTCGACCTGGAAATCGTCAGCCAGACGGGCGCCGTGCTGCACACCGGGTCCCGCCACGCGAAGGTGCCGCGGCTGATCGGTGAGCTGCTCGAGTGGGGACAGGCGAGTCCTGAGCATCCGCTGATCGTGTCGAGCGCGGTGCACTACCTGATCGAGCACATACATCCCTTCCGCGACGGGAACGGGCGCGTCGGCAGGCTCTGGCAGACGCTCGTCTTGAGCCGGTGGCAGCCAGAACTCGCATGGCAGCCGATCGAGACGCTGATCCGCGAGCATCAGCAGGGGTACTACGACGCACTCCAGGCTTCGCACGCGGCAGAAGTTGATGCTGCGCCCTTCATCGACTACATGCTGGGCATCATCATCGAGACGCTCACCGCGGCTGAGCACAGCGCCAAGAGCGGCATGCGCGTCGGTGTAAATGGCGGGGTAAATGTCGGTCTAAGTGACCAGGTGCTGATGCTGCTACGAGACGAACCGGGGATCACCGCCGCCGGTATCGCCCTCCGGCTCGACAAGTCGACGCGTACCGTCGAGCGTTACCTTGCCAAGCTGACCGCGGCGGGGACGATCCGACGGGAAGGCGCCGACAAGACGGGACACTGGGTCCTCGAGGAGGACCCGCAATGAGCGACGGCCCAGCGGCGGCCCCGCGGTGCGAGCCTCCTCAGACGAGCGCGTTCGCGCGGAACGCGTTGCGGATGCCGTCGTCGTCGATCGTAGTCGTGACCTGATCGGCGAGGGAGTCGGCCGCCGGCGCGGGCCGCGCTCCCGACTTGCCGAGTTCTGCCGGTTCCGCGGGGCGGAGGCGACAAATCACGGCAAGTCGTTCTCGGACGCTCTCCCGACTTGCCGCGATCTGCCGGATCCGCGGCCTCGTAGCGGCAGATCACGGCAAGTCGATGGCGGGAGTTCTCGCGGTGCGGGGGTCGACGTACCCGGCAGCAGTCCTAGACCAGCCCCAGGTCGAGAAGCGACTGCGCCGCGTCGACGACGAGCTGTTCGGAAAGGCACGGCTCTCAGCCGGGCATCGGGACGAGTGACCGGATGGCGGGGCGACCGCCTCGTCGTGCTCGAACTTCCGCCGACGCGCTCGCCGAGGTCCTGCGTGCCCGGGCGGAGGAATCCCGTCGCGATCGTAACCGAGCACGAAGAACGACCCGCAGCGGGCGTGTGGTCCAGTGACGGCCGGATGCGACGCGTCGTCATCCGCGCGCCCCGGGCGCTTCGACCGGACGCGCACGTGGCGTACGTCTCAGCACGGCGAGCAGGATGGCGCCGACGAGGCACAACGCGAGCGCGGCCAGGTACGCGCCCGAGTAGCCGCCGGTGCCGGCGCCCGGATCCGCGAGCACACCCGTCAGGAGCGGACCCATGAGTCCGCCGGCGGCGTACCCGACGAACATCACGCCGTAGACGAGGGGGAGGTCGTCGTAGCCGAACTCACGGGCGGTGAGGGGAGGGAACAGGACGAGGGTGCTCCCGAACACGACTCCCAGGCCGTAGAGCGCGATCGCGAACGAGAGCACGTCGCGTGCCGCGAGCAGTCCGATCAGCGACGCACCGGTCCCGGCCAGACACAGCGCGAGCGGGACGACCGGTCCCCAGCGATCGAAGAGCGCTCCGAACAGCAGCCGCCCACCGAAGTTGGCGAACGGCAGCGTCGTGACGAGGAGGAGACCGAGTGCGCGCGTGTCGGTCACCGCCTCGGCCAGTTGCACGTCCACGATGCCGGCGAGGGCGCTGACGGTCATGTTGCCCGGCGTCGTGACGATCGCGAAGAGCGCGAAGATCATCCAGAAGCGTGGCGACCGCAGCGGGAGCAGGCGTTCGCGGAGCGCTCGCCGGGCGCGTGTCGTCTCCGGGGCGCGTGGTGCGCGGAGCGTGACGGCGCCCACGAGGGTGAACACGGCGAGCACGGCGCCGAGCAGCCGTAGCGCCGTGCCGACGCCCCACTCCGAGACCGCTGCCGCGAACAGGGGGGCCAGCGCCGCCGGACCGATGGCTCCGGCACCGAGGATGATCCCCGACACCATGCCGGGATGATCGGGGAACCATCCGAGCGTGAGGGAGATCGCGGGGTTGTACACGAGCCCGGCGCCGAAGCCGCCCATGACGCCGAGCGTGAGGTGGAGCGAGACGGGATCGTACGCCGAGCCCGCGAGGAACCACCCGCCGCCGAAGAGGGCGGCGGCGGCGAGCGTCAGGATCCGCGGGGTCACGAAGGCGAGCACGAGGCCGCCCACGATGCCGCCGAGCGCGAGCGAGAACAGGAAGATCGACATCGCGAGCGCGACCGCCGCGTCATCGAGGCCGCGTTCGAGAACCAGGGCGGAGCGCACGAGGCTGAAGATCGCGATGACAGTGTTCACCGACACCACGAGGCACGTGCCGATCAACACCGCGATGCGCCCGCGGGAACGCGGCGGCGCACTCACCGTCGACGCGGGGCTCATCGACGGTACAGCGGGGGCATGGCCGCGAACAGCCGCTGCGTGTAAGGATCCTGCGGGGCCGCGAACAGTGCCGTCGACTCGCCGTCCTCGACCACCCGGCCGTCCTTCATCACGGCGATGTGGTGCGAGACGTGGTGGATCACCGCGAGGCTGTGGGAGATGAACAGGTAGGCGACGCCGGTACGGTTCTGCAGGTCCACCAGCAGGTTCAGGATCTGCGCCTGGATGGAGACGTCCAGAGCGCTCGTCGGCTCGTCGAGCACGATGAGGTCGGGGCTCGTGACCATGGCGCGCGCGATCGCGATGCGCTGGCGCTGACCGCCGGAGAACTCGTGCGGGAAGCGGTCCCAGGAATCCGGCGGCAGGCCGACGTCGGTCAGGGCGGCAGCCGCACGCCGGCGTCGCTCCGCCCGTGCGACGCGCGCGGCGATGAGC
>NZ_JBASZT010000338.1:0-1757 GCF_049661145.1 Microbacterium sp.
GCGCGGGTCAGCGCGGGGCGAGGTGGGCGGGGCGCCGCATGAACAGCACCGCGACGACGCCGATGAGCATGACGGATGCCGGGAGCAGGATCGACTGGGCCATGGCATCGGAGAACCCGGCCACCACGAAGGGCGGCAGCTGTCCCGCGGCGAAGTCGCCGCCGGCATCGGCAGCTCCGGGCAGGTTCGCGGTGAGCCGGCTCTGCATGAAGGCCGCGATGGCCGCCGACCCGAGCACCGACCCGATCGTGCGCGTCGTGTTGTAGATGCCCGCCCCGGCGCCGGCCTGCCGCGGCTGCAGGTTGCGCGTCGCGGTCGTGGCGAGCGGCCCCCACATCCCGGACTGCGCGATGCCGAGGAGCCCCGAGGGCAGCAGGAACATCCAGATCTCGGTGTCGGGGTTCATCAGAGTGGCGTACCAGAACAGCGAGATCGAGGTCAGCAGCAGCCCGGGCACGAGCAGCAGTCGCGGGTCGACGCGGTCGAGGATGCGCCCCGCGACCGGCGAGAAGGCGCCGGCGAGCACCGCCATCGGGATGAGCAGCAGCGCCGCCTCGGTCGGGGTCAGCCCCCGCGCGAGCTGATAGAAGAACATCATCGGCAGCGACATCGCCGTGACCGTGAACCCGACGGTCGCGATGCCGAGGTTCGCGA
This sequence comes from Microbacterium sp., assembly GCF_049661145.1. Taxonomy (GTDB): domain Bacteria; phylum Actinomycetota; class Actinomycetes; order Actinomycetales; family Microbacteriaceae; genus Microbacterium. The sequence continues at coordinate 655 of NZ_JBASZT010000338.1, forward strand.
TCGAGAAGTTGCGGTCGCGGAACAGGTCGAGCGGCACAAGCGGCTCCGACCGGGTCTTCGCCTGCTGCCAGATGAACAGCCCCATGACGACGACGCCCGCGGCGATCATCGCCCACACCCACGCCGCCCAGTCGTAGTGCTCCCCCTCCTGCAGGCCGAACACGATGAGGAAGAGTCCGACCGCGCTGAGGAAAACCCCGACGATGTCGAAGCGGTGCTCGTGCGTCTTCAGGGCGGGCACCAGCATCCACGCCAGTACGAACCCGACGACCCCGACCGGCAGGTTGACGAAGAAGATCCACTCCCAGCCGAGCCCGTCGACGAGCAGCCCGCCCGCGAGGGGGCCGACGAGCATCGCGACACCCGAGGTCGCACCCCACAGGCCCATCGCCGCCCCGCGGCGGTTCGCGGGGAAGGTGCGCGTGATGACCGCCATCGTCTGCGGCGTCATGAGCGCCGCACCCAGCCCCTGCACGGCGCGGAACACGATCAGCATCTCGAGCGTGCCCGACAGCCCGCACCCGAGCGAGGCGAGCGTGAAGAGCGCGAGCCCGGTCAGGTAGATGCGCTTCGGCCCGAAGCGGTCGCCGAGGCGGCCCGTGATCAGCAGCGGCACGGCGTAGGCGAGGAGGTATGCCGAGGTGACCCAGACGACGTTGTCGAGGTTGTTCGTGTCCGGGTCGAGGGCCGCCTTGATGGCGGGGTTCGCGACCGACACGATCGTCGTGTCGACGAGGATCATGAAGAACCCGATGACGAGAGCCCAGAGGGCGGGCCACGGGTTCGGGTTGCCCTCTGTTCGTGGCGCGGTTGCTGGCGCGGTTGGCGCTCCGGCGGGGGTGGTCTCTGTCATTGCCGTGCGGCCTCTCTCTGAGCCAGATAGCGATCGGTGGGGATGCCGACGTGCTCTCCCCACGGGTAGTCGGGACGCCGGATGCGGTCGATGAGACCGCCCAGCCAGATCAGCTCCGCGTCGAGCAGCGCGCTCTCGCGTTCGACCTCGACGAGGTACAGCTCGGGAACGCCGCCGGCGATGGCCGCCGCGCGCCCGTCGCGATCGCGGTCGCGCGCCTCCGTCAGCGCGTCGAGGCGCTCGGTGAGCA
>NZ_JBASZT010000339.1:0-2123 GCF_049661145.1 Microbacterium sp.
TGCCGGCGCTGCGGCCGGCCGCGGAGCGGCGTCGGTAGCTGTCGACGTTCATCTCGAGGATGGTCGCGTGATGGACGAGCCTGTCGATGGCGGCGACGGTGACGGCCTGGTCGGGGAAGATGCGGTCCCAGGCGCTGAATGGCTGGTTGGCGGCGATGGCGAGGCTTCGGGTCTCGTAGCGCCGGGCGATGAGCTCGAAGAGGACGGAGGTCTCGGCCTGGTCCTTCTGGGCATAGCCGATGTCGTCGAGGATGATGAGGTCGAAGCGATCGAGCCTGGCGAGCGCGGCCTCGAGGACGAGGTCGCGCCGGGCGGCCTGGAGCTTCTGCACGAGATCGGTGGTGCGGGTGTAGAGGACGCGGCGACCGGCTTCGACGAGGGCGTGACCGACGGCGCAGAGGAGGTGGGTCTTGCCGGCGCCGCTGTTGCCGATGGCGATCAGGTTGGCGCCGGTTTCGATCCAGTCGCCGGCGGCGAGGGCCTCGACGCGGGCGCGGGGGACGCTGGGCAGGGCCTTGAAGTCGAAGGTCGCCAGCGTCTTGCCGCCCGGCAGCCGGGCCTCGATCAGGTGGCGGCGAATGCGGCGGGTCTCGCGCTCGGCGATCTCGACCTCGGCGAGAGCGGCGAGGAAGCGGGCCGCGGGCCATCCCTCCTTGTCGGCGCGCTCGGCGAGCGCTGGCCAGTGGCAGTGGAAGCTCGGCAGGCGCAGCGCGGTCAGCATCGCCGGCAGCGCGTGGACATCGACGGTGCGCGCGGTCGTGGACTTGGAGGGCGAGGTCATGCGCGCATCTCCAGCAGGGCGTCGAAGCTGGCGAGCTCGGTGAGCGCCACCGGCACGTCGGTGGGCAGCGCCCGTCGACGCGGCTCGATCCGCATCTTCAGCTCGGGTGCATGCGGCAGGCGCCCGACGGCCAGGTCCTCGGCGATCAGTGCCGCGAGCTCGGCTTCGCAGGCCTCGTGATGGGCGAGCCAGAGCAGATCGACCATGCGGCGACAGGCATCTCGTCGCGGCAGCGCCTCGGAGAGCGCGGCCCAGGCGGCGGCGTACTCGCTGCGAGGGAAGAGACCGTCGCGGTAGACCGATCCGGCCAACGCCTGCGGCTTGCGGCGGAGCGCGTGGATGACGTGGCGATAGTCGACGCGGTGCCGGCGGACGCCGTCGCCGCGGCCGCGCAGGCGCGGATGGCTGACGACATGGGTGGCGCCGAGCCAGGCCTCGATCCGGTCGTCGTAGACGTGGACGCGCAGACGCTGGCCGATCAGCCGCGAGGGCGCGCTGTAGAAGATGTTGTGCACCATGAAGCCGCCGGTCCTGGTGACGCGGGCGACGATCTCGGTGAAGTCGGTGGCGCGCCGGGCGGGCAGCGGACGCAGTGCCGCCGCCTCGATGCGCACTGCGTCTTCCCGGCGGCGGTTCCTGCGGGCGACGAGCTGGTCGACGAACCGCCGCCAATCGGCGAGGTCGGCGAAGTCGCGGGAGCCGCGCAGGATCAGCGCCTGGTCGAGTGCGGCCTTGAGGTGGCGGTTGTGGGACTCCACCGCGCCGTTCTCGTGTGCCTCGCCGGGATTGCAGCGGCTCGCGACCATGCCGTAATGGGCGCAGAACTCGTCGTAGCGGCGGGTCACGTCCTGCGCCGCCTCGGCGTCGAGGTTGCGGTAGGCCGCCGAGAGGCTGTCGGAGCGATGCTCGCCCGGGACGCCGCCGAGGGTCCAGAGCGCGTTCTGGAGGTTCTCGGCCAGGGCGGTGAAGCTCTCGCCGCCGAGGACGACGGCGGCGTGCTCCCAGCCGCTGTAGGCCAGCACGAAGTGATAGAGCCGGTGCGGGAACGGCGCGCCGGCGATGGTGACGCCGAGCTCGGCCGCGTCGGTGAAGTCCGAGAGCGCCATGCGCCCCGGTTCGGAGGTCTGGCGGAAGATCACGTCGCGGGCAGGCCCGTGCAGCGCCCGCCAGTCACGCACCCGCCGCTCCAGCGTCCGTCGGACGCGGTCGTCGGGGAAGGCATCGGGGTCGGCCAGCTGCAGATGGCGCAGCAGCGTCACCGCCTGCACGGCGGGGTCGCGCTCGAGGATCGGCAGCAGCATCGTCTCCCACACCGCGGCGAGCGGATCAGGCACCGTTCGCC